>CAZLYW010000007.1:0-32417 GCA_964563915.1 uncultured Candidatus Peribacteria bacterium | reverse complement strand
GAGAACCAGCTCCACGTGAGCGTCACCGACCATCGCGACAACGCCGGGCCCGGCGATATCCTGGACTACGTCATCGTGGTTCGGAATCCCGAACCGAACGGCATCGTGACGCCCCTGCGAGTGAAGCTCCCCATCGCGCTGCGCCTGATCGATGCACCCGGAGCGGACGTCGTGAGCGATGAACTGATCTGGAGGAATGTCACACTCGGCCCGCGCGATGAGCGCGTGTTCGCCTTCCGTGCCAGCGTGGACAGCCGCGTACCGAATCGTTACCCGATCCAGGTGGTCGCCCGCGCGGGCAATATCGTCGGGGTCGACCGCACGGTCACCGGCGGGAGACCGTACTCGCTCTTCTCCTCGATCACCGATAATCGCGACAGTGCGGACAGGGGCGATCTGCTCACCTACGTGATCCGCATCGATAACACGTCCGGACGGCTTGACCCCCACGCCAATATCGATGCCGCGATTCCCCAGTATTCGGAATTCGTCTCGGCGACGGAAGGCGGTGTCCGTGATCGGGAGAATATCCGCTGGCTGGACATGGTGGTCGCACCGAACGGCAGCCGCGACCTGGAGTTCACGGTGCGAGTGCGCAGCGACGCTCCAGATGGCACTCTGCTACGCGCGACCGCTTTCGTGCAGGGGGAAGTTTCAAGCGACGTGACGCAAGTGACCGGCGGCTTGAGCGGCTACCGATCAGGCGGACTCTACGCGGGGCCGCTGGAGGTCGAAAAAACGAGCGACCGCCTCTCCGCGACTGCGGGGAGTTCCCTCTCCTACATAGTAACCGTCCGCAATAGCAACGACCGCGAGATCCGCAACATCGCCGTCAACGACACCTTTGACCCCTCCGAATTCACCGTCACGGATCCTGGCGCGGGCGATCTGCAGAGCGGCAGGATCGCCTGGCACATCGATAGCCTTCAACCCGGCGAGAACCGCAGCTTTCGCTACCGCGGGAGGCTCTCGCGCTCACTCAGACCGGGCTACGCCGTGCAGAACACCGCCCGCGCCTTCAGCGCCGAGGTCGGCTACGTCCCCACTGTGGGCTCGACGGTGGATGTCGGATACACCTCACCCTACGATGACGGCTCCTCGTCGCCATACAGTAGTGGAGAGTATCGCTATGACGACTACGACTACTCCTCCTTACCGCAGACGGGCATCGAGGACTTCTTCGGCCCGATCGAGAATACGAGGCAGTTCCTAACGCCCTTGCATGCGGCAGCAGAGGGGAATGCGATGCCAATGCTCCTGTGGATCGTGGTGATCGCCGCGGGATTGGCGGGTGGTGCGGCTGTGGGGAGGAAATTCGTCGGGTGAGAAAAGAAAACGACGCACTCGAAGAAACAGATCCTCGTTTTCTTCGATTGCCTTGTTTGCGTCGGCTTCCTCAGTCGTCCACGCGCTCCATCACAAACTTCTTCACGTTCGCCGGCAGTGTCGCGATCGCCACCTCGATGGCCTTCTGCTCCTCCTTCGAGGGAACGCTCAACACCCACGCAGAGAGGTCTTCCCCTTTCGGCTGCGTCCCTCCGATGCCGATCCGCAATCGCGGGAATTCTTCGCCGAGTACGACGACGATCGAGCGGAGACCATTATGCGTCCCCGGTCCGCCCTTCATCCGGAGACGCACCTCACCTGCCGGAAGATCGATGTCGTCGCACAGGACGAGGATCTGTTCCCGCGGATTGAGTTTATAGAACTCCACGAGCTTGCGGATGCACTCGCCCGACCGATTCATGTACGTCGTCGGCTTCACGAGGAGGACGGGGACGGTGACGATGCGGGCCTCCTGCATCCGACAGAGCTCCTTCTGGCCCTCCGTCCACTCCCCTACTCCGAATTGCGCTGACAACAGATCCAGCGCACGGAAACCGGCATTGTGCCTCGTACGCTGATGTTCTTTGCCGGGATTGCCGAGTCCGATGATGACGAGGTGAGGCTTCATAGCGACCCGATCTTCGATGATGTGAAGGATGCCTTGGTCGTGCGGCGGGGAGTCCGCTGCTCTCTCACATCCGTCTCCTGCACGTGCTGAGCGACGAACTGGGAGAGCAGTTCTTCAACATGCTTCGCGTTCTTGAGGTTCTTCGCATGCAGGTACGCTTCCATGTTCTGCAGGATTGCCGATTCGACGCGCCGCGGCCGCGGAACGTGGGAGATGGAAACCGCCGACCCCGTGGAGATCTTCTCGATGCTGATGGTGCCGTACCGCAGGAGTGTTCCCGTGACGCCGTGGATCTCGGTGCTCACCCCCTGGATATCGCTGTAGAGGATACGGGAGGACTGCCGGTGGAACCAGCCGAGCCATTCAAGATCAATGACGCCGTGATTCGTGATGATCCAGGCATCCAGGTAGTAATCGAAGAAATTGCGCAGCCACCACACGAGTGATGCGACCGCCCAGAGGAACCCGAGGAGCACCGCAGGTTGCGCATGCCGGAGGAAGAGTACAGCGTCGGCGAGGAGGAACGAGACGGTCGGCCAGACGAGGAAGCGCAGGCCGACCAGCCAGTGCTTGTGGACGACCAGGCGGATCTGTTCGTCGTCTTCCAGGTTCTTGCGGAAGAGGTAGGCATCCATCATCGGCACCAGTCTATGCGGCGGAGAAAGCGCTGTACACCGGGAGTGCGCGGCGGTACGCTTCCCCGGCATGAGACTGCAGAAACACGGCTTCTGGTACCACCTCCTCGACGTCGTCTTCAATATCGTCGTGATCGTGGCGATCGTTGCGGGTATCCGCACCTTCCTCGTCTCCCCTTTCCAGGTGGAGGGGAACTCGATGATCGATACGCTCGCTGACAAGGAGTACATCATCATCAACAAGTTCGCGTATCTGATGGGCGATCCCCTGCGCGGCGATGTCGTCGTCTTCCGGCCCCCAAACGACCAGAGCAAGTACTACGTCAAGCGCGTGATCGGCCTGCCGGGCGACACCGTCACGCTCAAGGACGGCTTCGTCTACCTCACGACGCCCGAGGACGAGCAGACGCGAAAGCTCGATGAGGCGAGTTACCTGAACACGCGCAATCTCGGCCACTCCTTCAAGCATCCCCCCAGCAGCGGCGACAGGACGGCTGTGAGGTACGAGATCCCTCCCCGTGAATACTTCCTGCTCGGCGACAACCGGCAGGGCAGCCTCGACTCCCGTAGCTTCATGGGCTCCGACGGCAAGCCCACGCCGTTCGTGAAGGAGGATGATATCAAGGGGAGAGTGTGGTTCATCGCGCTGCCGATCACCAAGATTCATGCACTGGAGGCCCCCGAATACGGTTTGTAGAAACCAAGGAAATCGATGGAACCAAAGAAGCCAACGACGACAAAAAATCCTTGGTTCCCTCGGTTTCCTTGGTTGCTTTGGTTGCTTCACGCCGCAAGATCCACTTGCATGCGCATACGTTTCGTGTAGGATAGAACCAGTCCCCTCGGGGCTTTTTTCATATCACCCGGAACCATGATCAACGCCGTCACCTCGTACATTAACGAATCGATCCAGGAACTCGAACTCGTCCGCTGGCCGACGCGGCAGCAGGCTGTACGCCTCTCCGCGGTCGTCCTCGCCTTCACGCTCGCCTGTTCCGCGGCCTTCGGCCTCGTCGACTTCGTCCTGAGCGCCGTCGTCCGCTTCCTCCTCTCTCTCACCTTCTGACGATGGGCAAACAGGATCCCCGCGCCGGGCGCAATTGGTACGTGCTGCACACATATTCGGGGTACGAGGACAGCGTCCAGCAGGCGCTCGAGCAGCGGGTCGAGTCGCTCGGCATGCAGGACTACATCTTCACCGTGATGGTGCCCAAGGAGAAGCAGTTGGTCTTCAAGAAGGGCGAGCCGATCGAGGAGGAGCGCAAGCTCTTCCCGGGTTACGTCCTCGTCGACATGATCGTCACCGACGACTCCTGGTACGTCGTCCGCAACACGCCGAACGTCACCGGCTTCGTCGGTTCGGGCAACATTCCGGTTCCCGTCAGTCCGGAGGAATTCGGTGTCATCGAGCGGCGCATCGGCGAGGAGCAGGCGAAGTTTAGGAGCGACTTCCAAGTCGGCGATCTCGTCGTGATCATCGACGGACCCTTCAAGAACTACGATGGCTCTGTGCAGAGCGTGGATGTGAACAAAGGGAAGTTGAATGTGCTGGTGCTCATCTTTGACAGAGAAACTCCCGTGGAGCTAGACTTTACGCAGGTCAAAAAGAAGTAGGTATGGGACAACGCGATGATTGCAGGCTCGATGAGTGAATGTGTCATACTGCGCACATGCCCGCAGTGCACCTTCTCATCACCGGCCTCGTCCAAGGAGTATTTTTCAGAGCGCAAGCCAAAGAGGAAGCGGACAAGCTCGGATTGACCGGATTCGTGAAGAACCTAGACGACGGTGGCGTCGAAATCTTCGCGGAAGGACCGGAGGAAAAGCTGAAACAGTTGGAGCAGTGGTGCTGGAGAGGCCCTCCTCGTGCGAAGGTCACGAACATGACCGTGGCGGAGGAACCGGAAAAGGCATTCTCTCAATTCGAATTATGGCAATGACACGGAACCGGTAGCCGCCGACTTCAGTCGGCGTTGATGCATGGCCCACATCAGCATCAGACCCAGAAAGATCGCCTGCGCGATTTGGCCGATGGAATAGCCGAGCGGCAGCGCGTAGACAGAGAGCCGTTCGGTGAACAGCCATGCAACTCCTATCGAGAGGAAGGCAGCCCCGACAACCAGTATCGCGGGAATAACAGTATTCTTCAGAGCATAGAAACCGCGCAACAGGAGGTGCGACACGCTCTCGAACGTCGCGCTGACGGCGTACAGCATCAGCGCGATCCGGAAGGGGCCGTACCACGTTTCATCGTGAAGATGAACCAAGCGCGCCGCGACGGGCGCCATCAACATCAAGAGAATGCTTGCAGGAACCATCAGCAAAACGATGAGGCCGATGCTCTTATGGACGTAGACACGGAACCGATGCATCTCGCCTTTCGCGGCAGCTTGGCTTAGCAGTGAATATGCAGACTGTGCCAAAGCAATTCCTGCAACTCCCACGAGCACGCTCTGGAAGTTGCGGCTGTACGCATTGATCGTGATGGATCCCTGGTCGAGCCCGGAAGCGATCGTATCGAAGAGAAGAAGCTGCAACTGCAGTGCGCCGAGGGCGAACATGCGCGGCAGCATCAGGATGCCCATCTCGCGGAGATCTGGATGCCAGAGTTTACCCTGCGCCGAGCCGAAGGGCGGAAACCGGAAGCCGTAGTGGAAGACGGCTGCCGCCCGAACGAGGACGTAAATGACCGCTCCGCCTACGGTGCCGAGCATCGGGCCGTAGACGCCGTAGAACGGCGTGAGCCAGAGGGTTCCGGCGACTGTGCCGAGAGTGTAGAGAATTGGGGTGATGCCGTAGATCCAGTACCGCTGTTCGGTGATCAGGTACTGGCCGAACGAATTCCCGAAGACAAAAAGGAAATTGGTGATGAGCGCGAGTTGCCCGAAGCGGACATAGAGCGCGAGTTGATCTCCAGTGAAGTTGACCAAATACTGCGCAATCCACGGGAAACCGAGCCCGAGCCCGAGCCCGAGCCCGCCGAATACAACCCCGCCCATTGCCATCGCGCCCGTCAGAACTTGATCGATGTCTCCCCGCCGCCCGTGCGCCTTGTGCGCCGCGAGGATCGGGACGAAGACGGTCCCGAGTGCCGACATGATGCAGATCTGGAACAGGAGATCGCTCGGGCGGAACGACGCGACGTAGGCGTCGACCACGCCGAGACCGGGGAATGTCCGCGCGAGGAGGTTATCTCTGATCAAACCTGCAAGCGACGCGCCAAATTGCGTCACTGCCAGGACGAATGCGCCGCCGAGGAGACGGTGCTGCTGAAGGAAACCGGGAAAGCGCATCAGGAATAGAGTAGCGCAGCGGCCTACCCAACCCCAACCCCAGCCCTAGCCCTAGCCCCAACCCTAGCCCCAACCCTATACTCCTTATCATAGAAGCCCCCACCCTGCAGTTTTCGGCAATGAGTGACGCTCAGGTGAAGGAAGCGCTCAAACAATATTCGATCGGACTGACCGTGGAGGAAGCGCGAAAGATTGAGACCTTACTTGGTCGTGCACCGACGGTTGTGGAGGCCGTCATCTGGGGTATTCAAGGGAGTGAACACAGCAGCTACAAGTCCTCCAGGCGATTTCTGAAGATGTTCCCGACAACGGGGAAGCACGTCATTCTGGGACCCAAGGAGGACAGCGGCATCGTCGCACTGACGGACGGACCGCCCGGCCGCAGGTGGGGCATCGTCGTCTCGCACGAGTCGCACAACCACCCCTCGCAGGTCGTCCCTTTTGAAGGAGCAGCCACCGGCATCGGTGGAACAGTCCGCGACGTCGCATGCATGGGCGCGCGGGTGGTCGGGTGCATGGACCTGCTCCGGCTGGGAGATTTGAAATCGGCGGAATCGCGCGGCATCGCGAAGGAGGTGATGCGCGGCATCGGCGGGTACGGAAACCCCCTTGGCATCCCGAACCTGGGCGGTGACACGGTCTTTGATGCCGGATTCAACGCCAATTGCCTGGTGAACGCGATCGCCATCGGCATCGTCCGCGAAGATGAGGTCATCCACAGCGAAGTACCGGAGGAGGCGGCACGAGAGGGCTACGACATCATTCTCATCGGGAAGCCGACGGACCGCAGCGGCTTCGGAGGCGCAGCCTTCGCGAGCCTCTCGATGGAAGAGGAGAAGAAGGAGCAGAACACGGGCGCCGTGCAGGAGCCGAACCCCTTCCTGGAGCGTCATGTGCTGATCTCGACCTACGCGCTCTTCGACTGGCTCGCGGCGACGGGAAATCTCCACCGCGTCAGCTTCAAGGATCTCGGCGCCGGCGGCGTCGTCTGTTCCACGGTGGAACAGGTCGCCGGCCGCAGGTTCGGCGCTGTCATCGAACTCGCCAGCGTTCACGTCTCGATCAAAGACCTCCCGCCCGAAGTGATCGCCTGCGCCGAAACCCAAGAGCGGTTCTGCTGGATAGTTCATCCATCCCTCACGCAGCATATCCTCAAACACTACAACGAAGATTGGGATCTCCCGAGCGTCGCCGAAAACGCGCGCGCGAGCGTGATCGGGAAGGTCAACGGCAGCGGGATATACCACCTCACGCACAACGGCGTGACCGTCTGCAAAGCAAAATCTCAGGACATTACTTCCGGCCTCCTCTACAATCGTCCGACGAAACTCGTCGAAGTGAAGCGGTCGGAGCCGGAGATCGCCTGCGATGACGATGGAACTATCACGGTTTCCTCCCCCTCTCCCTCCGTGAGCGGAGCGAACGGTGGGGGAGGGGGCTGGGGGGTGGGGGTTTTGAAAACAAGCATTCCCGACGTCTTACGCACCATGCTCACTCACCCCAACCACGCCTCTCAATCCCGCGTCTTCCGCCACTACGACAAGACGGTGATGGGGAACACCATCATGGAAGCCGGCGAAGCCGATGCGTCTGTGATCATGCCAATGCGGGATCTCGCGTCGTATCTTCCGGGAGGCACCCATCCCGACTGGGAACTCGCACCAGCGGATGAACGGGTGGGCGCGGTCTTCGCTGGGGACGGCAACCCGCGGTACGGCAAAATTTCCGCGTACTTGCAGGGCGCACTTGCTGCACTCGAGTCGATGATGAACGTCGCCGCCGTGGGAGCGACACCGCGCGCGCTCACCGACTGCCTGAACTACGGGAACCCGGAAATTCCGCAGCATCTGGCAGCGCTGGAGGAAGGTGTGCGCGGCATCAGCGACGCGGCTCGTGCAGTGACGTTCGACGGGGAATGCGTCCCGGTGATCTCCGGCAACGTCAGCCTGTACAACTCTCTCCCGGATGGCAGCGCTATCCCCCCTTCGGCGATCGTCTGCTGTATCGGCGTCATTCCCGATGCGACGAGGGCCGTCTCGATGCAATTGAAGAGAGCAGGATCGCGGCTGCTGCTCATTGGTGAGCGGAACGATGAATGCGGCGGATCGGCATACTATGAAGTGCTGGAGGAGACGATGGGAGCCGGTCGGGATGCTCTGCTCGGCACGAATCTGCCAAAACCGGACTTCAACGAAGCGCAACAGCAGATGCACCTGATCATCAGCGCCATCGGCACAGGTCTCGTGCTCTCCTGTCACGACATCAGTGACGGAGGCCTTCTCTTGGGACTCTTTGAAATGCTCTGCCCGCAGAGGAAGATCGATCATGGACTCGGCATACAGGTGAACTTGGATGCTCTGAGCAGTTCGCTGCCAGCGGATCGGCTACTCTTCACGCAGACACCGGGGTTCCTCATCGAAGTCGCACCGTCGGATATTGAGGGTTTCCTGAACATCGCACACGGTTTGGGAGTCTCCGTGCAGGATATCGGCTGTGCGGACGGAAGCGGCCGGATGGTCGTTTCACACGGGAAACGGACTCTCGTGGATGAGGATCATGCTATTTTGCGGAGAATGTGGGATGCGGCGCTCGCCGATCGCTTGGACGCACGGTAGAATCGGGCTATGTTCTCGCGTTCGCGACTCCTCGCCGTGGGACTCCTCGCTTCGCTGCTGTCCTTGCCGTTCTTTCTCCATGCCCAGGATGAACAGACCATTGTGGCGCCCTCTGGGACGCTCCTCGTCGAGCAGAAGAGTGCAATCGAGGCGGTCGGGACGTGGACGCTGCTTCGCCCAAACCACGAGTCGTTCCACCGGACGGATGCGCTGCTCTCGGTACCGGACCTCGTGCCGGGCAAGTACTCGTTCTTCACCGTTCCTCCCGACGGCACCACCGCACACATCGAGATCTTCCTGGATGATGACGCGATCCAGTCTGCTGATACCCCGCAGATCACGTTCGACCTGAAGGACGCGATGACGCTGAAGCTCGTCGTCACCTACGCGCTGACGATCTTCGGCAAAATCGGGGTCGGGAGTGATCCGCTCGGGATACCGTTCGCGATGATCGGACCAAACGGCATGGTGAGGAAGGGTGTGACGCCCACGGAGTATTCCCCGATGCCCATCGGCAACTACAGCGTCACGTTCAAGCCCGATGGCTGTCCTCGTCCCCCAGCGCAATCCGGCATTCTCGAGAAGGAGGGGCGCATCAACTTCATGATCCGGCTCACGTGCAAGGATTTCAGGCCCGTGAAGGGAGCGCCGAAGCCAACGACGGTCACGACGGAGCTCGGCGGGAAGACGATGACGTTCACCGACATTCCCGCAGACGCGTGGTTCGCCCCCTACATCACGACGATCGTCGGTCGTGGGATCATGACGGGCTACACGAATGCGGACGGCAGCTTCAGCGGCAGATTCGGCCCCGGCGATCCCGTGACGATCGCTCAGCTCGCGAAGATCGCCCACACCGCGATGAAGCTCAACGAAAACGAAGTCACATCGGCGCCGCTCAATCTGCTTGCCCGTGGGCAGTGGTTCACGCGCTACCTCGCATCGGCGGAGGAGCGTGGATGGTCCGTGTACGTCGACGGCACGGTGGATCCGCACCGTCCCGCCACGCGCGGCGAAGTCGTCGCGACACTCCTGCAGGTGCTCGGTATCCCTGTGCACTGGGCGACGAGCGACACGTTCACCGACGTCCTCCGCAAGACCCCCTACGCCGGCGCCATCGAAACCGCGGCGGCCGAGGGCATCGTCTCGGGCAGTGCGAATGCGGATGGCACGCCCACAGGCCTCTTTCATCCCACGGACCCCATTTCGCGTGCCGAGATCGCGAAGATCCTCATTGCAATACGGGAGAAATACCAAGTACAGGATGATGATACCAAATGAGATGTAGGAGCGCGGCGGTGCCGCGCCCGTCGGCCTCACATGGATGCACCTACCATGGCAGTTGCAAGATTCGTGATATCCCCCGCCCCCATACACATCAGCACATCCCCTCCCTGCAAAATTTCTTCCTTGAGCATCCGCTCCGTCTCGGTGAGAGATTTCCCGTCGACGCATCGCACACTGCTGCTCTGTGAAATGTCCTTGAGGAATGTTGGAAGGTCAACGCGTTCGGTCTCGATATCGTTCCTCGCCTCGTAGATGTTCGGGATGATCACGGTATCGACGCCGCGGAAGGCCGTCGTGAAGTCATCGTAGAACTTCAGCGTGCGGTCGTGCGTGTGCGGCTGGAAGACGCAGATGATCCGCTTGCCCGGGTACTCGCTCGTCATCGCTTCCAGCGTCGCGCGGATCTCTCGCGGATGGTGAGCGTAATCGTCAATGACCGGGATACCGACCGTGTCATCCTGTGCGGAGCGAAGGATTCCCTTCAGTTCCATCCGCCGCCAACTCCCCGCGTATCCCGCGATGGCGGCCTGTGCCTGCGGAGAGGGAACACCCAGGACATCCGCAAGCGCGAGGACCAGCTGGGCATTGGCACGCATGTGCTTGCCCGGCGTCTTGAGGTCGATCATCGGACACGCGTCCGCATCAATGACCTTCCTTCCGGTGGCGTTCGCGATGTCCGCGCAATCGGGGTCCGAGAGATGCGTGATGAGGATTCCATCGGCCGGGAGTTTTTTCACAAACGTGACGAATGCTGCTCGGTAGTCCTCCGCCGTCTTGTAGAAGTCGAAATGGTCGCCATCACAGTTGGTCAGCAGGATGATGGTCGAGGGGTAGTGGAAAAACGCGTGTCGGTATTCGCAGGCCTCGAGGAGGAAGGTCCCACCGGGCATCCCTGTGCGCCAATTCCTCCCCTGGAGTTCCCGGAGCTTCGTGCCGACGACGACGGTAGGATCGCGGCCGCTGTGCATCAGGAGGCGCGCGGCCATCCCCGTTGTGGATGATTTCCCGTGCGTCCCGCAGACGGCGATGACGGGTGAGTGACCGCGGGAGAGGTCTCCCAACGCTTCGGGGTAGGACTGCTGTGCGATCCCGAGCTCCAAGGCGCGTTTCCGTTCCGGCGCATCGACAGGGATCGCCTCGGAGTACACGAAGAGATCGACGTCCTCGGAAATCGCGCTGCCCGATTGACTTAGCATGATTGTGATTCCCTGCGAACGGAGATCATCGAGTAGAGCGCTGTCGCTCCTGTCGCTCCCTATAACTTCATGGCCTGCCGCTCGTTGCAATGACGCGTACGCGCTCAAACCAATGCCGCCGATTCCTGAGCAGTAGATCCTCACGATGGTATTCTACACGCGATGCCGTATCGGGATTTAGAACCCATCAGCAAACAACTCACGATCGTGGTGGGCCTGACTGTCGTGGGATTCATGGCCTTCGGCCTCGCGCTCTCCTACTACCGCAACATCCTGTTCGATGAACATCTGGAGCAGATCGCGCGACAGAACGAGGAACTCGCGCTGCAGATCCAGGAGGAACGGGGAGACCTCGATTACTTCCGCTCGGTTCAGTACAAGGACAAGTATGCGAAGGAGACA
The DNA here is from genome assembly GCA_964563915.1 of uncultured Candidatus Peribacteria bacterium. Classification (GTDB taxonomy): domain Bacteria; phylum Patescibacteriota; class Gracilibacteria; order Peribacterales; family Peribacteraceae; genus JABFSS01. The sequence goes on along the minus strand of CAZLYW010000007.1, from coordinate 21,035 downwards.
TTGGGGAGGCTCAATCCCGGCGAGAAGGCGCTCATCATCACGCAGCAGCCGAAAGCGCCCGACCTGAGCACCTCGTTAGAATTCACCCCCACCGAGCAGCAGCAGGCCGCGTACGAAGAGACGCTGCGCGAAACGCCGGTGTACCAGCACTGGGAGCTCTTCCTCTTCGAGCGGGAGAAGATTGAGGAGTTGAAACGCGGAATATGAATGTGGCGTTTTTCTTCCTTGCAAGAGCAAAACTCATGCTTCAGAATCACACAGTTCGACGCGGGGTGGAGCAGCCTGGTAGCTCGCGAGGCTCATAACCTCGAGGTCGTGGGTTCAAATCCCACCCCCGCAACCATATAAAAATCGCCCGCAGAGAAGCGAGGAGCGATTTTATATGTCCCGAGCGAGCGAACGGAGTGAGCGAGACGAGGGACCTTAAGCGGAGTTTCCCTCTTGAAAACAAGAAAAACCCCCTTACAATGCTCCCGCTATGGCGCATAAAAAGGCCGGCGGGTCGACGCAGAACGGCAGAGACAGCAGAGCGAAGCGCCGGGGCGTGAAGCGCTTCGGGGGCCAAGCCGTCCGCGCGGGGGAGATTGTGATCCGCCAAAAGGGCTACTGGTACTTCCCGGGGAAGAACACGCACGTCGGAAAGGATTGGACGATCCATGCCGATATCGATGGACAGGTCTGCTTTGCACAAAAGAGACGTGTAAAGTTCGACGGCGCCCGTGAGCGCTGCACGGTGGTTTCGATCGAGCCGGTGGCGGCAAAGTAGCAGGTGGTGGAACTTCTCATGCAAGTGCATGTACCATTGAGACATGTCCGAAACGGGAGGTATCGAGATCGGCGCGCCCGGCGAAGGCGCATCCGGAGCTCCCGAGGCATTGAGCGAAGAAGCCAAGCAGCGCTTCGCGGCGGCCGGTGCGGCGATGGCGCAGATCCAGCGTGAGGAGAAGCGCAGCAAGAAGCGCGATACGCGCGTTGCCAAAACCATCCTGCAGTTCTTGCAGGACGATCGGTACACGCATCTCTTCGTCCTGATCTCGCGCCTCGTCGCACGTGACTGCCCCTCCGTCTTCATCCTCGCAATCCTTTCTCTCATCAATGAAGATTGCCGGACGGTGGTGAAGGAATACCTCGAAGAAGTGAAGAAAGAGATGAAGGAGACGTCATCCGATATCGTCGAGGACGAGGTCCAAGTCGTAGACGGAGAATCCATTGACGCGCCCGCCAATCGCATCCTCATCGCCTGGATCACGCGCATGCAGATGGTCATGGTCCTCGATGCACGCAGGATTCTCCGCAAGCTGATGGTCGACCAGCACAGCATCGACGGCATCGTCCTGCAGCTCGCGACGTTCGTCCTGCAGGAATTCTTCACATCGAAAGAAGGCGGGGGCCGCTCTGCGCCCTTCGAATCACTGCAGGGACTCGCCATCAGCATCCTCCAGACGGTCTTTGAACCGTTTTTGGATCTCGTGGAATTGCCGGAGAAAGCCGGGCAAAAAAAGGCAGAAGAGGAGTAAAACAACAACAAATGATTACTTCGCAAAAAAGAAATCTTGCAGTGTCGTCTGCTGCACACCGTTCACCTCCGCATACAACCTCACCCGATCAACGGGAATCGCCAACTCCGCATCCCCGATCAACTTCATGATCCTCTTCTTGTGAACGGCAAACTTCTGCGGATGTTTGATCCGTGCAAGTGTGATGTGCGGCACAAATGGCTCGATATTCGGCCACGGGCAGCGCTTTTTCAGTCGTGCGAGTTCATCGCTGAAGGGGACATCCAGAAACAGCACGCGATCCTCGCCGCGAGATCCACGTAAAGGCGCACTCGCGTGCGCCAACGTGGCACTGCCAAACGTCGACACTCCTTGCATCTTCAATGTGAACGGTGCGGATGCATCGGCGATCTTCTTGCTCTGGGGAATGATTTGATAGTATTCAATCTCCATCACTTCCTTCCAGAATTGCAACGTCAGATGGGGTGACTGCGGACACTGGAAGCGGAAGATATCGTCGAAATCTTTCAGACGGTTCTGGAATTCTTGAAACGCATGCTTGGCCTCCGCTTCAAGAGGAATTGCCAAGAACGTTGAATGGAGCGGGAAATGAAGATCCATCATCGCTTCAGAACAGCTAAAAACGCTTCCTGGCTTAACGTCACCTTCCCCATCATCTTGAGCCTCTTCTTCCCCTTCTTCTGCTTCTGGAGGAGTTTCTTCTTCCGCGTGACATCGCCACCGTAGAGGTAGCCCGTGACGTCCTTTCGCATTGCCTGCACGGTCTCGCGCGCGACGATCTTCCCGCCAATCGCCGCCTGAATCGCGATCGGGAATTGCGCTTTCGGCAGGACGTCCTTCAATTGCTTGCAGATGACGGCGCCGACGTCATGAGCTTCGCTGCGGTGAACGACGGTGCTGAGCGCGTCGGCCGGTTCTCCCATCAGGAGCAGATCCAGTTTGACCAAATCCCCCGCTCTGTAGCCGATATGGTCGTAGCTCATGGACGCATAGCCGGACGATGCGGACTTCAGGTGATCGAAGAAATCCAGAACGATGCCCTGCAACGGGATCTCGAATTCGAGGAGAGCTCTGTCTGCATCCAAAAACTGCATGGCCTTGTTGATGCCTCGTCGGTCCTGCACCAGCTTCATGGCGGCGCCCACGTCCTTTTCGCGGCAGACGATTTCAAGCTTCACCCAGGGCTCTCGGATCTCATCAATGTACGTGGGATCGGGGATGTCAGCGGGGTTGCTGATGCGCGCAACCTGGGGCTCGTCCTCTTTAAGCAAGCTCGCCCGGACGACTTCGGCGGGGTTCTTCGCCGTCAGCTGCACTTCGTAGAGCACGCTCGGAGCAGTGACGACCAGGCTGCAGTTGTACTCACGCTCGAGCCGTTCCTGAATGATGTCCAGATGGAGGAGGCCGAGGAACCCGCAGCGAAAGCCGTTGCCCAGAGCAGAGTTTCTCTCATGCTCCCACTGAAGCGCCGCGTCGTTGAGGGAGAGTTTCTCCAAGCCTTCCCGCAGATCCTGATAATCGTCGGCTTCGGAGGGATACAAGCCGGCGAAGACCATCGGCTGGACCTGCTTGTAGCCCGGGAGAGTCTGACACGCTTCCGAAGAAGCAATCGTATCGCCGACGCGCAGATGCTTCACGTCCCTTAGCCCGCTCACCACGTACCCGATCTGACCTGCGCCGAGGGAGTCGTCCGAAACATACTTCGGTGCAAAGTGGCCGACTTCGAGAACCTCGAATGGCGTCTTCGTTCCGAGCAACCACATCTTCTGCCCCTTCCGGATTTCCCCCTCGATGACGCGGACATAGCCTACAGCGCCGCGGTAACTGTCCATGATCGCATCGAAGATGAGAGCACGCGTGGGAGAAAACGAGGAACTCGTCGTTTGCTTCGTTTCCGCCTGTCCTGCCGTAGGCCCTGCCGAAGGCCCTGAGCGTAGCGAATGGGAGCTTTGCCGAAGGGTCGTTTGTGTCGTTTGCTTTTTGGGTGCTGGAATTCTTTCGATAACCGCTTTCAGTACTTCTCCGACTCCCCTCCCCTCCTTCGCGGAGATCAGGAGGATATCTTCCTTCCTGCACCCGATCAGCTTCACAACTTCTTCGCTCACGCGCTCGGGATCCGCCGCGGGGAGATCGATTTTGTTCAGCACCGGAATGACCGTCAGGTCATGCTCCAGTGCCATGGTAAGGACCGCGAGTGTCTGCGCCTGAATTCCCTGTGACGCATCAACGAGCAGAATCGCCCCTTCACACGCGGCAAGAGACCGGCTCACTTCGTAGCGGAAATCCGTGTGGCCGGGCGTGTCGATCAGATTGAGCTCAATCGGACCCTGCCCTGAGCCTGCCGAAGGGTGCCACTTCATCCGCACCGGCGTCAATTTGATCGTGATGCCGCGCTCGCGCTCCAGATCCATCATGTCGAGCGTCTGCTCCTTCATTTCGCGCTTCTGGAGCGTTCCGGTCACCTCGATCATGCGGTCGGAGAGCGTCGACTTGCCATGATCTATATGAGCAATGATACAAAAGTTACGAATCTCCATAGTTGGTGAGAAGCGACTTGCCCTGAGTGACCCCGAGCGAAGTGAGGGGGAGTCGAAGGGTGATACAGAAGTTTCTAATTTTCATAGTGAGAGATGATGCGTGCTGCGGCGTACTCAGGCGAAGGCTGACAAAGTCGAGCAGAAATTTCGTATTTCCATGGCTGAATCGAGTGTAGCAAAAAATCACTTTTTGTGATTTCTACTTTTTAGCTTACCGAAGAGCAAGTCAGGCGTTCCATGATGGTATGGAACGCCCCGGAGCGCTGAGAAAAAAGAAAACCGCCTTTGGAGGCGGAATTCAATGTCCCCAGGCGGGAAACTCCTGACTCGACAATCGAATTCATTGTAAGGCTCAGCAGCGGAACTGTCAAGATCGCTTAACTATACTTCAGCTGCCGAACTACTGGGGGCCGTACCTAGGCAGGGCTTCTGACTCGACAATCAGGGGCTGGGGTTCAATTCCCCTACGGTCCACCAGTTCGGCGTATGCAACTGGCATGGCAACCATCCCCCAGCTACGAGACATGATCGTCACATCGTGAGGAAGAGCTTGTGAATCACTGTCTGATCACGGACTTCGGGGTGGAATGTTCCCGCCAGGACTCTGCCGCATCGTACAAGCACCGGATTCCCATCGTGCTTGGCGAGCATCTCTATTCCCTTCCCGACGTTCGTGATGATCGGCGCCCGGATGAAGGCGACCGGAACGTTCTCCCGGACCCCTGTGATCCTCAGTTCGGCGGAAAAACTTTGCATCTGCGTCCCGTAGGCATTGCGCTCGACCGTGATATCCATCAGCCTAAGAGTCTTCGGCGCATGCTTGCCGGTGACCTTGTGTGCGAGAAGAATTGCACCGGCGCACGTCCCGTAGACCGCAAGCGATTCGTCCTTCACGCGGCGCTGAATCTCCTTCCCGACGCCTGTGGACTCCAGGAACCTGCTGATCACCGTGCTCTCGCCGCCGGGGATGATCAGATGATCGACCTCCGCAAGCTCCTTGACGGAGCGAACCTCGATGACCCTTTGCTTCATCGAGCGGAGAAGCGCAATGTGCTCCGCGAAATCGCCGTGGAAGGCCACAACACCAACGAACATAGGCCGGTACGATACACGAGACCACACAAAAGTGTCCTCTGCCGTTGTGACAGAAGACGGCCCAGCCCCTCGAGATGGGAGATCAAGACGGAGCTGAGTTGACGTGAGTATTGATCACCAACCGCGCTCTTGCAATCTCACTCCGAGGGTTCCAATCTCCAACCCCACCATCGGCTGCGGCAGCCCGGTGGAGACCTCCGCAAGCTTCTTGCCATCGTTGTAGTGAACGACTGCCTGCACGATGGCTTCAGCCGTTCGCTTGGGATTTACCGACTTGAAGATACCCGAGCCGACGAAGACGCCCTCGGCTCCAAGACTCATCAGGAGCGCTGCATCGGCGGGAGTGGCGACGCCTCCCGCGACGAACGTGACGACGGGGAGCCGCTGATTTTTCTTGACTCTCTGCACAAGTTCTCGAGGAACTCTCTGCCCGTCTGCCCATCTGCCCATCTGTGCCGATGACATCTTCTTCAGATCCGCAATCTCCTGCTTGATCAATTTCACATGCCGTACCGCCTCAACCACATTCCCCGTCCCCGCCTCCCCTTTCGTCCGAATCATCGCGGCGCCTTCGTTGATCCTCCGGAGCGCTTCGCCGAGATTCGTCGCGCCGCAGACGAAGGGAATCGTGAAATGCCGCTTGTCGACATGGTCAAAGGGATCGGCGGGCGTGAGCACTTCGGATTCGTCGATGAAGTCGACCTCGAGCGCTTCGAGGATGCGCGCTTCCGCCGTATGGCCGATCCGGATCTTCGCCATCACGGGGATACTCACCGCGGCTTGGATTTCTTTGATCAGCTTTGGGTCACTCATGCGCGCGACGCCGCCCTGGGCGCGAATATCGCTCGGCACCCTCTCCAAAGCCATCACCGCACAAGCGCCCGCCTTCTCGGCAATCTTCGCCTGCTTGGCCGTCACCACATCCATGATCACGCCGCCTTTGAGCATGCGTGCGAGGTCCTCGCCTGTCCCGACGAAGGAGTGGCCGAGGATGTTGCGTCGCTGCGCCACGGGAGCCGATTGTACAGCCGCGGCACGGCCTCGCAATCAAAAAGAGTCTGTTGGCGGTGTTGTACACTTCACCACTGATGTCTGTCCTCAAGGGAACCAAAATCGCATGGATCCTGATCATTGCTCTCGCAGTGGTACTGATCGTCATGAGTCGCTTCGCCCGACCGTTCGTCTACGTCAGCGGCGACATCGACATCTACCAGAGCATCGGAGAGTACGTCTGGGGCAGCACCGACACGCTCAAGAGCGAATATCCGTCGCTCGCAAGCGCCCTGTTCGCATTACTGCATCCACCGGCATTCGGCGCTCCGTTCCCGGACGCCTGGAGCGCGTTCCTCGTTCTCGTGTGTCTCACGGCAACCGCATGGGCTGCATGGGCATGCTCTGCGCGCGAGGGTTGCTTCTTCCTGCTCTCGATCATAGCAACCATGCTGCTGCTGGGCCTGGACGTGACGTGGGGGCGGTTCGACGTGCTCGTGGGTACACTCCTCCTACTGACCTGGCTCGCGCACCGCCGCGGCAAATTCGCAACCTGCGGTTTCTTCCTGATCGTGGCAGCCGGAATGAAGCTGATCCCCCTCGTCCTGCTTCCTTTTCTGTACGCCGCGACTCCCAAGGCCTCCCTCCGGCCACTGATGACAGGGGTGTTTGCGGGAGTTCTGCTCGTTGCTGGCCTCCCGCTTCTTGTGCTCGGACCCGTCGGAACATTTGAAAATTCCCTCTACATGGTCCTCTACCATGCGCAGCGCGGAGTCCAATTGGAGTCGACCTGGTCGGGGCTCACGATCCTCTGGGAAGTCCTCCACGGCCGGCGCGCAACGATGCTCTTCGCTTTCCGATCGCACGTGAACATCGAAGTTCCTGCAGTCCTGCCACTTCTCGGGATGGTCCTCGGAACCCTCGGACTCCTCGGAATCTTCTGGAAGAGGAGAAACAGCGGCAACACCGCACTGGTCTTCCTCTGCATCCTCTGCTGGCTCCTCTTCTTCTCCCCCGTTCTCTCTCCCCAGTACATCACATGGTTCCTGCCGCTGCTGCTCGCGTGGGGTGCACTCGAACTGACAGGAGGAAAAACGTCGCTCTCGACGGTTCTGATTCTCTGCGTCGGGTGCGCAGTGGCGTTGCTCACCAACTGGTTCTACCTCCCTCTGTATCTCAACCTCGTCGACAAGCAGGATCTTCTGCCGACGCTTGTCTTGAATCTCCGCAATGCGCTCCTCTTCGTCTTCGCCTGGCTCTGTTATCGGGCAACCAAAACTCCCTCTCCCTCCGGAGAGGGAGAGGGGTAGGGGTGAGGGTCATGAGATCGCACTGACATCTCGTAGCACCTCCGCCGGGTGATCCTCCACCTTCACCTTCTCATACACCTTCGCAATTCTCCCCTCGGGATCTATCAAGTACGACATCCGGAAGATGCCCATGTACTTCTTTCCGAGGAACGTCTTCTCGCCCCACGCGTCATACGCTTCGATCATGTTCTTGTCGAGATCAGAGAGCAACGGGAACGGCAGCGAGAACTTCTTCGCGAATTTCTTGTGACTCTCGATCGAATCGGCGCTCACGCCGAACACCGTCACTCCGCGTTTCTGCAGTGCACTCCACTGATCTTTGAAGCCGCAGGCTTCGGTTGTGCAGCCGGGAGTGTCGTCCTTCGGGTAGAAGTAGATCAGGACCCATGTGCCGAGTTCATCCTTGAGTGAATGGACCTTGCTATTCTGATCGGGGAGACTGAAATCGGAGGCCGGTGAGCCAACGGAAAGAGGCATGCAGGTATCCTACGCTATACTCAGACCATCGGGACCCTTCACATTCGTTCAGGACAGGCTCCGCTCCCGCCTTCGCTCTGCGAGCTTCCCCTTTCGCCTCTCGGGCTTCGGGGGACAGGTCGGCAGGCAGGCAGTTGGCTGATCCTTCTCTGTAGTTTATCGTTCAATCAATCGGGACGTAGCTCAGTTGGCTAGAGCGCCTGGTTTGGGACCAGGAGGTCGTGGGTTCGAGTCCCTCCGTCCCGACCAAGGTAAATTCGAGCCGAACCCGAGCGCAAAGCGTGATGGGTGAGGCCGATTACAAGAAAAGCGGACCTCACCCCAAGCCCCGAGCTGCGTTGAGGGGTCGAAGGGCCGGCCCGCTTTTATACGTAATGCCGAAGGCGCGGGTCTGAGCTTGTCCCGAGCTCGACGAGGGATGGGCCCCGCGCCTGAGGACACCGCTGAAGGGAAGGGTGGGTCCGTGGGAGGGACACCGTAGGTGGCCCTTCCACGCTTATGCCTTACTCCCAAACCCGACCACCAGGCACACCGCGCCAATGACGGCGTGGAGGACGTTGTCCGCCGCGTTGACGGCGAAAAGACCGAGGACGTTGCCCTGCATGTAGCCGAGGAGGGCCACACCGGCGTAGACGAAGCCGAAGATGATCAGGTACATCCGGGCCATCGCCTGGTTGCCGCCGACGACGAGCGCAATGGCGCCCGAGGCGAGGTGAATGACATTGTGGAGCACGTCCACTTCGAAGATGCCGAGCAGCGGGCTCGTCATGAAGAACCCGAGGAGGCCGACGACGACGAGGACCACCCCGAGAAGCCGCGTGAGCGGAGAAACGAGAGAACCCATAGAGGAGGAGGGGGAAAGGGGAAGAACTTCCTTGAAGACTAGCAAATGGAAGTACCGCTGCGATCAAAATTGGAAAAGCTGCAACAGAATCCGGCCTTCGCAGAAGGCCGTCCACCGAAGCCTTGCCTGCCGACCGACCTGTCCCCCGTAGCCCCCGGGGCGAAGGGGGAAGTTTGTGCGAAGGTTGGGCGAAGGCAGATGGACCCATTACGACAACTGTAGGCTTCTGCTACGACCGGCAGGCTGTACAGGCCATGATGAGACATTTGCCATTGTTGTTCGATGTACGATACCTCCCCGTGTTCCTCACCGTCGTCACCGCATCGCGCTCGGGAGCCATCGGCTCGGGTCTGACGTACGAGGCTGGTGACGCTTCGCAAGCTCCCGCCTCCGCCGAGGCTACGGCGGGCAGGCAGCGTGACGTTGAGCCAGGTTCTCTCGTCCGTGTTCCGCTCCGCAAGAGGATCGTGGAAGGAATTGTGATCGAGGTAATGGAGAAGAAGATGCAAACGGAGTTCGATCTGCGGTCGGTGACGGACGTCCTCGGCGATTCTCCTCTCCTCACCGAGGCGCAGATGAAGACGGTCCGATGGATGGCGGAGTACTACTGCTGCTCGCTCCGACAGGCACTCCAGGTCTGGCTTCCTCCTCCACCGTGGTCGCGACTGCTGCCACAGGAGGTTGTGATGTTCAGAAAGGCAAAAGATGACCTGCCCCGCGGAAAGAAGGGACAGGCCGTGATGGAATTTCTGAACGGAAAAGCATGGGCCTCTCATGGAGACATCGCGCATGAAACTGGAGCAAGTGCGGCAGTACTGAAAAGATTAGTCGAGCAGGAATTCATCTCGCAGGAGCGTCAAAAACCCGCAACGCGAAACGCGAAACTCGAAAAGAAAGTTCATTTGCAGCCATCCCTGACGCCAGCGCAAAACGAAGCGCACCAAGCGATCAACAGTGAACAGCGACCATCCCTTCTTTTTGGAATTACCGGCAGCGGCAAGACCGAACTCTACGCGTCGCTGATCGCTGATGTGATTCGTGAGGGAAAACAAGCAATCCTCCTCGTGCCGGAGATTTTGCTCACCGAAAACGTGATCGATCGCTTCGTGCAGATGCTCCCACGCGAGCAGATCTCGGTTCTCCACAGCCGCCTGAAACCGGGGCAACGGAAGGAAGAATGGAAGCGGATCCACCGGGGGGAAGTCGCCCTCGTCATTGGCTCCCGGAGCGCGCTCTTCGCGCCGCTGAGGCAGCTGGGACTCGTGATCCTCGACGAAGAGCACGAGTGGACCTACAAGAACGAGCAGACGCCGCGCTACCACGCGCGAGAAACCGCGGAAGAACTCTGTCGCCATGCCGGCGCAAAGCTGCTCCTCGGGAGCGCAACGCCGTCGTTGGAATCGTGGTCACATGCAAAGACCGGCAGATATCACCTTGCGCGGCTTCCCGACCGGTACGGAAACAATGAACTTCCGCGCGTAACAGTCGTGGATCTGGCTGAAGCGGAGTTCGGCAAGAACTACCCTTTCACTTCGCATCTGCTGACCGCGATTCAAGAGCGCCTGAAACGGAAGGAGCAGTCTGTATTGTTCTTGAACCGCCGCGGCGCCGCCTCCGCGCTCTTGTGTCTCCAATGCCGCCGCAGAGTGATTTCGCCGGAGTCCCAGCTGCCGTTCACCGTCCATCATGATGGTTCGGGAAAGCCGTTCTTGATCGACCACACGACGAATACGCGAGTAGACGTTCCCGCCCACTGTCCTCACTGCACGAGCGTGAACTTGATCGAAGTCGGGGCGGGGACACAGCGCATCGAGGCAACTCTCAAGAAGCTCTTCCCCCATGCCCGTCTCCTCCGCGCTGATACCGATACGCTCGAAACGCCGGAGCAGATGCGGTCGCTGCTCGAGACCATGAAGACTGGTGACGCAGATATCCTCCTCGGGACGCAGAGTGTCGTCAAAGGACTGGACCTGCCGAACGTCACGCTCGCCGCAGTCCTGATCGCCGATATCGGGCTCAGTCTCCCCCACTTCCGCGCGGGTGAGCGGATCATGCAGCTCCTGACACAGCTCACGGGAAGGAGCGGCCGGAGCAAGCCCGGCGAGGTCATCATCCAGACCTTTCGCCCCGATGCCGCCGAAGTGGTCGCCGCCGCGCTGCACGCAACAGAGCGCTACCTGGACGATGAGCTGAAGATGCGCCTCCACGCCGGATATCCGCCGGCATCCGCAATGATCCGGCTTCTGCTGCGCGGGCCCGGGACGGCAGAGCGGACCAGGAACCTGCACGCGCAGATGATGGGCGCGAGCCTGCGTAGTGGCGGCGCCGTCAAGATCTCCATCGGACCGACGCTCTTCGGCGGAGGACGGGAATGGCAGGTGCTCCTGCGGGGGACGCATCCCAGGGAACTGCTCGCGCAGGTGAACCTGAAGGATATCGCGATCGACGTCGATCCGATGGAAACGGTGTAGTTCGCACGAACATGCGCACAGGAATTGAGGTTGACGAGTCACGAGTCACTACAAACTACTCACTAGTCAACACAGGAAGAAGCTGTACCATCGTTAGTAACTTCCTCTCCTCTCCTCGTATGCACTTTCACAAGTACGCTGCCGAATTCCTCGGCACGTTTGCACTTGCATTCGCCGTCTGGGCATCGATCGCGTTCCAGATGCCCTTCCCTGTCATCCCCATCGCCGCGGGTGTGACACTCGGCCTCTTCGTCTACACGGTCGGCGGCATCAGCGGAGCACATTTGAACCCAGCCGTGACGATCAGCGTCCTGAGCGTCGGCAAAATCAAGACGAACGACGCAGTGATGTACGTCGTCTGTCAGCTCGCCGGAGCGGCGGTGGCGATGACCGTCGGGCAGTTGCTCGGGAGCCAGGCATCCGCCGCGTACGCAACGACGATCCAAGCCGGCATTGCCGAAGCGATCGGCACGTTCATCCTCGCCTTCGGCGTCCTCTCCGCTCTCCTGCAGAAGGTGCCGCCCGCCGCGAGCGGCCTCGTGGTCGGCGGGTCGCTGATGGTCGGCGCGTACATCGCCTCCGTCTTCAGCAACGGCATCCTGAACCCCGCCGTCGCCCTCTCGATCAACGCCTTCGGCCCAATGGAAATTCTCGGTCCCGTCGTCGGTGCAGTAGCGGGAGCCTGGGCAAGAACGGCATTAGACAAGTCCTGACTGTCACCCCGTCGTCGGTGCCGTGGGCGGTGCATGGGTGAGGGTGGCGCTGGAGGGGAAGACATACTAGTTGGCTTTTTTTCAAACATTTCTCAAATGGTGCAGCGCAATCCCCGCCGCTACGGCGACATTGAGTGATTCCTTTTTGCCGAGCATGGGAATCTTGATCACGGAGTCGGCAATAGCGAGAATTTCTTGTGGAACTCCGGAGAGTTCATGCCCGACAATCAAACAAATCTTCGACGGAGGGGAAAAATCCGTGAAGTCCATCGCATCGTCCGTCAATTCCAGAGGAGCAATGGACCAGCCGTCGCCTTGGAGTTTCTGAACGATCGGCAATGGATCACTTGCGTGTTCCCAAGGAACAGATTCTTCGGCGCCGAGAGCGGTCTTCGTGATTTCCTTCCGCGGCGGGTGACCGGTATAGCCGGTCAGGTAGATCTTCTCAATCGCGAACGCGTCGCACGTCCGGAAGAATGAGCCGACGTTCCAGAGAGAGCGGACGTTGTGGGCCAATAAGCAAATGCGGCGTTTCATAGATGTCATCCTGAGCTTGCGAAGGATGAAGAAGAAAGCGTCATGGTTCGCAGGCTCACCATGACATCCTTTCCAACGTGCTCGCATGCGGATTGCAGAAGACCTCCAAAAGCACATTATTTGAACACAATTCTTGTTCGGAAATTCCCGCTATCCCGTAAGCAATTCCCGTCTCGCTGCCCACTCCCAATGCGGAAGCACCGGTATCGGGAATGTCCCTGCGGATCAGGACGGTGCGGCTCTGCATGAAGGACTGGGCAAGGGCGTCTTCGGATTTCTCCTGCGCATTCCACTGCGCGCTGCGTGGACCCCGGCGGATGAACGCCAGTTCCTTGTTGGCGTTGAAGACGGTCAGATCCGAGAAAACGTTCCTGATCTCGCTCTCCGATACGCGCAGATATTTCCACTGCTTGATCCTCAGCGCCGGCGCGACCCTCCGCGCCGCCTGCTCCACCGTCCGCTCTTCATTATTCGTGATGATCGTCTCGATGAAGATCTCCACCCCATTCGTTTGCCTCACGGGAAGTTTTTGGAAAGCAGACCGGGTCCCCTGCCCTGCCTGTCCTGAGCGGCGTCGAAGGGAGCGCGGTCGAAGGATTGGGCTCCTTGGACTCTTCGGAATCCTTTGGCCGCGCAAAATCCATTCCCTCATCGATGAAAAATATATATCTCCGTTCCCCTGGGCTCTCTCGGGATGCGGCATCAGCGCGATCACGTTCCCCTTAGGATTGCAGATCCCCGCGATCCCCAGCATCGATCCGTTCGGCGTGATCAGAGGATTTTCGCTGATGTTTCCGTCCGCATCGCAATAGGAGAACGCGATTTGGTCGTTCTTCTTCAGTTCCTTCAGAAGATCGCTGTCCCGCGTCGTAAAGCGCCCTTCTCCGTGCGCGATGGGAATCTGCATCACGCCGTCCCACCCGCTCGTCGCGCACCGATCGTTCGCGCAACTGCACGTGATCCAGATCCATTCGCTCAGGAGCGGCAATCCCTGCATCCCATTCTCCGTCCGGATCGCATTCCGCGCAAGGGACATCTGCAAACCGTCGCCGTTCGGGATCAACCCGCTCTCCACGAGCACCTGTGCGCCGTTGCAGATCCCGATGACGACCTTGCCCGCGTCCGCTTCGGCACCGATGAAGTCCATCAGTGAATCGCGCGCAGCGACCATGCCGCTCCGCCCGCGGTCTTCGTACGCAAAGCCACCGGGGATGAAGTATCCGTCGACGTCCTTCAGCTTGCTTTGGTCATCATTCCAACGGAAGAACATCGGCTCCATGCCGACCTTCCTGATCACGCGCATGGACTCCACCTCTCCGTTATTTCCTGGGAAGGAGACGATGGCGATACGAGGAGTGTTCATGCCCACAGTATAAAGATACGGTTTGCGTTGTCATCCTGAGCGTAGCGAAGGATGACAACGGCTACACCTTCATCACCTCTTCCTCCTTTTTCTTGGCCACCTCCCCGATTCTCCCGTTGCACTCATCGACTCCCTTCTGCAGCTCTTCATTCAATGTCTCTTTCACGTCCTCATCCCTTTCGGGTTTGATCGCATCGTGGGCGACCTGGCGGTGCTTGCGCAGAGACACGCGGGACTCCTCGGCGAGCTGATGGACGACTTTCTGCAGATGCTTGCGGCGTTCCTCTGTCATCGGCGGGAGGGTGATGCGGATCGCGACGCCGTCATTGACCGGTGAGGCGCCGAGATCGGCGATCTGCAGCGCTTTCTCGACCGCTCCGAGAATCGAACGGTCCCACGGCTGGATGACGATGCTGCGCTGGTCGACGCTGATGCCGCAGAGCGACCGCAGATCCTGCTTCTGCCCGTAGGCATCCACCATGATGTGTTCCACCAAAGCGGCATTTGCTCTGCCAGTTTGCAGTTTGCTGTACTCAGCTTTGAGGTGCGTGACGACCTTGTCAGCCTCAGCGCGGAACCCTGCAATGCGTGTGTCGATCATAAGAGTGATGGGAACGAAGGAATCGTAGCAGAACATTTCCGGTCCCGCCGAAGGCGAGCCCGAATGTTACCCGTGAACGACGGTGCCGATCTTTTCGCCTTTGACAGCCTTCAGCAGCGCGCCTTTCTTGAAAAAATTGAAGACGACGATTGGGAGCTTCTGATCGCTGCACAAGCTGAACGCCGCCTGATCCATGACGTTGAGATGTTGTTCCAATGCGGCCCGATAGGTGAGTTCGGTGTAGAGTTTTGCGCTTCGGTATCGCTTCGGATCCTTGTCGTACACGCCATTGACATTCGTCGCTTTGAGGAGCACATCGCAGCCGAGTTCGAGTGCGCGGAGCGCGGCCGCGGAATCGGTAGTGAAGTACGGGTTCCCCGTACCACCGGCACAGATCACCACCCTTCCCTTCTCCAGGTGCCGCTGTGCCCTGCGCTTGATGAAGGCTTCGGCGAGCTGCGGCACGTCGATCGCGGAGAGCACGCGGGTATGCGTTCCCAAGGACTCGAGCGCAGACTGGAGCGCGACGCTGTTCATGATCGTCGCAAGCATCCCCATCGCATCGCTCACGGTCCGCTCGATGCCGCTCTCCTTGGTGTCGCGATAGCGCCAGATGTTGCCTCCCCCGACGACGACAACGACCTGCGCGATTGCTGCCAGCGGGACGATCTGCCGAGCGACGTTCATCAGGGAAGTGTGGTCAATACCATCGCGGTTCTTCGCGGAGAAGACTTCGCCGGAAAGCTTCAACATGATGCGCTTGTAGGGCATAGGCGGAGTGGAGAATGAAGAATGGAGAATTGAGAATACGAGACGAACATTACGGCATCGGCGGAGAAGGTGGTGATGCAGGTGGTGGTGTGGGGGGATTGGGCTTTGAACGGAACGATTTCACGAGTTTCGCAACGGCGTCGACGATCCGCGTCCAGGCCTGCCGGATCGTGATCTCGCGCCGCGAGAGCGGCCCGACCAGAGGAATATCTTTCCGCTGCCCCTGCGCGGCGTTGATGAACCCGAGCACCATCAGTGCGAGAATCCCAAGCTCCAGCAACTTGCTGATGACCGGGACGAAGAAGACAACGATCGAGAGCGTGAAGAGGATCATCGCCTGCTTGGCGTGGAACCGGGCGAAGGGCGACTTCCTGCGGAGGAAATACACCGCCACGGACATGATCCAGAGGTAGCTGAAAGCGGCGATATCTTTGTTCTGCTCGATGTCAGTGTTGTCACGATCGATGACTGGCACAGCGTTCGCTTGCTGTTGCGGATTCTCCGATGGTGGAACGTCCGATGGACCCATCGTGAGCAGTATACTGCTCAAGCGAGAAAATTAGAAATCGATAGAAATACCATTGTGTTGGTGGCTTGCCATGAGCGACGCTGAGCGAAGCGAAGCGGAGTCGAATGGTACCCCCGGTAGGAATTGAACCTACGGCCAATGGGTTAGAAACCCACTGCTCTATCCGCTGAGCTACGGGGGCACTGCACATATTGTACTGCCGAAACGCTGGTACAGGAATTGCGGAAGGGTATAATCGACGATTGATATTCCCCTCCTCCATAATGTCCTTCTACTTCTTCTACTCCCTGATGCCCTGGACGATGCTGCTCCTGCGCGTCGCACTCGGCGCCATTTTCCTGGTCCATGGAATGCCCAAGCTGAAGATGGCACAGAAATTGGCCCCAATGATGGAGATGTCGTCCGGCATGGTGACTCTCGTCGGCCTGATCGAAACCGTCGGCGCCATTGCAGTCCTCATCGGCCTCTTCACCCCGCTCGGAGCACTCGGTCTCGCGGTGATCATGGTCGGCGCGCTTCACTACAAGATCAACAAGTGGCACGTGCCGTTCACCGCGATGGAGAAGATGGGCTGGGAGTTCGACCTCATCCTGCTTGCCGCTGCGCTGCTGCTCATGACAACGGGCGCGGGCCCGCTGAGCGTCGACGCGTCACTGGGGATGTGGTAACGAGGATGATAGAATCCGCGCATGCAGTGGAAGCGATGCATCCAGTCGTACGGATTCGCATGCGCGTTGTTGTTGGCCGCGGCACTGCTGGTGTACGCGCAGTCACTCCGCAATGACTTCGTCATTTGGGATGACGATTCGCTGGTGACCTTGAATCCCCTGACGCAACATTTGACGTGGAAGAATCTCCTCGGCGCGTTCACCTCGTACGATCCAGAACTCTATGTCCCGCTCACGATCGTGAGCTTTCAGCTCGAACACGCCGTCTTCGGCTTCATTCCGTTCTTCTTCCATCTCGATAATCTCTTCCTGCATACCCTGAACGCATTCCTCGTCCTCCTCCTCCTGGAACGGCTGGGATTGCAGCGTTCAACGGCCGTCCTCGGGGCTCTCCTCTTCACGGTCCATCCCATCAACACCGAAGCGGTCGCCTGGGTGAGCGCGCGGAAGGATCTGCTCGCGGCGTTCTTTTCTTTAACGGCAATGCTCGGGTATCTGCGATGGCGGTCGGATGGAGCGCGAACATGGTTCTGGATCACCGGAGCGTGTCTCCTCGGTGCGCTCCTCAGCAAACCCGTCGCGGTCGTCCTCCCCGCTGTCCTTCTCCTAATGGACTGGAAATCGAGAGGACGATTTAGCCGAAGAGCCCTTGTGCAAGCCATTCCCTTCATCGCGCTGGCGGCACTCTTCCTGCTGATCGGACTCTACGGAAAAGAGCACAATCTCTCGGCGCTGACCGTCGCTCAGACCGTGCTCCTCGCTGTGAAGAGTACGATCTTCTCGCTGCAGACATTCTTCTGGCCAGCCGGTCTCTCCCCCATCTATCTGCAGACCGATCCGATCAGTATCGTTCTGCCGCAGTTTTGGGCACCGATGGTGATTCTGATGACACTGGGATTGCTGACGATGTGGTCTCTGCGCAGAACGAGGATCGTGATGTTCTCGGCGCTGTTCTTCTTGCTGTTTCTGATCCCGTCATTCTCGAATTTCGCGAAAGACGATATCTACTTCTTCTCCGATCGCTACATCTATCTGTCCCAGATCGGTTTGCTCTTCTTTCTGGGATCCACAGTGGACGTTCTGCGAGAACATGTTCGACGAAGTCACGAAGTAACGAATACACGAATCGCACTATTCTGGATTCTCACCACACCGTTGTTTCTTCTCCTCTCCTCGTTCGCCCACGCCCAAAGCCTCCTCTGGAAGGACAGCGAAACCCTCTATCGCGACGCGCTCCAGAAGAACGATCGCAGCGTCGTGATGCACTACAACCTCGCCGTCCTCGAGCACAAGCGGGGAAACCGGGAAGCGGCGTTCGAGGAGTATCGCAAGACCCTCACCTTCGATCCGCGGTACACCAAGGCGCTCGCGAATCTCGCCGTATACTACAAGGAAGAGGGGCAAATCAGGACGGCGGTGGAGACACTGCGCCTCGCGATGGAGAGCGATCCCGAGGCCCCAGAGCCGCACAATACCCTCGGCAGCATCCTGATGGATCGCGGCGACGTCGACGGCGCGATCGCGGAATTCCGGACCGCCATCGACCTCAGCGAAGCATTCGCTCAGGCGCACATCAACCTCGCCTCGGCGCTCGGGAGGAAAGGTCTCTATGAAGAAGGATTGCGGGAGTACAAGCGCGCATTCGAGCTTGCGCCTCAGCTCCTGGATGGGCTGCCGGAGGTGAAGCAGGCGTTGGAAAACCTGTGAAGCACAGGTACCATCCCCTCCGTGCGTCGCCTCACAAAGATCATCTGTACGCTCGGTCCAACGGCGGGGACGCCATCGAGAATCACAGCGCTCGCGCGCGGCGGCATGAACGTCGCGCGGATCAACCTCTCGCACGGGACATGGAATGACCACCGGAAGACCATCCGGATGGTGAAGGCACTCAACCGGTCGCTCGCCGGGCGCAGAAAGCTCCCGTCCCCAATCGGCATCCTCCTCGATACCAAGGGTGCGGAGGTGCGCACGGGGACAGTGAAGGTTCCCGTGAAGATCAAACGTGACGAATTGGTCGTCTTCTCGCACCACCCGTGTCCGGGGGAACCCAAGCAGGTGGTCATCGTCGATCACCGCAAATTCAGCACCGACGTGCGGCAGGCGGAACAGATCCTGCTCGATAACGGGAAGATGTCATTCGAGCTCGTCTCCGTCCGCAAGGACGGCTCGGTCGTCCTGCGCGCGAAGGAGGCAGGCATGATCGGCTCTCGGCGGCACGTGAACCTGCCCGGCGCGAACCTCGACATGCCCTCGATCACCACGGAGGACTGGGAGAGCATTCGCAACGGCGCCGACGAGGGGGTGGACTTCCTCGGCCTGTCGTTCGTCCGCAGCGCCGCGGAGGTGGAAGACGTGCGCGCTTTCCTACGCAAGCGGAAGAAGAGCGTCCAGTTGGTCGCGAAGATCGAAACGCGGCAGGCCGTGGAACGTTTGCAGGAGATCATCGATGTCTCCGACGTGGTGATGGTCGCGCGCGGCGACTTGGGCGCCGAAATCCCGTTCGAGCAGATGCCCGTCGTGCAGGACCGGATCGTCTCGCTCGCCCGCGAGTCCGGCAAGCCCGTGATCGTCGCAACCCACATGCTCGAGAGCATGATCGAGAATCCGATGCCGACGCGCGCTGAAGTCACCGATATCGCGCACGCGGCGACGATCTCGACCGACGTCACGATGCTCTGCGGCGAAACGGCGAACGGCGCCTATCCGCTCAAGGCCCTCGACGCGATGGTCCGCGTGCTCCGCGAAACCGAGACGCACCTCGGGGAGAGCCGCCGGATGCTCGACGCCGGCATCCGGACTGAACGGGATGCACAGGCGAAAGCGGCCGTGACGCAGGCGATCGCGAGCGGTGCCGCCGCGATCGCGGTAATGACGAGGACGGGACAGACAGCGCGCGAGATCGCGCGGTTTCGCCCGCACCTGCCCGTCATCGCCTTCACGCCCGATGCGGCCGTCCTGCGCTTGCTGCAGCTCTCGTTCGGCGTTTTCCCGCTCCTCACTGCCTTCCGCAGCGACCCGGAAGCGACCGTGATCAATGGCATCGCACTCGCGCGAAGAGCGGGGCTGCTGCGCAAGGGGGAGAGAATCGCCCTCGTCTCGGACGCCAAGGCGCATGACGAATACGTGCGCACGATTCAGGTGCGGGCGGTGTAATCACTCCCCTACAAAGGCCACGGTGGGATTCTGCTGAATGTACTTCAGCTTGTTCACCGGAATCATCGCTTGGATCACGTGATCCTGCTGCAAATGTTCGAACGTCTGCGCTTCCGCGATCTGCATGTTGAGTACTTCCTGCTCCAGGAGGAGGAGCGAACGCTGGTTTTCGAGCTTGCGGAGGTTGTAGCCCTTCGTTGCGTTCGCGTTCTCGTGGAAGAGGATCAGGAGCGCGAGTCCCAGGATGAGCGTCCCGATGCAGACCATCAGGAGCGCGGTGCTCTGCGTCACCATACGCCCGAGCGAGGATCGACGTGGCATGTCGGACGCCGGTTGGAGGAAGGAAAATGTGAACATCAGCGTGCAAGACGGGGGATGGTTCGACCATCACAGGGGGTCCGTCCGTTCTGAAGGGCAGTGTGCCCTGAACGGGACGGAACATCAATCGGGAACGAAACGAATGGCGCGGAACCGCGCACTGCGGGAGCGGGGGTTGCGACCGATTTCGTCGGCCGAGGCGCTCACTCCCTTCCGCGTGAGGAGTTCCCACGGAGCAGCTGTCACGACCTGTCCGGTACGTTCATCGATGGTCGGGGTCGCGAGAAACCGGAAATGCCGCTTCACCATGCGATCCTCCAGTGATTGGTAACTGGTGATGCCGCAGCGGCCTCCGGGTTTCAACAACATCGGAAGCGCATCTAGGAGAGAACGGAGAGCGCCCAGCTCGTCATTCACGGCGATCCGGAGAGCCTGGAAGACTTGCGGGAGGACGTTCGGAGCTCGATACGTGAAGACTTTCTCCACGCATGCAACGACATTGCCAGTGTTCCAGCCAGCGGACGGAGGATTCCCGGACCGAAAATGCAGATGGAGTGCCTTGGCGAGACTCCGACTGCGCGGGAGCTCCCCGAATTCCTGAAGGACCCTCGTGATCTGCTCCTCCGATGCGTTCTGGAGGAATTCAGCTGCGGTCTGGCCCGATGATTGGTCGTAGCGGAGGTCGAGGGGGCCGGATGCGCGGAACGTGAATCCCCTCTCGGGATCGTCGACGTGGGGAGAGCTGAGTCCCAGGTCAGCGAAGACGATGTCGACGGGAAGGGACGAGAGCGTTGTGACGTCGCGGAAGTTCATACAGTGCAGTTCGACGCGGTTCCCGAATGGACGGAGATTCTCCGCGGCTGCGTCCAGGTTCCTGCGATCCGCATCGATCCCGATCAACCGTCCGTTCGGAGCGGTCGCCTCCAGGAACGCCGCCGCGTGGCCGGCCAAACCGAGCGTGCAGTCGAGAACGGTCTCCCCAAGGCACGGAGCGAGGATCTGCAGAACGTCACTGTGAAGGACCGGGGTATGGCCAGCGTGCATTCGGAAATTCTATTTTAAGACATTTTAATGACTATTGACAAAATTTGTTCTTATTGCAGCAATTAGGTTTACACCTTCGTTTATCGTGGAGGCATGA
>CAZLYW010000006.1:7680-33095 GCA_964563915.1 uncultured Candidatus Peribacteria bacterium | reverse complement strand
AGCTGCCGGCGGGTGCGGAGCTTGGGCGAACAGAGCTGCCGGCGGGTGCGGAGCTCGCACGGACAGAACTGCCACCGCCGCCACCCCCTGCTGCGCCGCCCGGCCCTTCGCAGACGAAACAGGCCCCGACACGCTTGCGGACGCACTGGCGGTTACTCTGGGCTCTGCACTCCTGCACCTGCGCGGCCGTGCACGGAACGCTGATATCGGGACAGGCGCCTACGCTCGAACCTGCACCGCCTCCGGAAGGCCGTCCTCCGGCAACACCACCGATGGGCCGTCCGCCGGCGACACCACCGATGGGCCGTCCGCCGAAGAAACCACCGATCGGCCGTCCGCCGAAGAAACCACCGATCGGCCGTCCTCCGCCGATCACGCGACCGCCGCCGACGGCGCCGCCGCGTGGTGGTGGAACGGGGGGACGGGGAGGAACAACACCCACGCATGCCGGCCCGGTACAGGGCGGACAGGCGTTCCCGCACTGCGCCAAGGTGTCGAATGCGCCGTCAGCGTACGCAAAGGCACCATTCCGCAGCTGGCTGCGTGTGTAGTAGAGGCGAACCATCTGCTGCGCCAGAGGGACTTGATTCAGCTCTGCGGGCGGGACCATGGGGCAGAACGGCGGGTAGATGTACGTACCGTTTGCGCCGCGATTGTCGTAGTAGGGGAAATCCCGGTCGTCTTCGTCCCAATCGTACTCATCGCAGAGATTGGCCTGGGCAACCCGGAGGAGCCTCGGTCGATTGGTACACTCACGCGACAGCACGAGGTTTCCCCCTGCCGGCACGGGAATGTAGACGCAGTAGTAGTAGCCGCAGGATGCCTTGCAATTCTCGAGTGTCGACGTGAAGCTGTCGAACGACGGCGCGACGGGGTTCGGGTACCTCGGCGTCCCTGCACCGTCCGGCTGGTACGGGCCGTTGGCGATCGGCTGCACCGCGCGGCAGACGCCTGTGCCCCGCTCTTCTCCTGTTTCCTCATCGATGAACGGTTGTTTGGGATTGCAGTAATACCGGATATCCGAGACGCAATTATTCGCCGCGCGGAGATCACATTGCGCTTCCGTTTGTCCGCGCATCGGCACCCCGCCTGCGTAGCGGCTGCAGCTGTCTTCGTTGGTCACAGTGCACGTGCCATTGCCAGCAGGATCGGCATTGGGGATGCAGCAGGGCAGCGGCACCCCGCAGATACGGTAATCGCAATCATTGCGCGCACCATCCCGCTCGATCGGAACAAACGAGTTGCCGTCGCCCCCCGCAAGCGCACGACACCGTGAGCCCGCCGGGCGCGGGGGTCCCATGGCGCCGGGTGCCAGGATTTCGTCTCGTACTTCCGCGCACGGCTGGCCCACCTCGGTGCAGCAGTACCCCTGCGCTGCCGGATGGGCAGCGCGAAGAGTGAACATCTGTCCGTCGACGTCGAGCGTACCGTCGTTATCCGGAGCATCGCCTGCGAAGATGAAGATCTGGCGACGCGTATCCGAAAAATTCAGCGTGAACGCACCGACGGTCGTCGACAGGTTCACCAGCTGCTGCGCATCCGTATCCGTGCTCATCCATACCTCGGAGCATGCCGCGGAGAGGCGCACCTCCGTAGAAGGTACTTCCGGCGGATCACCAATCGGTATGGTATTGTCCCCCACGGGGTTCAGGCCGCGGACGGTGCAGGTGTCGGCATTCGCATCGGTGCTGACCTGGTAGATCGTTGCGGGAACCTGCCCCGTCATCCGGATAGACATGGTATCTTCGGGATCGTCACGCGCCGTAATGGTGAATCCGTTGGGAATGCGTGTTAACGTGAAGGCACCCATCGTCAACTGATCCCGGAGCTGATCTGCTCCACGCCAGGGCACTTGCGCATTGATCTGACCGCATGGTCCGGTGAGAGTGACAGTGCGTACGACACCCACCGGAATGTGCGTGATGCCGGGACTGGTGAGACCGTTGACGACGCAAGGAGGTTCGACGACGCGAAATTCGCGTTCCCGTCCGTTGATGAGGAATATTCCCCGTGCTCCGATGGCGGCAGCCGCATCGACACGCAATGTCAGCCGATATTCATCGTCCAACGTGAGCGAAAACATATTCCCGCGACGCGCGACGCCGTTCGGATGGACCCGCTGGATGGGGTTGCCCAGTGTGCCGGTGTGGACGTCCCCCCCCACAGGGATGACCGTTCGCACGACTTGCCCGGGCGTGAGAAACGCGGAAGGAAAATCCGGAGGTGCAGTGGTGTACCGGAGAAAATAGTTCGCCCGATCGGGGAATCGACGCAGAGAGAGGACCACTGTTGTTCCTTGCCGCGCATTCCATGCCGGCTCGATAGTGATCACCCTAGGATTGCCGGGGTCGCGAGAAACAAGCGTACGATCGATGTCGATGGGTTCATCACCCAGTTCCGTGTCATCCAAGACGACCCGCCCAACAAACAGCCGGCAATTCCCATTCTGCAGCAGGGAAAGAGGACCGTAGTGATACGTTGTATCATCGGGAGGGAGGTGATTATTCGCCAAATAATCCGGAGGATAGTTATTCCTGAATACCAAGCTGCAACCGGCGACTTGCCCTCGTAGATTTCCTCCTTCGGGGATGACAGAGTACAGAACCCCCGCCGCCGACGCCGCCACGACGGCGAGTGTGAGTCCCACAAGCAGCAGCCGTCGATGGGAAATACCGAGTTTTCCCCTCATCATGGCAGAAAGTGTAGCGAGAGGACCAGGTCCGGAGCAACCGAAGACGCATCGTGAACATGCTCCAGAGAAGCGACAAATGCCGACGGGTCACCGCATGCCGAAGCACGTTGCCCCTGTGCACGGCGGGCAAGCTAGATCGCACAGTGGTTCTGTATCGAATGCACCATCTTCGTTAACCTTCGCACCTGGCCGGAGGAGAGCCAAGTGATACGGAACGAGGTCTTCCGCTGCGGAGAGAGTCAAACCATTCAGCGCCGTCCGGGGAAGCGGCGGGAGATACTCGGGCGGGTATAGAAGCGTGCCGTCACTCCCCACCACCAGCCGATTGGCACATCCGCGCGCGACCGTATCGCCAATGGGGAGATACAGACAAGCATAGTCGCCGCACGTCGCGGTGCAGTCGATTTCATTCCTCGTGAACGTATCGTATGTCGGCTCCACGGGAGGGTCGTAGGCAAAGCCGCCGGCATCCTCGGGGAAGTAGGTTCCCACGTCCGAGGGAGACACGCGCTCGCACACTCCCGCGCCGGCAATTTCCTCACCAAATTCATCCATCAACTCGGCTGCGCCGGATGGATGACAGTAGTACCTGTACGGGCTGGCATTGGTGCGCGCATACGCGAGGCAGTACGTGTCACTCCAGTCGCCGTGGAATTCCCCGCGCTTCTCGCGGCACTCGGCCTGACTGATCGTGGCACACGTGCCGACGCCGGTCGTATCCGCGTTAGAGGTGTAACACTGGCCGGGCACGCCGCAAATCCGGTAATCGCAGAAATCGCTCTTCTCGTCGTAGCTGTAGGACGTGTTGAAGGGGACCCAGGTATTCCCGTCGTCACACGACGCCTGAGTGGAACCGGCGTCGCAACGAGAGCCCTCGTTCCTGCAGCAGAAGCCCTTCGTGTTTTCCGTATGCACGGTGCTTCCCACGATAAACGGCATCTCCGTCATGGCGAGTCGTCCGAGCAAATGACTGGACCAGAGCGAACGCCTTCCCGGCGCGGCATTCGCGTTGACGGTGACAGTGAAGGATGACCTGTCTTCCGGATGAGCCTCAACGGTGAAACCGTCGCCTTTCAGGGGGTTTCTCTGTCTTCGCATAATGATCCAGGCACTCTGATCGTTGAAGTCATTGATGATTCCGACGCCACTACAGCTGTTACTCATCTGCACCGTCACGCGTTCGCCCGGCTGCAGTTCTGGTAACGTAACGGCGGCATTCCGGGCGAGATCCGGGGACCACCCGTGCCACGTACACGTGCCGTTGTCCGGACGCGAGTACTGCGCGAAGGCGAATGTGATCACGACGAACGAGCATGCAACTCCTGCGGCGAGACCGACTACCAGCCGGCGGCGGGAGAGACGTGCGCGCATCACTTCTTCTGGAGGAGGCCGATCTTCGTGCAGAAATTCGTGCAGGTGGCCAGCCGCGTATTGAACCCCTTGCCGCCCTGCGAAAAACAGGCGGCGGCCGTATCCACTTCGATGCACGCTTCGCCCGGCGCCGGGCAGCAGTACCCCGAGGTGATGCGCGGTGGGGCCGAGGAGGACGCCGACTCCTGCGTCACAGGACTCACGGGGGCCCGGTACCCCATGCCGAACAGCCACCACCCTGCGAGCAGACCAAGGACAATGACGATTGCGGCGACGAGGAGGAGTTTCGTGCGGCTCATGGGAGGGGGGGGGAGAGGAAATCGTTACGGGTTTGGATTCTGGAGACCCGGCGCAGCTTGGAGGGGCTGCGGCGCCGGTACATTCACCTCGCACACGGAAATGGCGCCCGGCCTGCTACAGTCGACGATGTCGTTGTCTGCATCGAAACACGTTGTTTCCCACGTAGCGCACGTATCGGAATGCTCCTGTTCAAACGGCAAGATCATTCCCTGGGAATTGCAGTTCTCCGCCATCATGATCGGGCAGGATTCTTCGTTCACCTTGTAGGGGCGGCAGCAGACTCCGACGTTCTTGGCGGCAGCGCAGCGTCCTTCGCACTCTTCGCCATTCGCTCTGTCGCCGATGACGTATCCGACGGGAAAGGCTCCTTCGCTGTCATACGGATCGAGGCTGTAGAACGGTGGGTTGAAGAATGCTGTGCCGAGGAGCGGGCTCTGCTTGGTGCTCTGCGCATCGCGGATCCAGCATTTGTCTCGCGACGTTTCCTGCTGCGACGTGATCACCCCCGCCGCGAGGCCCAGCAGCCGCCTGTCGCAGTACAGGTGCTCGTTGCCCGGCGTCCGCGGTCGTGAAGAAGTGCTCGCGGAAGAACTCGATGAGCTGTACTCCTCTGTGCATGCGGCGCGGCGTTTGCCCACGAAGTCGTCTGTGTCGGCGGCAGTCTGTGCAGGGAAATAGTATTCGTTCGCAGCATCTTTGACCGGCGCCCGCGCCCAGTCCGTTGCGTAGTAGATGTCGTTATCCGGATCATCGGCATCGAGCACGCACTGCTTTGCAGCGGTGAATTCCTGCGTCTCCACACCTTTCTCCACGAAACCGAAGAGGTACGACCACAATCCGTTCTCCTCTGTCACCTCTACGCCCGGACTCACACCTGGACCCGCGAGGAGTCGACAACAACCGTAGGAATAGTCGCACAGGTATTCTCCAGTATCGTCATCGACCGCTTCGGGATTCGGAGCGCAGCGGCCGGGGGTACTGACCGGTCGACCTTCCCTGTACACCACTCCCGGGGGGGTCCAGCGGCAGTACGGGCTGTAGCGCGGATCGGTTTCGCACGTTTCTCGGCCGGAGCCATCATCGGCGGATCCGCATGGTCGGCCATCCGGCGTCATGCACGTTTTGCACAGATCGCACTTCCCGCACGTCGCGATGAGCACGGGCACGGGGTCCGTCGGCTCCGACTGGGTCTGGCCAGGTAACTGAATGGTGGCGACGATACTGTCGATGGACTCCCCCGACGCGCATTCGGGATCGTCCGTCAATGCCGATGCCTGGTACCAGGCTAATTGCTTCTCTCCGGGCTTCTGGTAGACGTTGCATTTCACCATACCCGCGATGCCTGCGTATGCGTCGGCTTCCGTTTCGCTAAACCAACAGCCCTCTTCGTCCGGATCGCCTCCCGCCGGATCGATCGCATTGGACATCCAGGGATCGTTCTCATACAGCAGCTCACTCGTGTCCAGACAATCCGGAACGGGGATCTTCACCCGGACGGGATTCTGGGATGCCGGCCCCTCGGGCACGGTGACGACGTACTCGACGTAGGGTGAGGACTGCGCCCCTTGCGTACACTCCGACTTCCCCTCGAATCCGCAGTTGGCGCTCACGTTGAGGTCGTCGAAGCCGCCATGCTGCACGCCGGCGATCTCCGCAGACGCGGAGAGCTCGCCTTCGTGCAGGGAACCGGCAAATGACGTGCCGAGACTGCTCACGTCCTGTCCTGCGAGGACGCCCACCGTGACGCGTGCATGGAACGCTCCGCCAACTGGGATTTCGATGGGCTCCGTCGGTGGTGCGGTGAGGCTATAGCGCTGCGGCCACCGGAGCGTGCCGATCCCGTCGAAATCATCCGCATCGTACTGCTCGTCATCGTCACCCGGCCAGGAGACGTACGACTTCTGGGAAGCCAAGGAGGGCGTGGCATCGGTGTCATACCAGCCCACGTTCGCGACGACGGACGTGACAAGCGCCGCACGGTTATCCTTGTTGCGAACCGTAATCTCGCATACGTATGTTCCGTTGACGCACGCCTGCGGGCACTTGACATCGGTTTCGACATCCGCTGGTGGAACGCAGATCGCCTCGCAACTGGTCGTTCCAGCGGGAGCGCCCGACGGAATGTCACTGTTCCGGGCATATCGGTACCCGAACCCGATGGTCTGCGGATCTCCCGACTGCCGCGCAACGGGCTTGTCGACACACGTGTAGGCATTGGTCCCCCGGGGATCGCAGTAGGAGAGATTGGTCTGCTGGCCGCAGAGGAACGCGCAGAGCTTGGAGTCGTCGTTCCACAGTATTCCCTTTTCGTACACGTACTGCTCCGGCCCGCTGAGGCATTTGTCTTCGGTGATCTTGTCGGCGTCGTTCGCTTTGACTCCACCGATGAAGGATTGGTAGGTATCGGGTGCGCAGATGCCGCCCTCTATGTACGCGTAACTTGGAATGCAGCAGTAGCCGCCCGGATCGAGATTCACGCGAGGTGTTGGAGTTGGCGCGGCACTCTGTGGGGGCGAGCCCTGAGGAGTTGGTGCGGCACTCTGTGGGGATGAACCCTGAATGGGGTTGTAAAAAATGGGATTCGGATCCTGTGCCCGGACGACGTAGAAGAGACCACTCCCCACCACTGCCAAGGGGAGAATGATGGGGAGAAGCCGTCGGAACGTCATGCGCGGGGAACGCATCGGGGAAGAGGGGGAATCACGGAGGCAATGGCACGCTGGTTGCGGCCTTCTTCTTGTTGCCCCGTCGAACGGGAGGGTGGCATGCCACGTCGCATGAGCTGCGATCCCAGTCGAAGGTGGCGCCTCCCTGCGCCTCGCAGGCAGAAAGACTCTCCGCCACGACGCACGTTCGCTTCTGGAGCATGCAGCACCAACCGGGCTGCGCATACTGCTGCTGAAGAGCGCTCCCCGCACGGTAGGTGTACGCGACCCACGCCGAAACGCCGAACAGGACGAGGAGGGAAACCAGGAGAGCGATTGTACCGCGGCTGATCATGGACCAGACTGTAGCACCATGGTCAATGGGGGTGCAATAGTGAACGTTCGCGAGCATGCTTCAGGATGCGCATGGTCAGAACCCGCATGCTCCGCTAGACATGTAGCCGAGGCAGACGTCTGAATGGAGACTGAACGGAATGGTGATCCCCCGCCCCGTCGCTTCGCATTCTCCTACCCGCAACACCGGACAATCGGGTTCACCGGGAATGCGCTTGCGGCAGCAGAGTCCGATATCGCGGATGCGCCCGCACGCGACTTCACAAGAGATACCTTTCACCCGATCTCCGACGGAAGTGCCCAACGGGTTGCCGTCAGTCGCGAGCGGATTCAAGCTCATGTACGGCGGCACGAAGAATGTCGTGACGAAGCGCGGATCATCGGCGTTCGTATGGATGAAACACATCACCGGTTCATTGGGGAGAAGGCGGCGATCGCAGGCGAGATGGACGCCGGAGGGGAGAGAGGAGACCGAGGAAACCATTGATGACGAGGAAGTCGTGGACTTCGAGGAGGACGTGGACGACGACTTCTTGGAAGCGGAAGAGGATGTGCCGCACTTCTGCGTGATGCACCGCAGGCACTGCGGCGCCGGCTCACACGACGCTGCACCGCCCCCAGGGCAGCGCACGACGAAGTTCTCATCGCACACGGGGAGTTCGTCATTCGGACAGATGGCATCCGTGCTCGCGCACGTCGGCTCGTTCTGATAGTCACAAGCGGGCGATCCGGCTGCGGAACACAGTGCTCCGCAGGCGGCGCAGACGGAAGAGGAGCTGGCGGAGGACGACGTGGAGGACGAGCTCGATGGAGCACTCTTGGATGATGACGAGGAGGATGCTCTTGTGCTGGAGGAGGATGATGAACTCCAAGCGTCGACATCGCAGTAGTTGATGCAGGTTCCCCAGGGATCCTCCAGGAGGAAGGAGAAGAGGATCTTCTCCTGGTCGGCACAGGCATCGGCATCCCGCTGCTCGCAGGGGCAGCCACAGACCACATCGACATTCCCCACCACCCCCACCTGCGCGCGGAACGACGACGGACGGCGGACGGTCAGGACGCCGATCGTCACCGCGCCGACGACCAGCGTGCCCAGCAGCAGCGCGCCGTGACGAGGAGGACGGTGCGGCATGGTTCGACTGTATCAGTCGCAACCCGATACCGGCAACCCGACGCCCGCGTTGATCTCGACTGTCCGTCCGCCGGTCGTGGTACAGAATCCAGGAGCGCTGGTGAACAAACACACGAATCTCTCGAGGAAGATCTTGCCGTTGCTCTTGACGGGAATGGTCTCCACGGCGGCGTCGCAGGTGGATTTGTCGGCGGCGGTATCGCCGATCGCATTCAGTGCGCCGCAGTGATCGGCCAGCAGACCCCATGTCACGTCGCCTGCCGATACCCCGGAGAGCTGCAGGGTGTCTTCCCGCACCACTGCCCCGTCACGGTCTTCGCCGTACGCGCATCCCTTCGGCGAACAGCAGCGCACTCTGCGGGGAGAGCAGTCCCATGTGTTCTCGGTGTCTCCTACGGTGCTCACGCCACCGCGCGCGCTGCACTCGGGAATCGTGAGTCCCCACCGCACCTGGCCGTGCGTCACCCCCGGGGGGAGAGCATCTCTCCGCACAACCGTCATGTTGGGCATTGTGCCCGTTATATCGAGCACCGTTCCGTAGGCCTGCCGATCGAGCGAGCAGCAGCGCGGCCTCGGTTCACAATCCCAGGTGATCGAGGGATTCGGTGTGGTGCCGAGTACCGTGAGCACGGTGTCGATCACGGTGGTGAAGAGATTCCCATCATCCTTCTTCGGGGGTGAGTGTGCGACGGGAATGCAGTTTCTCGAAGAACTGGAGGCAGAACTACTGAAGATGTACGAGGAGGATGTGCTCGAGGAAGAGGAGGAATGGGGAGGAGGAGGCGGAGGAGGAGGTTTGATCTTGATCGTGCAGTTGTTGCGGCAGGTGTCATCATCGACCGTATTGCCGTCATCGCAGGCTTCGCTGGCAGGTTGCGTGATGCCGTCGCCGCATCGCGCGAGTGCGCAGAGATTCGTGCACTTGTCGTTATTGATCGTGTTGCCGTCGTCGCACTCTTCGCCGGTATTGGGTTTGCCGTCCCCGCAGCCGCCCTGGCATGTCGGGTTGGTCGCCGTGGCGCTCGTCCCCGTGCAGCACAGACCTCCCGTCACCTTCGTATCGGCGGGGAGGTGACTGTCGGCACAACTCGTACTGGTGCCGTCGCAGATATCGGCCTTGCCGCAGATGCCGCCCGTCGTGATACGGCAAACGGTGGTGACGGGCCTCACGACATCGGAGGGGCAGGTGGCACTCGACCCCGGGCAATACTCCGCAATGTCGCAATCCCCGGCTGCTGCGCGACAGACCGTGGAGGAAGACTCGTACTGACACGTGGAGGAACAGCAGTCTCCGTTTGTCGTATTGCCGTCGTCGCACTGCTCGCCGCTATCGGTCGAGCTGTTGCCGCACACGATGGCAATGGTCGTGAAGTTCCACGTGGTGGAGAGACTGATGCCCGCAGCGGTGTTGCCTGCGGTGTCGGTGAATGCTCCACTGTCCATCGTGACGTAGTAGTCCGTGGCATTGGAGAGGGTCGTAGACGGATTGATCGTCACCTGCGTGCTCGACACCGTGGCTTTCGTGGTGTCGCTCGCGGCGATGGTTTCGACGGTGGACGCATCGGATGATTTTTTGAGGACGATGTTCTTGTTGGAGGCAGCAACGACGTTCTCGTTGAACGTCAAGATCAGATTGTCACTGAGCCCCACGCCGGTGGCGTTATCCGCCGGGGAGAGCAGAGAAACGGTGGGGGCGGCGGTATCGATGGTGGCAGTGAGCGCAGAGGAAGCAGCTGAGACGTTGCCGGCAGTATCGGTTTCCTTCGCGGTGATGGCATTAGACCCTTCCGCAAGGGTGCCGGCGGTGAGTTCGACGGTGCTTAAGCTACAGGTGCCGCTGGAGCCGGATGACGATCCGTCATCGTAGAGCTGGACGGTGGTGCCGGTGGTGCAGGAGACCGTGAAGTTAGGAGTGGTGTCGGAAGTGTTGTTGTCGGTCGAGGAACTGCCGCTATCGGTCGCTGCGGTCATGTCGGGGGTACCGGTATTCGTCGGGGCGGCGGTATCGATGGTGGCAGTGAGCGCAGAGGAAGCAATGGAGACGTTGCCGGCAGTATCCGTGGCAGTGACGGTCATGGAGTAGCTCGCATCGGAGAGGGACGAAGAAGTGAAACTGTACGCACTGGACGCGCAGGTCATCGAGGCAACTTGCGTTGCTCCCGCGTAGAGTTTGATGACGTCGTCGGTGACGCAGGGTCCATCGAAGTCGGGGGTAGAGTCGCTGGTGATGTTGTCGGTACTGGAGCTGCCCGAATCCGTCGCCGCGGTCATGTTGGTCGCAGCGAGAGTGGAGGGAGCAACGGTATCGATGGTGACCGAGAGGGCGGAGGAGTCGGCGGAGAACCCCTGCCGCGCGGTGATGGAGAAGGTCCCGTTGACAAGCGCCGTGGAGGGCGTGAGCGCCACTATGGAACCGGCGCAGGTGCCCGATGCGATCTGGGTGGAGCCGCGCCAGAGTGTCACGGTCCAGCCGGTCGTGCAGCTCACCGAGAACTTGGGGGTGGAGAAGTTGGTGATGTTGTCGGTACTGGAGATGCCGGAGTCTGTCGACTCGGCCATGTCGGGAGCGCCGGAGGATTTTTGGGAGCACCGCTCGTACTCGGTGATCGTTCCCGCCGTGAGCTTGCCGATTTTATGTCCAAGGTTCTCTGCGAACCACACGTTCCCGCCGGAGGCGGTGATGCCAATCGGATCGCTGGCCCCCGTGGGAACGGCGTACTCGGTGATCTCTCCCCCAGTCGTGATCTTGCCGATTTTGTTTCCATCTTCCTCCGCAAACCACAGGTCCGCGCCGGAGGCAGTGATGCCTCGGGGCGTGCTGTTACCTGTGGGAATGGCGAACTCGGCGTCTTGATTTCCATTGGGCAAGGTCCTGCCAATTTTGTTTCCCGTGGTTTCTGTCCACCACAGTTTCCCATCGGGGCCGCCGGTGATCCCTTCCGGATTGCCGGCACCCGGGTACTCGGTGATGGATCCCAAAATCGTGCTTTTGCCGATCATGTTTCCAGAGATCTCCGTGAACCACAGGTTTCCGTCGAACGTGGTGATGCCCGCAGGAAAGGTGCCCGCCGAGGGAACGTCGTACTCGGTGATCACTCCCGCAGTCGTGATCTTGCCGATTTTTCCAATTTCGTTCGTGAACCATAGGTTTCCATCGGGGCCGGCAGTGATGTCACGGGGACCGCCGGGCCCAAAGGGAAGGGCGTACTCGGTGATCACTCCCGCAGTCGTGATCTTGCCGATTTTGTTTCCACCGTATTCCGTGAACCACAGGTTCCCATCGGGGCCGGCAGTGATGTCCCGCGGGTTGCTGACTAGGGTAGGGATCGTGTACTCGGTGACCTTCCCCGAGGTCGTCATTGTGCCGATCTTGTTGTCGTCGATTTCCGTGAACCAGAGTTTTCCGTCCGGGCCGAAGGTGATATCGTGTGGGAAGGGGATACGAGTGCAACACACACTCGGAGCTTCTTGAGGACTATTCGTGCAGGTCCAGCCGGCTTCTATCGTACAGGTGGAGGAACAGCCGTCGTCGGAGACGCTGTTGCCGTCGTCGCACTGTTCACCCGGATCCACGGTGCCGTTCCCGCAGATGGCATGGACGGATGGCGCACCAGCGATCATCGAAACGATGACGACGAAGAACGTCGCGAAGATGACGGTCGCGCGTTGAGGAGACCATACAACCATCGTGGCGAGCACTGTAGCAGAAATGCACGCCACCGGGTTACTCTCTGTTACGGACTCTTCGCGCTGATCTCGAACGTCCTCCCGCCCGTCGTCGAGCAGAATCCTGGCGCGCTGGTGAAGAAGCACAGGAACTTCTGGAGGAGGATCATGCCGTCACTCTCGAGGGGAATCGTCCTGATGGCGGCATCGCAGGTCGAGAGATTCTCGGCGGCAGAGCCGTAGGCATCTCGAAGACCGCACTCGCGGGGCTGCAGTCCCCACGTCACTTCGTTCATCGTCACGTCCTCCGGAAGCGCGCCGGCGCTCACGATTGCCCCGTTCTGCGTCTTGCCGTACGCAGAACCCGCCGGTGAGCAGCAGCGAATTTTCCGCTCGCATCGCCAGGAGATGGCGGGGCTGGCCGCAGGGAAACCGAACGCATCTCGCACAGTGTCGATGACGTTGGTGGGGCGGTTATTCACGACGGGAGTGCAGTGCGTGGGTAGACTGGAGGAGGAACTGCGGAAGACGAAGGGAGAGGATATGCGGGAGAGGGAAGAGGAAGACGGATCCTGCCTTTTTTTGCTCGGCACCGTGCAATCGCTGCGGCAGCCGTCGCCGTCAACCGTGTTCCCGTCGTCGCAGCTCTCGCCGAGGTTCGCCTGTACAATGCCGTCGCCGCAGGCGGCATGGCTGGATGGTACACCTGCGGCCAGCATCGCCACGATCACGAGGACGCACGTCCCGATGATGACGGAAGCTCGCTGAAGGGACACAAAAGCCATCGTAGCCGTGAAGCAAGCGGGGGCAAGCCCCCGCGCTTCACCCTGAGCTTGTCGAACGGGTCAATGTACCAGTGGCTGGTTGGGCTGACGATGTATTCTTTCCCCATGCTCCTCCTCCCCCTCTCCACGCCGGTCCTCCGCTCTGGAGATGATCTTGCGGATGTCATCCTTCGCTACGCTCAGGACGACATCCGGTCCGGCGACATCATCATCCTCTCCAGCAAAGCCGTCGCCACCGTCGAAGGCGCAATGATTGATCTGCGCGGGCTTGGTAGCCGCCGACTTGGTAGCCGCCGACTTCAGTCGGCGGTCGACCGAGGCGACATACCCGCTGCTTTCCATCGGCGGATAGGGAGATCGGAGAATTTTTGCGAAGCGATGTTGATGGAACTGGAACGTCTTCGTGGAACAGTCATCGGCGCGGTGCCGGGAGCGGCGCTGACGGAGCTTCGTCCGGAGGGATTGACGACCGGGACAATCCTTGTAGCGAGTGCCGGACTGGATGAGAGTAATGCGCCGGAGGGATCCGCGATCGGGTGGCCGAGGAACCCCGTTATGAGCGCGGGAAGGTTGAGGAAGGAATTGGAGACACGGATGCGAAGTTACGAGTTACGAGTTACGAGTTTCGGGAAATCCGAAAATCCCCACCCGAAACCCGAAACCCGAAACCCGAAACCGCGTGTTGCCGTCATCATGACGGATTCGTGTTGCGTTCCCCGACGCAGCGGGGTGACGGCAATGGCATTGGTCGTTTCCGGCTTCAATCCGCTTCAGCCGCAGAAAGGCAGGAAGGATCTCTTCGGGAAACCTCTCCGCATGACGACGGAAGCCGTTGCCGACCAGCTGGCCACCGCGGCGAACTTCCTGATGGGGAACGCCGCGCAGTCGATCCCGGCAGTGATCATTCGCGATCACGGGCTGGAGCTGACTGAGTGGGAGGGGTGGGTCCCTGGAATTGAGCCGGAGAGGGACCTCTTTCAGGGAGTGCTCTGATCCCTCGTACGCTCGCGTTTTTTGGGATGAGCTGCCCGTCCCTCGTACGCTCGCGTTGCGACGCGAGCTACTCGGGATGACAAGGCGTTTTATAGCGCAGCGCCTCGATACGCTCCGCCGCTGCGGAGCTACTCGGCGCACTTCATGCAAATGCTCCGAGTAGAAAACCGCCGAGCGGTTTTCGTATCGAGGAGCTTTCATAAATCTCCCTTATCATCCCGAGTAGCCCCGCAGCCTCCGCAGAGGTGCGGGGCGTACGAGGAACTCTAGCCCACCTGCATTTCATTCTTCTCGATCATCTGTAACACTTTCGGATACCATTCTTTTTCCAGTCCCTGCACTCTCTCCTTCAATGACTCCACGGTATCCCCCGGCAGGACCGGACACGTCTTCTGCAGCAGAATCTTCCCCGTATCCACTCCCTCATCCATCAGGTGAATCGTGATGCCGGTTTCTCTGTCCCCGGATGCGAGCACCGCCTGATGCACGCGATCGCCGTACATGTTCTTACCGCCGTACTTCGGCAGCAGCGCCGGGTGGACGTTGATGATGCGGTTTTTCCATTGATGGATGAACCACGGGGAGAGGATGGACATCCAGCCTAAAGCGGCAATTACGTCCCCCCTCTCCCGTTCACGGGAGAGGGGGAGAGGGGGTGAGGGCAGGAAAGAACGGATACTCTCATCGAGACGCTTGTCGTAGAGTTCCCGTGACTCCCTTTCACTTTTTTCGACGATCTTGATAGGCAATCTCGCTGCCTTGGCTCTCTCCACGCAACCCCGATCTTCCCGAT
This sequence comes from uncultured Candidatus Peribacteria bacterium, assembly GCA_964563915.1. GTDB lineage: Bacteria > Patescibacteriota > Gracilibacteria > Peribacterales > Peribacteraceae > JABFSS01. Next base: position 18,364 of record CAZLYW010000006.1, on the reverse strand, counting down.
CCGTCACAAGTCCCGAACACTTCGCCGTGAGCGACCCGTCCTTCATGCGGTCGATGACTGCTTGGAACGTCGTGCCGCGGGAAGAGGAGAGAACAATGAAACCCACACCTATAGAATAGTAACCATTTCACCATTTAGCCATGTTTGACTAGATATATCCCTCAACGTGAAGATCCTGCTTATCAACATTCCATTCCTCCAGAGCAAGTCTCTTCACGTCCGTCGTCATATCCGGATTCCCGCACACGTAGAGTGCCTTCCCCGTGAAGGTATTCCCGACGATCTGCGGCGCGACGGTCTGGACGCGCCCGCGGTGGCCCGTCCAGGAGAGTAAGGGTTGACTGAGAGCGATGTGAACGAAGACGTTCGGCAGACCACGCGCGAAATCGAGAGTGATTGTGGACGGAAAATCGGGGGGATGAAGGACGGGGGCTTGCCCCGCTCCGAACGAGCGAAGCGAGTTCTGGTGTGGGGTCCAGAACAGATCTTCCTCGCTCCGCACCCCGAAGAGCACATCGATCTGTCGTTCGGGAAACTTTTGCGCGGCTTCGATAACCATCGGCCGGAACGGCGCGATGCCGGCGCCCGTCGCGATGAAGAGGAAACTTCCCGCCCCCCCCTCTCCCTCCCTGAGCCTGTCGAAGGGTGGGGGAGGGGGTTGGGGGCCTGCCCCGCACCGGAGCCGGACGACTGGTGCAGGGGTGGGGGTCTTGTTCAGAACAAAATTCCCAAACGGCCCCTTGAATGCCGCCGTTGATCCTTCCGTGAGCGTCTCTTCGACCCACCGACTGAGCCGCCCGCCGGGCAGAAGCTTCACGATAAACAGGAGATTATCTTCCGACGGAAGCGACGCGATGGAGAGTGCGCGCGTTTGAACATTCTCCGCTCCCCCTCTCCCTGCTCCGAGCGGGAGCGAGGAGCTGTGGGAGGGGGCAGGGGGAGGGGGTAGCGGAACATCGAAGAGGATGAACTGCCCGGGCTTGAAGGTGAATTCTGCGGGTCTGGTGAATGTGAGCTCATAGACTTCACGGGCGATGAGATTCTTGGACGTGCAGACGCTGGTGTAGGTGATGAGAGGCACGTGCGAAGGGTACAGACGGAACAGAAGGGACAAAAGGGACAGAGAACTTTTGTCCCCTTTGTCCCATTTTGTCCCTTTGTCCCATTTATCGCTCTTACCGAGAACGGTCCTTCTTCATCAAATCCACAAACTCATCAAACAAATAATTCGCATCTTCCGGCCCCGGTGTCGCTTCGGGATGGAACTGCACCGCGAAGAACCGTCCGCTCTCGTGGGCGATTCCTTCGACCGACTGGTCGTTGGCATTCCGCCACCAGACGCTCCAGCCTTTCGGGAGTTTCTCATCCACTGCGAATCCATGATTTTGGGCAGTGATGATGCAACGGGGCTCCCCTCTCCCGCGCTCCGAGCGCAGCGAGGAGCTTGCGGGAGAGGGGTTGGGGGTGAGGGGAAACAAGCCACCCTCGTGTGGAGAAATTTCTTCGACACACGGCTGATTCGCCCCTCTATGTCCATACTTTAATTTATAGGTATCCCCCCCCACCGCCAGCGCCATCAACTGGTTGCCGAGGCAGATCCCGAATGTGAGAATATTTTTCTCGAGTGCCCTCTTCAGCGCCGTGATGGTGGGCCCGCACATCTTGGGATCGCCCGGCCCATTGCTGAAGAAGACGCCGTCGTAGTCGCCGTCGTACGCATCGAGATCGAAATTCCAGGGAACCCGGACGACCCGCACTCCCCTCTTCAGGAAGCTCCTGAGGATATTCCGCTTCATCCCGCAGTCGTACGCGATCACCGTCAGCATCTCAGGAAGATTTCCTAAAGCGGCCCCGCCCTGAGCCTGACGAAGGGGACTCGGATCGTACGTGGCCGGTTCTTTGCAGCTGACTTCGGCGACGAGGTTGAGCTTGTTGGGATCCTCTATCGCAGTTGCGGGTTGCGGGTTGCGGGTTGCGGGTTCGCCGGATTTCTCGTAACCCCCTTCGGCCCGGCTCAGGGCAGGCTCCTCCCGTAACTCGGAACCGGTCATGCGTCCAAGCATGACCCCTTGCTCCCGCAGCTTCTTCGTGAGCGCCCGCGTATCCACGCCGGTGATCCCCGGAATCCCGTGCTGCTTCAACCACTCCGGGAGCGACTGCTTGCCCGCATGATGACTGTAGTCTTCGCTCACTTGTGCGCAGATCACTCCGCGCACGTGGATTGATTCGCTCTCCAGGTACTTGGAGAATTTCCACTCGTTGAGTTCCTCGCTCGGTACGCCGTAGTTGCCGATGAGCGGATACGTGAACACGAGAATCTGTCCGCGGTAACTGGGATCGGTGAGGCTTTCCGGGTAGCCGGCCATACCGGTGTTGAAGACGACTTCACCGGTCCCGAACGAGGACGAGGGATCGACCGACGCACCGAAGGAGTTTCCTTCGAAGATCGTGCCGTCGGAAAGGATGAGCTGAGCCATAAAGGTCCGATGGAGGATACAGAAAAGGGAACAGCAGAGCACTCTGAACAAACAGGGTCTATCGGGGTGTTCCACACCCCTATGGAACGCCTTTCATCTTATTCTGAAGCCAGAATTTCGACATATTGAAAAGAATCCGCATCAGGGAATCTTCCCCATTCTCTCGACCTCCGTATTCTGCATGCTGCATACTTTCCCCCTATCACTATGACAACCGATATGACCGCTCCGGCGACGAAACTGGACATGAAGATGCTTATGGATGAAATCGTTAGGCTCTACCATGCAACCGAGCGTTGGAAAGATGAAATGAAATTGCACTTCGATTTCTCAGTGGAACAGATCAAAGAATCTGTGAAAATGATCAATATGGAGAAAATTAAAAACCATGATGATCGCATCACCCATCTCGAAGTGATCACCGGAATCCGATCATGAACATGACAAACCCACTCCTTCCGAAGTTGGTTTGGGCCTGACCATATAGGCAGACGGACCACCAACCTCCCGGCGGAAGGCAGTAGAATTCTATGATCAGAAGACGATTGTAACAAAGAATCCTACTTGCCCTGCCTCGGCATCGAGTGCCCATTCGGCCTCGTCTCGACGCCGAGCGCTCGACGCCGAGGCGAGCTCATGGCCGAGAGGTCGGCATGGAGATGAGCGTAGCGAAGGGCCTGTGGTGAGCCCTGAGCTTGGCCGAAGGGTCGAGCCATTGACAAATTGTATTATTTCAATAAAATGTCAAGCCGCCCTTTGGCAACACCGCAGTCTCGGCGCAGTTTCGTCCTGAGAAAAGCGAAGGACGAACGTCCGTCGGCATGGCTCAGCCGCGACGGAAAGCCGGACGAATCCCCTGCAAACTCTCGCAGACCTCATTTCTCACTTGGATCGGTCTGCGGAAACGCTGTGGGGGAGAAAGCCAAGTGGCCCCGTGTCTGCCTTCCCTGGCAGGCGCACGGGTGCTCGCCTCTATTGGCCCCTCACGATGAGGGAGCCAGTCAGGGGGAAAGGAGAAAAAGATGAAAAAAATTCTTCTTGCCGTGGTGGGGAACTTTCTCCTCGGCACCGTGGCACTCGGGCAACAGCCCGTGATGCCCGATGCCGACGGAAAATTTCCGCCGGCGGGCGCCGTCAAGGCGCCAAAGAAGAAAATCGAGCCCGCGTCGAAGGCGCAGCTCGACCGAGTCGAGACCAAACTCGACAAGCTCATTGAGCTTGCCGGGGAAGGTTTCGGCAAGGTCGACAAGCGCCTTGCCGGGCTCGAATCCGGAGTCGCCGGCCTCACGAAGAAGGTCGGCGGACTGGACACTCGACTCAGCGGAGTCGAGACTGAGCTTGCCGAGCTCACCAAGCTCGTCGGCAAGCTCAACGTTCGCATCGCCGGGCTGGACAAAGCCCAGGCCGACGCGAACGTCCAGTTCGCTTCGTTGCTCACGAGCAACGAAGCACTCCGGAAGGAGGTGCGGGAGCTCAAATCCCGCCCTCCCGTCCACGCCGTCCACCACCAGACCGTGGTGGAGCGCCCGGTGTACGTTCCCACGTACACCGTCGGGTACTACTGGTACCCGGCCGACCGCGCGCACTACTGGTACGCGCCGTCGGGGTACTGGTACCAGTGGCGATACGCCGACTGGTACGCCCCCTACTGGGGGTACCAGTCGGCGTGGACGTGGGCTCGCTACTACTGGTAGCGGGCCCAAGTTAACAACCCCCACAGCATCATATCCCCCAACCTCGTGGCTGGGGGATTTGAACGTGCGCTTGGTGTGCAACCTCACACGGTTCACACGATGCACTCTGCTGACTGGTGCACTGGTACCTCTATCGTCCGGCGGTCTGCCGCACTTTCGCGATGTTCTGCTGGAGTGCCGTCGCCTGCTTGATGAGTCTGTCGACTGCTGATGTCAGCGATCTGGATTGTATTTCCAGTGTATCAATCTGCTCATTCATCTTCGGCAATCGTTCGGTGAGGATCGTCGTCAGATCATCGATGGACTTCTCCATTGCAGCAGGATCACCAATGCCCGCCTTGCGGTCTGCCTGGAGTTTTTGGAGTTGTGCCATCGTGTCCTTCTGAAACGTACTGCGCTCCGCTTGGAGTTTGGCGATATTCGCTTGGATACTCTTGAGCCGCTCCTGCGTTTCGGAACGTTCCCCCTGTGTCTTCTTCAGTTGATCCTGCAGCGTCTTGAGTGCAGCGGATTGTTCCTTGAGCTTTGCCTGGGAATCTTTGAGCTTCGTCTGCCCATCCGTACTCCCTTTTTGCAACGCTTCATTCTGATGCTTGATCAACGCATCAAGCCGGTTATTCAGCGACGTGTTACCAGCGGATCTACCACTGGGAACGTCATTGCCACCCTGCCCTGAGCTCGTCGAAGGGGTCCTCTGCCGAACCTGGACCGTCGGAGCTGTGAAGTTGCTGTCGATGTTCCAGATGAGTGCGAAGTTCCCGCCGATCGGTTCGGTGCCGGAGAGGAGTCCTTGCTTGCGCAGCGCTCCGCCCACCACTTTGCGGATGTCTTGCGGCAGGATGGTCCACAGTCCCCGCAGCCGCGTCTCGACGTCGCGTGCGCTGGCTTGCGCTTCCTGGAGATTGCCTCGTCGCGCGGCGGATTCCATGCGCTCGACGGACACCATCAGTTGCTCGAATGAAGTGATCGTTGTTTCGATCATGCGTCGCTCCTCAGGAGACAGGAACTGCGACATTGCGCGGAGCATGCCGAAGACTTTCCGTACTTCTTCAGAGCGGATATTGAGCGAGCGTCCGCCCAGACGCTCGCTCTCCCACTGCCCCGTGCGCATCTGGAAGATGTCCGTCTTGCCAGTACGCTCATTCCGCATCAGCCAATCGCCTGTGAGCATCTGATGCTGATTCGATGGCCGATAGGCAGTGGATACGGGCTGCACCAGCATGGGATTCCCCTGATCGTCGAACTCGATCACCGGCTGCGTGAGCGGTTCGCCGCCCCCGCGTCGCGGTCCCCGTGGCTCCACTCTCCGCCCACGGCGGGGAGCGGGAGGCGGAGGATCGGGATTCCGACCAAGACCGTTGAGATACTCGGGTTGCGACGGAGCTGGAGGTTGGCCACGCCGCCTGCGGGAATGTTGGGAATTGAAAGGAATGTTGACCTGAGCGTTGTTCCCGTATTGCTGTTGGTTCTGCATCTGCTGATTCCAGTAACGCGCCCGCGTTCCGATGTTCGCGTAGAACTGCGGAGGCGATGCGCCCAGCGGGAATTGCCCGCCCATGCGATTCCACGCGGACTGCTGCTCGGCGAGCGAACGTCGTGCAGTAAGATTCTGCGCATCCAGCGGTGTCGCGATCTGCAGATTAAAAAATTGTTGCTCAAGGGACTGCAGCCTCTTCGCCATCTGCTGATTGTGGTAGAGCAGTTGCTCATAACTCGGCATGCCGAGTGGTTGGTTGCCGAACTCCGGTCCTCGCTGATGGATCAAGCGGTGCTCTCGATTGTTCCCGTACCTGTGATGGAATGTGTTTCTCATGTTTGCATTGTTGATGAATGTTGCAATGTTCAATGCTTGCCTTCTTCTTCGATGCTCTGCTCGATCTGTTGCAATGCTTTCGTTTCCCCTTTCTGCACATCTTCCTTCGCCTCCTCGCGGACCTTCTCCATTCCCGCGCGGTACTCCTTCGCAACGTCTTGCGATGCTTTGTCGAAGATCTCAAACGCCCGATCGTACGCTTGCAGTCGCGCGAGACATTCCTCCTTCGATTGCTTCGCGTACTTCTCCGCGTGCAGAGGGATCACTGTCGTCAGCAAATCGGGTTCAATGAACCGCATGATTTCGTCGTAGAACCACTCCGGTGTTCCTTCTTTGGAAGGATTTGGGGGTGGGGTGAAGGTTGTTTGTGGGTTCGGAGACATCAGGGAAGTATACAGGAAAATGACTCTAAAAGGAATCTGCATCCTCCTGAGAAAACTTCGTACGTTCGCTGCTTCGCTGGACATCGCATTGCGAGGCGGAAAATTGTTCTTCGTACACTTACCTGCCCGAGACAGACAATCTGCCTGCCGGCAGGCAGATTCGAGATGAGAGAGCACAGGCTGAAGAAAAACTTCTCGAAACGTTCCTCGTACGCTGACGTTCCTCGTACGCTGACGGCTCCGCCGTCAGCTACTCGGAATGACAGGACTGGGGTTGGCAAAGAGCCTCTCGATACGAAAACCGCTCCGCGGTTTTCTACTCGAGGCCCTGCTGAAGAATGTGCACGCCGAGTAGTTCAGCGCGGAGCGCTGAACGTATCGAGGCGCTGTGTTTTACGATGCTTCTGTCATTCCGAGTAGTTCGCGCCGGAGGCGCGAACGTACGAGGAACCTCATCGTGAAGATGTTGAAGCGCGTCGCTGAGGCATATTGTTTCTTGTGACTCTTGGGAAATTTTTTCTTCGAAAGCTGTCTCAATTCATTCCGATTCTCCCTAATCAAAGCTTCCTTCTTTTGCTTACTCCATTTCTTCGGCACCGTTTCTCTCTGAATTGCATCGTTCACATACCGAAATGCCTCAGAGTACACTAATTGAACCGGCCTCCGCTCAAACGTATAGCACTCTGGATTCACACCTGAGATATGCTCCCCAAACCTTCGCTCAAGGTCATTCGTCACTCCCGTGTAATAACTCCCATCCTCACACCGGAGAATGTAAACGATATATTCGCGGCGCATACCGGTAGCTCACTCCGTGCAGCATCGCTGTGCGAGACACGACTGACGACATCGATGGCTGTGATCACCGGAAAGTGGCTTGCCAGAGATACAATTCCCCGTTCCACACCCAGATGGAACGCAGGAGTCATTCGATATTCTGCATAACACTATTGACATTTTAGCAACCACCTCTCCTTCACCCTTCTCCTCTCTTCATTTTTTTGCTATAATGGAAGGATTGTAGACCAACACAAATGCCACTTTCTCCACACACACAATACAACCAACTTGCTGCAGGAACGTCTGAAGATCTGGCTATTGCTCCCGAAGTTGCCGAGAACGTAAACCGAAAAATTGGTTCGATCACGGGTGAAGTGCAAGCCAAACTGCAGAGTCTCTTCGGAGGAAGCAATCTACGAATGACAGGCGCAGAGGCTATCGAAGACCTGCATACTCTCGAAACCAAACTCAAAGATGAAGCGACGCTGAAGACGCTCTTCGCGTCGAAAGAATTGCAGAAGGAATACCGGGATCGGTTCGTGGAGACGATGGATCCTCGCTTCGGGCCAGTAGATTTGCCTAATGCTGCTCATCCCGTGGCCAATTTGGAGTATGACTTTTCGCGAACGAAAGATGCCTTCCGCACGACGATCAATCGTCTCATTGGATCAGAACAGCCTGCGCCCGCACCTGCGCCTGCGCCGGGGGAAGATCGCGGCGATGATCGTGCAGAAGAGCACAGAGGCGAAGACCGACCCCCCAAAGGGGGCATGGGGAGAAAACTTGGACGCACTGCCGGCGTCATCGGCTTGAGCGGAGCGCTGGGTGTCGCAACGGTCTTGGCGACGAAAGGGTTGCCCATCGCCGGCGTTCCGATCCTCGGACCGATGATGAATATTCCGGTCCTGCAGTCCGCCGCTGCCACTGTGAATACTGCGGCAACAGCTGTCTCCGGATGGACCCCGTGGTTGTCGTCATGGATGGTTCCTATACTGAAGGGGCTCGCGTCGTACATGCTACCAGGACTCGGCATGGGCGCTCTCACGGTCGGAGGTTTGTGGGGTCTCGGGAAAATCCGCGAGGGCTACGAACGGCGCAAGTTCTACAAGAACAATCCCACTGGCAGGTTCGAGAAGAAGACCTTCCTACAGAACGTGGGTGGTGGCGCGGGCTTGCTCCTCTCGCCGCTCAAGCTCATCCCCGGCATTCCGCGCGCTCTAGGAGCGATCGGCAGTTGGGGTGCGGGGAAAGTCGGCAATGGGCTGGAGTGGGTCGGGAAAAACACTGGGACAATGGCCAAGGGCGCCGTCGTGGGAACCCTTGTCGGCGGAACACTCTTGATCGCTTCGGCACTCACGGGCCCCGGAGCATTGATCGTCGGTGCAGGATGCGCCGGTGCGTACACATGGCTGAATCGGAAGGGTGCATCCGGAAGCTCCCCTGCAACCTCTGCATCCGCCGATACTTAACCTCACTTCGCCCCCCTCTGACCCTCTGACCATTTGACCATCTGACCATCTGACCCCGTGACTCTCCTCCCCTCCCACAACCGGCCATTCCGATTCCACCGCGAATCCCGCGAACTCTTCCAGCGTGATCCATCGAGACCCCAAGGTCCGCTGGAGAACAATCTCCCGGGCATCAACGCAATCAACGGGCTCTTCACGAATGCGATAGGTCTCGTGGGGAATTTGTTCAACCGCGGCTCCGACGCCGAGGCGCATACCAGAGCAGAGCTCAGTAACCCACGCCGGTGGGTTGAAGCGTTCCAGCAGTTCGACGTCTTTCTGCAACCGCAGACGCTGCGCGAGAGTCTCCGCGGGACGGCATTCGGTCCCAAGAAACTCCTGCAGACGATGAGTCCCGCCGAGCGCGTTGCGCAATTGTGGAACTTCGCGCGCGAAGTATTGCCGCCGAGACTCACCCGATTGATCCCGGCCGGCACGGCGATTCCATCCGACAGCATCAGAGATACGGCAGTGACCACGATCGCGATCGTGCTCGGACTCCGCGCAGTGGATCCGACCCGGACGACCGAAATTCTGCACGCGCAGGAAGCCTTCCGGGAGATCTATCCCGTCGGCAGCTTCGGACACATCTACGAAGATTACCGCGAACTCGTGCGCCAGCTTCGCCTGGTCCCGGGACTCACCGGTTCCATCACGCCCGCACAATTCTCCAGCCGCGAGCAGCTGCTGAGGATCATCAACGAGAACGCCGATTTGCCGCCGGGGCAGTACCTCCGTTTCGCCGGCTGGCTCCGGGTGAATTCTCTGGATCCCGCCGACGCGAAGATCGCCGCAGTGCGCGTCGCCGCCCTTGCGGAACAATTCAGGAAAGATGAAGAGTTGGGAAAGGTCAATACGTTGAAATCGGAGCACCAAATTCAACAGCTGCAGAAGGGCGTGAAGCTGGACGTCGAGCGCCGCAACCGGACGTTCCTGGATAACTTCGGGATGCTCGAGCCGTGGCAGCAGTACGCCGTGGTCGGCTTAGGGCTCTTCGCGGCGTGGAGGCTGTGGAAGAAGCCCGGGCGCTTCTTCGGCATCGTCCCCTACTGGACCATTCCCACCGGCGTCGTCGGCTTCTACCTCTACCGCCGATTGCTGCTCGGCGACCAGGACGCGCTCAATACGATGACGACCTCCATCCAGCGCGGCGGGCAGAACGCCTGGGACTGGATACACACGAACATCCTCAACCGCGGCATCCTGACGCCGACCGTGGAACGGGAAGACGCGACACGCATGTCCATCCTGTCGCGGTTCCTCGACCAGCGCGCGTTCTTGAGCCACTTCCCGGCCGCTGCACCGATGATGACCGTCGCCGAAATCAAGATGAAGCACTTCGCGGGCTCTGCCTTCACTGCGGAGATGATCCCGGGCGACCGGATCAAGTACTCGTTGTATGCGGAACCACGGAGCGCTCTCTACTTAGAAGCGCAGGGCATCATCAAGCGCCGCCGCTACGACCGCAACACGTTGCATCGGATCTTCTTCGAGCATAATGCCGAGATTGCGCAGGGGGTCGGCACCGTCTTCTACCACCTTGCTGCCCGCCGGCCGGAGAACCGCGAGCGGGTCAAACGGATCGAGGACGCACGCAGGAGCGTCGCGGTCGTGGCACCAGGAGGCACCTCGAACATGAGCTACGACAACATCCGTGACGTCGCCATCAAGCGCGACTTCCTCGCCATGATCAACGAAGGCCGCGTGATCGCGCTGCAGGACCACCCGGAGATGAACTTGATCGACCTCATCCAGACGTTCGTCGCGGAACCCAGCCGCACACCCGAGCGCCCGGATAATGCCGACCGCGTGCCGGTGCCCAACATGCGGATCCGTGCCACCCTACACCCGTTCCGCGCGAAGTGGAAAGCGAGCGTGCCTTGACGCTATCGTGGCCACGGAGCCAAGACACGTGAGCCCGAAATTTGAATGTTGCGCAGTGATTCCTGCACGCGGAGGCTCGAAGGGCATTCCCGGCAAGAACGTCACGGTCGTGGGTGGCCTTCCGCTCGTTGCTCACAGCATCTTG
>CAZLYW010000006.1:0-7670 GCA_964563915.1 uncultured Candidatus Peribacteria bacterium | reverse complement strand
GAGGTTCTCCACCAGTTGCTGGTTCTCTAACAACAGCCGCTGCTGCCGGATCGCAAGACCTCGATCGAAACGATCCGACGGGAATTCGACGAGTGGCTCGACTATCACAGCAGCGCTCGATTCCCCGTCCTCCAAGCGTCCGCGAAGAAGAAACTCGGCGAATATGCCACAGCGCTCTTCGCGACCAACCGCCCGCTCCCCGAAATCCTCCACGCGCTCGAGCGGATCAAGTACGTCATCCTCATTACGGCCGCGCACCGCGGCGGCGCCAACCCGATTTCGGATACCGATGTCGAAACCATGCTCGGCCGCCTCCCCGGCGGCGCCGACGAACCGGGCTTCATCCCCGGGCTTGTGAACAGCATCGCCATCTGGTTCAACAGCAACGTCATGACGGTCGCGAGCGACTTCCAGACGATCAACGACCTCGAGAACGTCCGGGCCGTCCTGCGCCGGCGCTTCGGAGCCGATGTCCAGAGCGGCGCGGGAGGACTCAGTGCGCTCCAGAAGCAAATGGGCGAGCACCGCGAGCGGTTCGTGCGGCTGCGTAGTAGCACCCAGGCCGCGGAACTCTTCGCCAACTCGCTCGATGCGGCGACAATCGCCCGCCTCGGCGGCCGCGCGCAGGCAATCGCATTCTTCCTTCGTCTGACCGGCACCTCGAATCCCCGCTACCTGGAATTCATCAACGCCGCGGAACAGTTCTACGCCCAGCGGGTCGCCAACGACATCGTGACCGCGCAGATCGCCACCCACCGCCGCGATGGCAACCATACGCTTGATCTGCAACCCCCGGACCGCTTCATCTCGCCGCAGGAGGAACAGAACTTAATCGCGAGTAACGCCTTCTTGCTCGAGCGGATCATCGGATCGGATGTGCAGCCGTTGAATGGCATGTTCGCGGCGATGGCGATGCGGCAACTGCTCACGGAATTCCGTGCAAACGGTCTTGCTCTTGGATCAGGCATGACAAAAGAAGGAGAAGAGCAGCGCATGCGCGCGATAGAGCATATTCGCCAACTCGCATACCTGTATACCGCTCTTCAACCGCTCGCGGCCTCGCCGACATCGGTCACCATTCCCGGCATTCCTCCGCCACTCGGCGGAGCACCGATGCCCATTACGATTCCCGCGGACCGCATCGATACGGAACTACGCTATCGCGTGAGGAATCTCGCGGAACACTTCCTTGCTCTCTGGAACGCAGGAGGTCCCACACCCGACGCCAGAGCGAAACATCAGAAGGCTCTCCGTGCGACTCCCAGTTTCGATCAAGGCTTGCGTGATCTCTACAATACAATGCGGCTGCTGAATGTCGACACGGTAGTGGATCCCGGAACAGGCAGGCGCCTCCAACAGGAAATTGACGCGATTATCAGCGGTCCCTACCTCCCCGGCGGCCCGGATCTTACGCCGGGCGCGAGCACGGAGGTATTCCCTGTCAACCTCAGTCCGGGAGCCAGTGGCACCATCGACTATCTCGTCCCAGGCACCGGGCCGATCGCATTACGCCTCAACCCCGGCCCGAGCGGCACCATCGATTTCCGTCTGACACCGGGAGCTTCGCCCATCAGTCTCTCCATGGTTCCCGGCGCAGGCGGATCGATCAACGTCGCACCCGGAGCCAGCGGCGTGGCATTCAATGTCACTCCCGGAGCGGGAGGAAGCGTCACCATACCCGCGGGGCCCGGCAGGCCCGCGATCACGCTGAGTCCCGGCGCCGGCGGCACTGTTGAGCAGAATGTACCGGGAGCCGCCGGAACAGTGAGGATCACTCCTGGGCCCGGCGGCATCACCGTGAGTGCCGGCGCGAGCGGCCCGACAATGCAGCTACGTCCGGGCGCGACGCCGGGCACGTTTGACCTCGTTCCATCGGGCGCAGTCGTGTTCAATACGACGCCGGGAAGCCCGCCGTACTTTGAAGTCACACCGGCTGCGGGAGCGCCGCCCATCCGGATAGCGCCAGGCAGCGGTGCAGGAGCGGTACGTCTGATCCCTGCGCCTGGAGATCCTGCATTCCAAATCACTCCCGGACCGGGTGGATCCGTGCGCATTCCTGCGGGAGCAGGCAGGCCCGAAATTGTCTTCAATCCTGGCGGCGGCACCGTTACCGAAATCCCCGGAAGCGGCGGAGGTGTGGAACTCACTCCGGGTGCAGGCAACGCGGTGACATTTACACCTGGCGGAGGAACCGCAGTGACCATACGTCCGGGCTCGACTCCTGGAACGTTCTCGCTCAGCGCCGTACCGGGCGCGACGGCGCCCGCGATTCTCCCGGGTCCGACGAGCACTGTGATTCTGAATCCGGTGGCGGGTGCAGGGGCGGTACGTATCACGCCGGGAAGTGGCACTATCACACAGGTACCAGGCTCAGCCGATTTACGGATCACACCGGGCTCGGATGGAAGAATGGCATTGAACTTGCATCCCGGAGCGGTTGATCTCTCACTCAATCCTGCCGGTGATGCTCTCGTCATCACTCCTGGCGCGGGAGTCACGACGACAATATCTGATGCCCCTGGAGGCGGGAGAATTCTTTCGTTGACCCCCGGCAGTGGAGCGGCAACGGCGATCAGCGTCGGACCTGCGGGGAGCATTGAACAGCCGGCTGGGGGCCCGATTATGGTCACCCCGGGCCCGGACGGCATCAGCATCCTTACACCGGGCGGCGGCCAACAGCGGTTGGTACCGGGCACGGGAAGGACGCTCATACTGCGACCAGGAAATTAAGAAAACATCAAAAGAAACCCAGGCGCTTGCGCACCTGGGCTTCCGACCTCCCCGAAGGCTGCTCGGGAGAGGAGGTTGGTTTACTTCGTTTGCACTGAGAGCGGAGCACCGTTGATACGGTCCTGCTCACGGTGGTACCAGACGTCAACGACAGCGATGCCCGGAGGGACTTTGAGGGTGAGATCGTTCAAGGGAGAGCCGGTCGGCTGTCCCTGGAAACGAGCGACCCACTTGTACCCATCGGGAGCGGCGCTGAACGTCAACTCGCGCTTTTTGTCATCCCACGTGACTGCGGACTTGTCAGGTTTCTCGGGCGGGGCGGTAAGGCCCGCCGAGACCTCGCGGATTTTATTCCCGAGGGCGTCCGGCAACATCGCAGTGCCGATAACGTAACCAAAGCAAGCCAACATTAGGACGGCAAGCATCTCCATTGAGAAGCCGCCGAAGTCGAACGTGTACTCGACCGTGGGGGGAGTGCCCGCCACGGCTTTCGCCGAGAAAGAATCGAACTTGACCAAGATCACCAGTGCGGCGATCAGGAAAAGTGATCCCAACCCGATTGCGAAGAAAACGCCCAATCCCATGACTGTGTCCTTTCGTAAGAGGAAAACGTGTGTCTGGAAATCGAAGATTTCATGGAGCAGCCTAACTCCTATTTTACACCAGAAATTTGACTTTTTCAACTAAATATTCATAATAATAAATATGCCAAAAAGGCTTATAAACTCAAAACCTGATCAATCTACGATAGCATAGATACGATAAATCGGCAGCGAGTATTTATTCAATTCATAATCTGTCCTCAGGCCCGCGCGGCGTTCCACAGGGTCGTGGAACGGACTTTATTGCTTCCCCCTTGCAAAGTATATACCAATGATATATACTTTCTGCATGACGACAGCCAAGCTCTTCAAAAACGGCCGCAGCCAGGCGGTGCGCCTGCCGAAGGAATTCCGGTTCACGGGGAAGGAAGTCACCGTGCGGCGCTACGGCAAGGGCGTTCTTCTGCTGCCCAAAGAAAAGAATTTTGATTCGCTGTTCGAAGCGTGCGGACAATTTTCGGATGATTTTTTCGCCCATGGCAGAGAGCAGCTTCCTCCGCAGGAGCGTCCCCCCCTCCGAGGATGAAGTACATGCTGGACACCAATACGTGCATCTACATCATGAATCGCGACCCGGCAGTGGCGCGTCGTACTTTTGCGGAAGTCAAACCGGACAATGTCGGCATATCCGCAGTGACGCTCTCTGAATTATGGTACGGAGCGGAAAACAGCAACCGGCAAGAAAAGAATCGAGAAGCACTGCGGATGTTCGCTGCTTCATTGATCATTGCGCACTATGACGACGGCGCTGCGGAAACGTATGGAGCGTTACGCGCGCACCTGAAGAAAATCGGATCCATGATCGGTGAAATGGACCTCCTGATCGCCGCTCACGCCAAGGCGCTCGACGTGATACTGGTGACGAACAACACTCGCGAATTCCGCCGCATCCCGGGCCTGCGCATCGAGAACTGGGTGAAATGACTCAATTCACAATCCGCCCCTCCGGCCCGCGCGGAAAGATGCTCTCATCGTTCGATTGACCAATGGCGAATGGACGCCGGAAATCCGAAAGGAAATCCAGGAACTCGCCCTCACGGAGATCAGCTGCCTGGAGCAGCGGAAAAAGGAAATTGATGTTATGGTTGAGAAGCACCAATCCTTCCTCGCCGCCGAACAGCTGCGCATCGCCCCCGACGCCGAAGAACTCCTGAGCCGCCACGCCGAAACGCTGCAGAACGTCACCGACCAGTTTGAGATTGCGTGCTTGAAGGCTGCGTGAGACCTCAGAAAAGAAACCCATGAAACCGGTCCGTGCGGCCGGTTTTTGGAGAAAAGAGCATGGCGAGCACGGGAAGTGCGTTTGTGGTATCATACGTCCATGCCGATCGATTGGACCAACCTCTACCGGCGATTCAAAGGGCGTTGGGTCGCCCTGCGTGACGATGAGAAGACTGTCATCGCCAGCGGGAAGACGGCGAAGGAAGCGTACGGAAAAGCGCAGAAGAAGGGTGTGGAAGATCCCATCCTTGCCCGCATGCCGGACCGTTTGCTCACGTACATCGGCGGAAACGTATGAAATTCCGCTATAAGAAAATCGCGCCGGGCATCCTGCGGCCGGTCATTCCGATCGAGCTGTTCTACGAAGGGAAGCACGTGCGCTACGAGGCACTGATCGACTCAGGAGCAGACATTGCGCTGATGCCTGCGGAATTGGGTGATATTCTCGGCTTGCATGTCCGATCGGGAACGAAAGGCGTGGTAGGCGGAATCACGGGCGGCGGACTCCCGTATTACCGTCACCCGGTCGCCATCCGCATCGGCGGATGGGCGCACAACGTCGAGGTAGGGTTCATGCCGGACATGCCACCGTTCGGCTACGGTGTCCTCGGACAGAGAGGATTCTTCGATCTCTGGAAAGTGCTCTTCGATGGTCGGGCCGGCGAAGTGGAGATCAGACCGTACCTTCGATAATCTTCCTCGCCACCGAGCAGACGCGCACGGCACCACGGGAGGAATCACTGATGGCCCGCCACGCCGAAACGCTGCAGAACGTCACCGACCAGTTTGAGATTGCGTGCTTGAAGGCTGCGTGAGACCTCAAAAAAGTCACCCATGAAACCGGCCTGTTGCGGTCGGTTTTTTGTACATCGGTCTCCATGCACCATCTGCCCATCCGGCCAGCGCGGGGCCGTGTTGGTTGGATGGGGAATCGGTGAAGATTCGCCGCGCAGAAGCGTGGCGTTCCACAGGGTCGTGGAACGGACTTTATTGCTTCTTGAAGCCAGAAATCCGCAATTTGCAAAGTATATACCAATGATATATACTTTCTGCATGACCACAGCCAAACTTTTCCAGAACGGCCGCAGCCAGGCGGTGCGCCTGCCGGAGGAATTCCGATTCACGGGGAAGGAAGTCACCGTGCAACGATATGGGAACGGCGTGCTGTTGCTCCCCAAGGAAAAGAATTTTGATTCGCTCTTCGAAGCATGCGGACAATTTTCGGATGATTTCTTCGTGAACGGCAGAGAGCAACGTCTTCCGCAGGAACGTCCCCCTCTCCGAAGATGAAGTACTTATTGGATACCAATACGTGCATCTACATCATGAACCGCGAGCCGGCGATCGCGCGCCGTGCGTTCGCAGGCGTGAAACCGGAGGATGTCGGCATCTCCGCAGTGACTCTCTCCGAATTGTGGTACGGAGTGGAAAACAGTAATCGGCGAGAGAGCAATCGACAGGCACTACGGATGTTCGTTTCTTCACTGATCATAGCGCACTATGACGACCTTGCTGCGGAACAGTACGGAGCAATACGCGCGCACTTGAGGAAAGCCGGATCCATGATTGGTGCAATGGACCTGCTGATCGCCGCCCACGCCAAAGCGCTCGATGTGATATTGGTGACGAATAATGTTCGGGAATTCAAGCATGTCTCCGGGCTGCGGATCGAGAACTGGGTGAAGTGACGCTTGCAGAGCTTCATCCATTCACACTTCAATTCCATCCTTTTTGATTTCCATCGCGAGCGTCGAGTACTTGTCTGCAAGATGCTCGGGGTAGAACCAAATGGGCTGGATCTTGTAACTCACTCCTCGGCGGATGCGAGAGAGCGCATGTTGCTCATCCATGCGGTTTCCATTGTACGGCCTTCCGACAACGGCGATGTCAATGTCACTCTGTTCGTGCATGGTGTTGCGCGCAACGGATCCAAAAATAATCACGGAATCAAAAGGCACGCCTGCATCTCGCAGAGCTTGCTTGAATTTTGCCGCCGTGAGCAGTGCCTCTTCTCTGTTCATGATTGGATTTGGGAAAGAAACTTTTCCGCTTTTTTCAACCACATCGCCGCATTTTCTTTCGTCGCATTGCGGATGTACCACTCACAGTCTCCGTACCGGGACAGTACCGCGTGATCGTTCAACCGGTCAAAATCCTTCTGGTCGTTCTCCGACCATGCGTGGTCCAGCATATGCGCGAGTTCGCCAAGGTTATGTGTGAACGGCGCGGCTTCGTCGCGCTCTTGGATGTACTGCGCTTTGAAGGCGAGCTCCACGGCGAGGTGGCAGTGGAAAATGACTTCTCCGTACACGTCATTTTCCCCCTTCTCAAAGAGAATGCGCGCCGCCTTCAATTCAGCTCGTGCGCGCTTTTGCCAATGGGCAACTGCCTCATTCTGGGTCATGGCGTGAGGATACCACAGAACATGGTTTTATCGGTTTATGGTCGTTCAGACGCGAAACCGGACCTCAGTTCATGATCTGCCCATCCGCACCTGGACCGCTCGGCGGCGGCTTCGGTCTCTTCTGCAGATCTTTGCGCAAGCGCGCGATGGTATCGGCTTCTGTGCCGGACCGGGCGGCGTTCTCTTCTTCGTGCATCTCGGTGAGTTCTCCGTCCAGGAGATCCTGATAGAGATCTCTGCTCTCCTTCCGCGCGTGCGCGGCGACGCTGTCCAAGTACTCCAATTCTTCTGGCGGCGTGCCGCCGGGGAAATTCCGTGCGTCCTCCCGCACGCGGTCGATGATCGGCCGTCTCTCGGCGATCGCGCGATCCTCAGCCTGTTCGAGCTTCAGGAACAGCGCGTCCCAGCGCTCGCGGACCTCCTTGGGGATGTCGATGAGAGCTTGCGGATTGCCCTGCTGTTGCAAGCAGAGCGGGAGCAGCCGCGAACGCAGGAACGCGATCTCCGTGAGCATTCGTTCGTCGCCGGCGGCCACCTCGGCATCATCGAGGAGCGACGCAATGAGCGCCGAATTCAGCTTCTTCGCGGACTGGGAAGGTAGGGAGATCATACGAAGTGGAGGGAACGTTCTCCCAGGTAGACCGGCGGGAGGAAAGAATTATCGGGTCCTTTTCGGGTGACGCGGCGGTGGGTGGTGTTGATGGTGATGGAGA
>CAZLYW010000005.1:19543-33962 GCA_964563915.1 uncultured Candidatus Peribacteria bacterium | reverse complement strand
AGCGTGCCGGAGTCGAGAATGAGATCGGGCTGAAATTCCTGTTCCGAGAATTGCTGCAAGATATCCTCAACGCTGTACGGGTTGGGTTGGCCATGGAGGTTGGCGGAGGTTGTGCTCAAGGGCGAGCCAAATCTTTTCACGAGTTCCATTGCGGCGGGATGGGAAGAGATCCGAATGCCAAGCGAATTGAGAATAGGATAAAGAATATGAGGCAGGGTTTTTTTCACGGGGAGAATTAAGGTGAGCGGCCCCGGCAAATATTTTTTTGCGAGCGCGTCAGCTTCATCATCCCATTCCACGTACTCCTTCGCCTGATCGAAACTCTCGAACAATGCGCTCACAGGCTGATCGAGCGGACGGTGTTTCATGTTGAACAGTTTCGTCACGGCATCGGGATGCGTGAGATCGCACGCGAGACCGTAGCAAGTCTCTGTTGCATGAGCGACAACCCCGCCGGCCTGCAGAATTCTTATGGCGGCACTGATGCCGGTAGTATCTGCGGGGAGGACTCTCATTGTTTCGGTTCCAAAAACATTCTCCTCCCACTCGCCCGTGCCCGTTCCCGCAGAGACATGATCTCGTTGTACCGACTTTCGATGTGTGGAACGAAGTGCAGCGTCATACATGTATCCTGCGCCTCGAGTGTCAGACTACCGAAACCCAGAATGTTCTGGATCGGCCCGCGCTGGCGCTTGTCGATTTCTTGCAGCACCCAGAGATCCACGCATTCGTGTTCATCCGTCGTCAGGATGGTTTTCTTGATGCGGTGCACGCGGCGATCAGTCACGACGATGACGTACAAAAAGTAACGGTAGAAGCGTACGAGAAATTCGAATTGGATGATCAGGAAGAAGAGCAAGAGGAACACGAGCATCAAGTGGCGCGGAGTGCTCTGGCCGACATCGATAATGAAGAATGTCAGGAAGCCGATCGTGAAAATGAGCAGCGTCAGTAGAGAAGTCTTCGTGAACGGCCAGAGCATGCGGATCCAGTGTTGCCGGAACGAGCTCTGAAAGACCTCACCGGGGTCTTTGCCGGGGAAATCGGTGCACGTCAACAGATTGTGATGGTGCGCTACCACAGGAAGAGGAGAGAGAAGAACGTCATACAGAGGAGGAAGATCGTATGGAGCATGACGCACACGCGGATGCGCATGACCGTGAATACCCTCCGCCCGGTCGTCGAGGAGAGGTGAAGATGGAGCCCCTCGGCCCGGCGGCGGAAAAACTGCCACAACACCCACTCCATGGCAGTGATGCCAAGAACGGCCACTGCCAGAATGTTCCAGAGGAGGGTCATGGTGGCTCCTTATTCTACTCCAATCTTGTGCTTTTCCATCACTTCCTCAATCTTCTTCTCGAGAATCATCGACATCGTGATGGTCATCGGTACGGGAACGAGTTGCTCGCCGATCTTGAGCTGTACGCGCTCTTTGCCCGGAAAGGTTTCGAAGGTTCTCTTTAAGTCGTGGAGGAGTTGGCGGGGAGCGCGGGGCGGCAATTGGATTGTGTGTATCGAAATGCGAGAAGAGAGCGACGAAGGGGAAGATTGCGAAGAATCCGAAGTTTCAGAAGATTCCGATGATCCTTTATTGCGCATGTCCTTGGACTCTTTGGAATCTTCGGAATCCTTCGGCGACGCCTTGCTTAACTGCAATGCGCTCAACACTTCATCTTCTTTCATTCCAGAGACAATCCACCGTCCAAGAGGTCCCAGGAAATCCTCACTCTCGTCATTTCCTCTCCCCAGCGTCATGGTTTCTCCCGCGATGACATTCCCCTCTTCATCGACGAGTTCGATCTTCTCACCATCGACTTCACGGACGGTCCGCCGGAGCCCCGATTTCGCTTCCTCTTCATCGAAGAAGCCTTCCCGCCGGGCGTTGCCAATCATCGTTGAGAGGGAGGCACGCTTCACCGCCTCTCCCCGGATCTGGAGTTGCCCCCCGCGGAGGTCCAGTGTGCCGCCGACGACGAGGACAGTATCGGGCTGTCCGAGGAGAGAGCTAGCGTCCGTGAACGTGCGCGGGAACAGCGTCACCTCCATCCGTCCCGTCGGGTCTTCGATCGTGAGGATGGCCATGCTCTCCCCTTTCTTGGTCGTCAGCTTCTTCACACTCTCCTCAATGCCGGCGATCGTCACGCGCTTGCCGACCTCCTTGGTTGTGAGATTTCCAATCAGCTGCGCCTTCTTACCAATGTACTTCTTGAGTCCCGCGAGCGGATGGCTGCTGACGTACATACCGAGCGTTTCCTTCTCCCACCGGAGCTTCTCGAGCGAAGAGGCAGGCGCCGTCTGAGAAAATTCGATGTGCGCTTCGGCGATCCCTCCACCGACGGACCCGAAGAGATCGCCCTGCGCCGCTCCCGCCGAAGGCCCCGATGCCTTCGAAAACTCCACGATGCTCTCGTAGTTCTCAATAATCGCGCGCCGTTCTCCGAGCGAGTCGAGCGCACCAGATTTGCTGAGCGCTTCAATCATCTTCTTGTTCAGCGCCTTGCTTGGCATGCGGCGAGCGAAGTCTTCGAGGGAAGTGAACGCTCCTCCTTGGTCGCGCATGACGATGATCTGCTGCACAGTACTGTCGCCGATGCCTTTGATCGCGGAGAGTCCGAACCGGATGGACCCCCGCTGGTTCATCGGTGGGATTGCGGTGAAATGCCTCAAGGATTCATTGATGTCGGGAGGCAGTACGTCGATGCCCATTGCGCGACACTCCTCGATCTCGATCATCACGCGTTCGGTGACGTCCGAGTCGGCGGAGAGGAGGGCTGCCATGAACTCGGTTGGGTAGTGGGCTTTCAGATAGGCCGTCTGGTACGCGATGAGAGCGTAGCCCGCGGCGTGCGACTTGTTGAAGCCGTAGCCCGCGAACGGGGTGATGACGTCGTCGAAAATCTGCTCGGCGAGCTGCTTGCCGTACCCTTTCTTCTTCGCGCCTGCAATGAATTTCTCGCGCTGTGCCGTCAGTTCTCTCCGGATCTTCTTGCCGATCGCGCGCCGCAGGATATCGGCTTCTCCCAGGGTGAATCCTGCGAAGATCTGCGCAATGAGGAGGATCTGTTCCTGATACACGCCGATGCCGTACGTCGGTTCCAGGATCTGCCGGAGATCGTCGTGCAGGTATTCGACGTTCTCCTGGCCGTGCTTTCGCTTGACGAAGCTCGGGATCCACTCCATCGGTCCGGGGCGATACAGTGAGACCATTGCGGTGATGTCGTCGAACTGCGTCGGCTTGAGCTGCTTTAAATAGCGGCGCATACCCGCCGATTCCAGCTGGAACACGCCAGTGGTATCCCCGCGTTGGAGTAATGTGTACGTTTCGCTGTCTCCGAGCGGCAGAGTCGCGATGTCGATTCTCTTTCCGTGGAGGCGCTCGATAATTTCGAGTGTCGTCTGGATCACGGTCAGATTCGTGAGTCCAAGGAAGTCCATCTTCAGGAGTCCAAGAGCTGCCAAGGGCTTCGCCGAATACTGCGTGATGATGGTCTCCTCGTCTTTCGGCGCCCGCTGCACGGCTGTGTACTCTACGACGGGCTTATCCGAAATGACGACTCCACATGCGTGCACGGAGATATGACGCGCTTTCCCCTCCAGCTTCAGTGCGGTATCGATAATCTTCCGGTATACCTCATTGCTTTCGTACACCGTTTTGAGTTCATCGGTGCCGAGTGCGTCGACGAGCTTTGTGCCTGGGCGCTCGGGGATGAATTTGGCGAGTGTGTTCATTTCCAGGAATGGCACACCGTACGCGCGGCCGACGTCCTTGACCGCTGCGCGCGCGGCGAGCGTCCCAAACGTGCAGATCTGCACGACTTTGTCGCGGCCATACTTCTGACGGACGTACTCCAGCACCTCGTCGCGGCGGTTGTCGGCGAAATCCAAATCAATATCGGGTAGCTCCAGCCGCTCGGGGTTCAGGAAGCGTTCAAACAGGAGCCCGTGCTGCAGCGGCTCGATGCCGGTGATGCCCAGGCTGTAACTCACGATCGATCCCGCCGCCGATCCCCGTCCGGGGCCGACGGTGATGCCGCGCCGCTTCGCCTCATTCACGAAGTCCGCGACGATGAGGAAGTAGCTCGAGAACCCCACTTGCTTGATGATCTGGAGTTCGTACGCAAGACGCTTACGATGGTCCGCCGATGCTTTTGGATAGTGCATCCGGAAACCCTCTTCGCACAACTGCGTCAGTTCCTTCTCTTCGGAACTCCCCGCCGGTACGGGGAAACGTGGAATGTCGTACGTGCCGAATGTGAACGAAACAGTACACCGATCCGCAATGACTCGTGTTGCCGTCAGCGCTTCCGGCACATGCGAGAAAGCTTTCTCCAATTCTTCGAATGGCCGCATTGAGAAGTCGCTTTCGCGCATCGAGAAACGACCAGGATCATTCACCTGTGCGTTCTTCTGGATACAGAGGAGGACATCGTGCGCTTCAGCATCCTCGGGCCGGCAGTAGTGGCTGTTGCAGGTGACGACCGTCGGGATGTTCAACGTCTTCCCGTAGTGGATCAACTGCTGGTTCACCTCACGCTGGCCCGGGACATTCGGCAAATCCATCAATTCGAAGTAGAGATTGTTCTTCCCGAAGTACGACTGATACTCCTCCGTCAGTGCCTTTATTCTCCCGCTGTCCTCCGCGAGTGCAGCCTGCGGGATCGCGCCGCTGATCGGTCCGCTCAGAGCGATCAATCCTCTCCCGAATTCCTGCAGAAGTTCCTTGTCCACTCGTGGTTTGTAGTACATGCCGTCGAGCGCGGCTGCGGATGCAAGCAGGAGGAGATTCTGGTACCCCTCCTGCGACTCAGCGAGTAGCGTCAGCGGGGAGCGCTTGGTATCCACACCACTCTCTCTGTCGTGCCGCGTTCGGGCCGCAACGTATGTCTCCATCCCGAGGATTGGCTTCACGTTCTTCTTCTTCGTTTCCTGGAAAAATTCAATCAATCCGTAGGTGTACCCCTTGTCGCAGAGTCCCACGGCGTTCTGCCCCAGCTCTGCCACACGCTCCACGATCTCTGCAGGGCTCGGGAGAGCCTCGAGGAGAGAGTAGGTGGAGTGACAGTGCAGGTGGACGAAGTCGGAAGCCTTCATAGGGTCAGGATAACACTATTTGACAAATTGATGCGATAATATTGACATCCAAATACACTGGACTACCATCCTGTGCCACGTGCTCCTCTCCATGAAAAAACACGAGAAAACACAGGAACGAGCCGGTGCAATTTCTTCCAAGAACGCTGTGAGGAAAGCGGGACTTCAACGCTGCTTGAAGAAACTTGCTGCAGATGCAGAGCGCCTTCGACTTCCCATTGTGCTCACGGGATTAGATGATCTGGATAGAGAGGTGAATGCCGCGATGGAGCATGAGAGAGGAGTCGATGCGGAACTTTTAACAGTGCAGGGAAGAATTCAACAACAGATCATGCGCGCCCAGTACAGGGAGCGCCTGGGATTGTATGGAGTATGTGAGGGGTGCCAAAAAGAAATTCCCATAACACGTATGGATGCACTTCCGTATGCCGTGAACTGCAAGGTTTGTGAAAATGGTAATGGCGCTTCCATTGTCATAGAAGGAGGAAAGGATACAGTTGATGCACACCCTCATGCAGATTCAAAGCACACATCATTTTTCACGTTGAGCGAAGTGGAAAATCTTCTCTGAGCATTTCATGCCAAGTTGCATTAAAAACGCTACGTATCAATCTTGTGTAGCCTCCTCATCTCGTACCGCGTAGCGTTTACTCAAGCCAAGATACATCGATGACGATCTGATTGATTCGCAACGTTTTAAACGCGAAGTGGTATCAGCGAAGGCAGGGTGAAGAGCGTGCGTCACTCTTGCGACAGCGCCTCGAACGCATTGCGGACCCACTCCCAATTCTGCCTAGTTTCCTCGTGCCAGTTCTCCTCTTGCTGCTGCTGTCCCCTCTGCTGTTCCAGGAGTACTTCCACACTTTCTCGTAGTAACTCCCTTGTCGTATCCACGCCCTCTCGTATCGATCCCTGTATTCTATCGGCACCTTCTCCAATCGATTCCTTCGTTGCATCCACGCCCTCTCGTATCGATCCCTGTATTCTATCGGCACCTTCTCCAATCGATTCCTTCGTTGCATCGGCACCTGCTTTTGCCTCATCGACGATCTTCTTGGTGCTGTCCTCTATCAACCTCATTAATGGCAACAAGATTTCGGGTGCAATGGTTACGGATATTTTAGGATCGCAATGGTTCGACGTCAGGTGGAGCCCGTATCTCATCATATTCCCTGACACATTCAGAGACTGCCGGATTTCCATCGTTTCTGCTTGCACATCATTCAGGAGATCGAGAGACGTGATGAACGATTCCCCCTTACTCTCTTGATTGCGCGTTGCAAGATTAGCGGACGATCGCGTCGTTCCCACAGCGGATGCCCTGATCAGCGCGCATTCGTACTGTTGGGTGATGTGCACCAGCTCCGCGGTCGCCGTCTGCGCTGCTTCCCGGCAGTTTTCCCCGCCACGCGGTTCTTGCAGAACTCTGTCGATCATTTCACGTGTTTCTCGCACAAAAATCTCTCCCCACTGCTGCACGTTCATCTCACTCGGAAAGCGTCTCGCATACTCCTCGCATCCGGCGAAAGAGCCGGAAGAATCACCGTTTCCGTCTTGTATGCCCCCCCATCCCCATCCACCACCACTCCCATCACCACCACTCCCATCACCACCACTCCCATCACCACCACTCCCATTACTCCCATCACTGCCATCACCACCACTCCCATCATTCCCGTCACCAGTACCGTCATTCTCCACTGGTTCATCAGATGGCGGCGATTCATCCCCCATCACCTGCGCGGCCAGCACCGAGGGGTTCACGGACGCCGCGGATTCCATGCCTGATTCACGCGGAGCTTGCCCGATTGTCGCAAATAGAAGGACTGTGGCAGTAGCAGCACCCAGCAGTACGCTACGAAAGAGTAAGTGCGTTTTATACATAGAATCCTCTTATTATAGCAGAAAAGCACATACACGTCATTGCATGATTCGGCACTCATTATGCCTATCTCGCAAGTGTACTTCATTGCACGTCAGTCATCAGGGTGTACATTCGTGCAGTCCCTCCGGAAGAGTGCACAGGTCGTAGCCTCCCTGTATCCCATTCCCCTTCGTCTATGTTCTCGCTCAATCGCGTGCAGCTCATTGGTTACCAAACGCAGCCCGTCCAGGTCCGGCAAACTCCGAGCGGCCAGAGCGTCGTAGATTTGAATCTCGTCACGCCATACTCCTTCAAAGCGGACAGCGGCGAAATGCTCGATGGCAAAGGCTTCCACGTCGTCACGCTCTGGGGCCCGATGGCCGAGGTGGCCGGCAAATTCGTTCGGCCCGGAGCGCAGCTCTTCGTCGCTGGTCGGCTCCAAACCGACAGTTGGCAGGATGAGAAAACGAACGAGAAGCGATCGAAAACCAAGATCGTCGCGCTCGACATGATTCTCCTCGATTCCAAGGACGGGCAGCGCACGCCGCCGGCCGAAAGCTCTGCGATCACCCAGTGCCTCAACCGCGCGGATGTGATCGGCCACGTCACCCGCGACCCCGAGATTCGCACGACGACGGGCGGGCAGAAAGTCCTCACGCTTGGTGTCGCGAGCAACGAGCGCTGGAAGGACCGCAATTCCGGTGAGGAGAAAGAGCGTACCGAATTCCACAATGTCGTCATTTGGGGCGTACTCGCCGAGCAAATCGGCAAGTTCGTCAAGAAGGGCAATCGCGTCTACGTCAGCGGTCGCGTGCAGACGCGCAGTTGGGAAACGAAGGAAGGCGGCAAGCGCACGACGACCGAAATCATCGCCGATGCGATCAGCCTCCTCGGGATCAGCAATCCTGCGGTGCAGAACAATATCAGCAACGAAGTGCGCACGTTCTCCTCGCCCGCATCGGAATCTGGGCCTGCTCCGTCGTCATCCCCGGATGCCACTATCGACGTCCCCGCGGTCACCTACGCATCCGAGATTAAAGCGGAAGATTTGCCGTTTTAGCGAACAGCGATCCATTGCATCTTGTTGCCAAAACATTGTAGAGGCTGCGCTCACTCTTGCATAATCTTTCAGGAGTGGGAGCATGGCGTGTATGGCGGATATGCGCGTGGAAACGTACAGAGCAGTCGATCAAATCCGAGAATTCGGGTGTGTGCATTATGTCGGCGGGTGGGACGAAAAATCATCCAATGCCGACAAACATGCGGAAGACATGATCGCATGGGATCACCATAAACATACCAAAGACCACCTGCTCGATGGAGCGGTCGGCGAGGTGGTATGCGTGGGGTACGGTCCGGATCCGGTTGCGGCGATGAGGTCTGCGCTCTGGGATGCGTTCTGTAAATGCATACGACATCGAGCAGTGCTGCGCCTGAACCATGTAAGCTGGAAGGCGGTGGGAACGTATGTCGATCATGCCCATGACCGCGTTGCCGTGGTTGTTCGGCTGGGGTAGCATACCTCCATGTACCCTGAGGATCTGAGTCATGAGGAATCCGATGCGGACTTCGCGCGCAGAATCACCGTAACAAATACAATGCATCCTGATACTGGTCGGATCTTCTTATGGAAGGGGGTAGAGGTTCCAGAAAACTTGTCATTGATGAAACAGGACAGGAATGGTTCATCGGAGAGTGGAAAGTCGCGATAGTATCCCTCATGCAGGGCAATCAAGAAGACGGCAGAGCTGCGTAATGCTATACCAAGTTGTATGAAAACACTACGTATCGATCTTGTGCATTCTTCCCGTCTCGTACCGCGTAGCGTTTACTCAAGCCAAGATACATCGATGACGATCTGATTGATTCGTAACGTTTTAAGCGCGAAGTGGTATTATCCAGAAATTTCTCCCTTTGCGCCGTAGAACCGCATCTCGATTCCTGCGATTTCGGGAACTTTTTTTTGAATCAAGGTCGTGATGGTTCGCGTATCTTCGAACGTCCCTTGTTCCACGTTCAAGAGAAAGTTCGCGTGCTTTTCGCTGATTTGAATGCCGCCAATTCTCTTCCCACGCAGGCCGGCCATATCGATCAGTTGCCACGCCGGAGTTCCATCCGGCAACGCTTTGAAGCAGGAACCTGCGGTCTTCAGATGCGGCTGCGTTTCGATGCGCTTTTTCAGCAATCGTTCAATCTCTGCCTTTACCTCCGTCGCGGGTTTTGAAGGAACGTTCAGCGTTGCCTTCCAAATGATCACGGAATGCCCCGCGGCGGCATCTTTGAATTTGCTCTCACGGTAGCGAAATCCACATGCATCGCGTGTCAGTGTCTTCCATTCGCCATCCATGAACGCCGTCACGGATTCCACGAATGCATCGATCCAGATGCCTTTCGGCCCCTGGCCGGCATTCCCGAAGATCGCGCCGCCGACGGTGCCGGGGATCCCCGCGAGGGCGGAGAGATCGAGATTCTGCGCGGCTAATTCATTCAACAGACTTCCCAAAATTTTTCCGGCATGGACATGGATTTTTGTGAATTGGGATTGTAGGGGCATTGCATGCAATGCCTCTACATTGGATTCAATATCGACATTCTCCGCCCTGATCCGTACAACCAACGCATTGATCACATCATCCGCGAAAATCGTGTTTGATCCACCGCCGAGAACAATCAACGGAATGTTTTTTTCACGAGAGAACGCATAGGCATCTTCGGCATCCTTCTCGGTCTGGATTTCCGCGTACCACTGCGCCTTTCCGCCAATGCGCATGGTGGTTTTGGGGCCGAGGGGGACGAATGCCTGGATGAGCATGAGAAACGCATGATAATGAGGACAGAGAGACTGCCATTGTATCCTATCTTCAGTGTAATCAGTGTACGCTGAGAAGCGCTTTCCCCTATCTTCTATGGTTGAAAATTCCGATCCAGGCAAAGCGCCAATGCGCCGCTATTCCCTGCAAGACCCCGAGGTTCTTGCTGTTCTGCAGCGAGCAGCGCAGGAGATTCCTGTGGAGTCTGACCAGCCAACGGCGAAACAAGTGGCGTATGCCTTGGGATTGGGCATTGATCCACATGGATGCACAAAGTGGGATTTGATACGTATGATCGATGCTGTAAAAAATGCGTGGATCGGTATATCTTCAAATGAGTTACTCCAGCGCAATCGATACATAGCTCATGCTCTGCGTCCGCACGGAAGCGGTATCCGCATTGGGGATTTTGATGATGCGCAGGTCACTGCGTATGTGCAACAGCGCTATCGGGAGTTACAGCAGGAATTCCCCGTTGGATCCTCTGTGCAGTTTTCCTGGCCCGATGGAACGACAAGGGTAGGCATTGTCATTCATTATTATTGGGATGAAATTGCCAGCGAATCGTATCGCACGTTCACACTGAAGGGAGAGAAACAAACGTCACATCACTCAATAACAAGTTTGGTGAGAGCAGAAAAACTCCATGATGTTGTCGATCCATTTTGGCAACATGTCGATGCGTTACAGGCAAGAATCGCAGGAATGGTGAAAGAAAAATTACAGCCATCCACGGTAGATTTTGTCCGTCCGATGCAACAGGTCACGACGATCGTCATCACTCGTCTTCTACGCCGCGCGGGGTTTGACCCCAAGACCATTGATGAAGATGAACTCCATACGCTCGTTTCCAAAGAACTGAGAGTTTTCGTAGCAGCAAAAATGTAGGTATGCGCATTTACACCGACGAAGCTGCTTGCGCAGCTGACATCCTTTCTAATGTGCGTTTTTTGCCCAGTGCCTCTGCAACTTCAAACGCTCCTGGACTATACGGCAGTCCCGTGAGTGCCGCGCGCAGTGGCCAGAGGAGCTGTCCTTGCTTGAAATTTCCGAGGTTGCCCTGCACTGCTGCCTTCAGTCCGTCGACTGTCCAATCTTTTTCTGGAACATCATTGAGAATTCTCTCCAACGTTTTGAAAATTTCCGGCAGCTGTTTTCGTGTCACCTTCTGTTTCCCATTCGCGAGAAGCTCGATGCTCACGTGCGGCTCCTGATAGAAGAATCGGAGCATCTCCGGTGCTTCGTGGAAGAACGTGATGCGTTCTTGGATAAGCGCCGCCTTTTTCTGGAACTCAGCGTCGGATTGGGCGGCGGGGAATTTCTCAGCAACGAGCGGTTGAATGCACGTGGCAAACTCCGTGAGCTGGATTTTCCGCATCCACTGGCCCTGCAGCCAGTCGAGCTTCTCCAAATCGAAGATCGCTCCGGCCTTCTGCACACGGTCGAGACTGAACTGCTCAATCAATTCCTCCATCGTGAAGATCTCCTGCGTTGTACCGGGACTATGCCCCGTACCGGAGCGCGGAGCGCGACTGGTACCGGGGTTCCAACCGAGGAGTGCGAGAAAATTCACCATCGCTTCGGGCAGGTAGCCTTTCCGGATGTATTCCTCCACCGCGACGTCGCCATCGCGCTTGCTCAACTTCTTCCGGTCTTTCCCCAAGAGGAGCGGAACGTGGGCATAGCGGGGTGGTGTCCACCCGAGCCATTCGAAGAGCAGGAGATGCTTGGGGAGAGAACTCAGCCATTCCTCACCTCGGATCACGATATCGCATTCCATCAGGTGGTCATCCACAACATGAGCGAGGTGGTAGGTGGGGAAGCCGTCTCCCTTCAAGAGCACCTGATCGTCGACGGTGTGTCCCTGGAAGTGCATCTCACCGCGAATGTCGTCTGCGAAGGTGATCATACGTTCGTGGGGGACCTGCATCCGAATCACCTGCCGCTCACCGGCCCGAAGCTTCGTACCAATATCCTCCTTCGAAAGATTCAAACAACGACGGTCATACATCGGTGCCTGCTTGCGTGCTTCCTGCTCCTTGCGCATCTCCTGTAAACGCTCCGGCGTGCAAAAACAGTGATAGGCGTGGCCTTTCTGCACAAGCTCGTCGGCGTACTTCTTGTAGAGAGGCAGCCGCTCCGACTGGAAATACGGGCCATGGATTCCTTTCTGCATCACCTCGCCATTTGGGTCGAGCACCACCCCCTCATCCGGCACAATCCCCGCCCACGCGAGTCCCCGGAGCATATTCTCCACCGCTCCCGGGACCAGGCGCTCACGATCGGTATCCTCGATCCGTAGCAAAAAGTTCCCCTTCGTCTGCTTCGAGAGGAGGTGATTCATCAACGCGGTCCGCAAACTACCAACGTGCAGGAAGCCCGTTGGCGAAGGAGGGAAGCGCGTTCTCACCGATGCAGTTTACTTCACTTCAACGGTAAAGGTCACGGGCTCCGTCGGCTTATCCGACTCATCCCGCTCTACATTCACGATCGCGTCCACGACGTCCATGCCTTCCGTGACGTTCCCGAAAACGGTGTGCCGCCCCTCGAGCCACGGGGTGCCCGTTCCATGGATAATAAAGAACTGACTGCCATTGGTACTCGGTCCACGGTTTGCCATCGCGACGGCGCCCGTCGTCATCGGTAACGACTGGAGTGCATCGGTGTAGACATACCCCTGCTTTTCGTAGAATTCCTTCATCGTCAGGTTCTCGAATTCCGGTGAGAGAGGCTCTCCTTCCGCGACCTCTTTCACTATCTTCGTGTCGAGGCCGTAGCTAGCTGCATTGATCTCATCTTCGAACGTCGATCCATACACACTCTCGCCGCCCGTCCCGTCGCCGTTCGGATCGCCTCCCTGCATCATGAAGTTAGGTATCACGCGATGGAACGTGAGGTTCTCGTACACCCCCGTCTTCGCGAGCGCGATGAAGTTCGTCACGGTCTTGGGCGCGGCATCGGCATCGAGCTCCATCGTGATATCTCCTTTACTCGTGTGGAGAGCGACCGTGTGCTTTCCAGTGAGCATCTGCCCATCGAAGTTCTGCTGCGCTTCCAGTGTTTGCGAGGTCGGCATGATTGCGGCCGGGGTTTCCGTTGGAGGTGTTGCTTGCTTCCCACAGCTCACCAGGAGGAATGCCAACGCAAAAAGCGGAATGATGAATTTGTACCAGTGATTCATAGTGCCGAATGAGGGTACTGAAGGAAGGGCAGCCTCTCAAGGCACTCGACCATGTTCATTGGAAATTGCCAAGAGGATCTCGGCCACTTTTCTACTTGCGTCAAGTCCCGCGAGCGTGTGCATGGTTTCCTGCATGTGTTGCAGCAGCGGAGGATCGTCCAGAAAGCGCTTTACCGCAGGGAGCAGCGCGCGCACGAGCGAGTCCTGCTCGATGACCACGCATGCATCCTTCTCCTCCATTGCGCGGGCGTTCCTTTCCTGGTGATCGTGCGCGAGTCCGCGCAGGGGGACGAGAATCGCGGCGATACCGGAGACCGCGAGTTCGCTGATCGATCCGGCGCCCGCCCGACTCAGGGCGATGTCGGCGATCGCAAGGAGGTGCGGGTACTCCTTATGTGCGAATTCGCACGTCCAATATTTTCCCGGCTGCGCACTAGCCCCGCTCTTCCCCTTGCCCGTGATATGCACGATATCTACGCGCACGAGAAGTTCATCCAGCTTCGCCGCGACCGCGTCATTCAGTGCAGCTGCGCCTTGACTCCCTCCCATGACCAGCAGAATGGGACGATCCCCGCTGAAGCCGGTGAGCGCGAGTCCTCTCTCTCTCGATCCCCGCAGTATTTCCGGTCGGATAGGATTTGCAGGGAATCCCTGCACGACGTGCGTGGCGAATGTGGAGAGCAGCCGCGTGGCTCGGCCAGGGATCGCATCCGACTCATGCACGACGATGGGAATTCCTCTCATCCATCCTGCGAGCGCGATAGGCACGGTCACCCCGCCGCCCTTCGTGAAGATCACATCCGGTGTGACGTGGCTGAGCACTTTCCATGCGCGGGAGAGTATAGCTGGGAGCGTCCAGATCGAGATCCCGCGCCCGCCGAGCGCGGTGCATATCACTCCTTCTTTCTGCAGGAAGCGGATGTCCTCTTCTCTGGTCGAGCACACGAAATGTGCCTCCGTTACTGGTTTGATCTTCTGTACCGCTCTCCATACTGCAACGCAGGGTGCGATATGGCCGATGGAGCCGCCGGCGGCGAAGAGGACCCTTAACATCCATGTTACTGTAGCCCAAACAGCCCTGTAGCTATATATTCTGGACTGCTCTATGGGTGCCAATTCTCTTCAGCAGGCTGATGAAAACATTGTCCAACGGTATGAACAGCAAGAACGTGTCGTGATGGATTTAACGTTGCGCAAATATCTTGAAGTTACGGAAGCGTCAATGCAGAACCTTCTTTCACTCAAACCTGACTGCCCAATGGCGGAACGTGAAGAAGCAGAGATTGAGATCATGATCCGTCTGCGGTCATTGGTCGCGCATTACCACGGCTTGTACATGGCTCGTCAGCCGCACTGGACTGCCTTCCATGTCGTGAACCGAGTCTTGCAAAAAGCAATACAAGCTGTACGAAAAAATACGCTTGAGCACTCCCAACTCGTTCGGTTTGACAACATTGTCAGCGTGATAGGGTT
>CAZLYW010000005.1:0-19533 GCA_964563915.1 uncultured Candidatus Peribacteria bacterium | reverse complement strand
GGGAAACCTCGTCCGTTCTAATCCCATCACGCCCCCAACGCCCACCCCCCCAACTTTTTCTTGCTCTGCCTCCTCGCCAGACTCGCTTCCGTCGTCGAGTGCATGGAGATGTTCAAGAGGATGCCCACCGCGGCGAGCAGCGACACGAGCGACGAGCCGCCGTAGCTGATGAAGGGAAGCGTGAGGCCAGTGAGTGGGAAGAGCCCGACGTTCACGGCAATGTTCACGATCGTCTGCACGGCGATCCACGTCGTGATGCCTGTCGCAAGCAGGAAACCGAAGCGATCTGGAGCGGTCTCCGCGATGCGGTATCCCCGATACACGAGCACCCCGTACATTGAAAGAACGATCAGCAGGCGGAAGAATCCCAGCTCTTCAGCCATCGCGGAGAAAACCATGTCGCCTTTCACTTCGGGTAGGTAGCCGAACTTCTGGATCGATTTCCCGTACCCTACACCGAAGAATCCTCCACTTCCGATGGTGATCAGCGCCTGCTTGATCTGGAAACCGAATGTTTCGCGGATTGAGGGATCATCAGGAAAGAAGAACGCGACGAACCGGAGTCGGATGTACGATTTCTGCAGGATAATAGGGAGTCCAACGAGCGCGGCGAGTCCTCCGCCGAGAGCCAAATGGAAGAAACTCCCACCGCCGATGAAGAACATCGCCGAGGCGATAACGCAGAGTACCAGGAAGGAGCCGAGATCCGGCTGGATCGCAATCAAGAAGGTACTGATCAGCAGCAGCGTGACGAACGGCACGAACCCTTCCTTGAAGGTACTGATCAGCTGCTCCCGTTTCTGCAGCCACACCGAGAGGTAGATGATCAGTGTAAGCTTGAGGAACTCCGATGGCTGCACCGAAAAAGACCCGATGCGCAGCCAACTCCATGAGGTTCCCCATCCTGCATTGATACTGGGAATCAGCACGAGAATGAGGAGAAGGATCGTCAAGAAGAAGAGGAACTTCGCCGACCGCTCCCAGAGGCGGTACGGGATGAGCATCGTGCAGAACATCACCCCCATGCCGAAGAGGACGTGGAGGAACGTTCGCCACAAATAAAATGAGTTCGAGCCGGTACCATAGAGGCGTAACGTCAGCTGGTAACTCTCGTAGACAGAAACGCTGGCAAGCATTGCCAGTCCGAAAAGCACTAAAACAACAGTGATGCCTAAAAGGAGGAGGTCGATGCGGCGGAACATGGCAACGAAGTATACGCAAACGATGGAATCGAGGAAAACGAAGACCTGTCCTGCCGAAGGCCCTGAGTGGAATCGAAGGGAGCGCAGACGAAGGATCCTCATGGTCTTTGGTTGCGTTGTTTGCCTCGTTTTCCTCACACTGTCCATGTGCTTACCATCGCCCTCTTCCTCAGTTTCATACTCAGCTTCGCCGGCAAGCTTCTCGCCGATCAGTTTCTGGTATCCCGCATCCCCATTCTCGGTTCTTTCGTGGGTCTTCAGTATGTCACAAACAAGGGTGTCGCCTTCAGCATCACGTTCCCCGGGCAGTTGCAGAACGTCTTCATCGGCGTTGCTCTCCTTTGCATTCTCTGGGCTGCTACGAAAGCGAAAACGGTGATGGGCAAGATTGCCTTCGGCATGCTCATCGGGGGGGCGCTCGGCAATGTCGCCGATCGGGTGATAGATGGACTTGTGACCGATTTTTTCCAGGTGGGAACCTTCCCGATCTTCAATATGGCGGACAGCTTCATCACAATTGGGGTGGGATTGTTGACGCTTGAGGCGGTAATGCAGTGGTGGGGGAAACAACGATGACAATTCCTCGTATGCCCCGCACTTTCTGCGGAAGGCTGCGGGGCTACTCGGAATGACAAATAAATTTTTTAAAAAGGGCGTGCTAAGTATGGACGTGCATATCAAGAGGATTACTCTATTTACAGCCGTTTTTGTCATTCCGAGTAGAAATTGCGGCAGCAATTTTGTGCGGGGAACGCTACAATCGTTCCCCCATGGAAATTACCTATCGCGTCCGCGGCGGTATTCCCCTCGTTGGCGACGTCACCGTCGGGGGATCGAAGAATGCTGCGCTGCCACTCATCGCGGCGAGCATTCTCGCAACCGAGGGCGAAACGGTGCTCCGCAACGTCCCACAGCTGCGCGATGTCCAAATGATGCTCAACATTCTCGACTTCCTCGGGGCTGAGACAAGCTTTGAAGAAGGTACGGTGCGTGTCCGCACGCAGAAGCTCCAGAGTAAGCCGATCTCCGCAGAACTCTGCGCGCCAATCCGCGGATCGATCCTCTTCCTCGGGCCGCTCCTCGCGCGCTTCGGCGTTGTCGAGATGGCATACCCCGGCGGCGACGTCATCGGCAAGCGGCCGGTCGGCGCGCACGTCGAAGCGTTCCTCCAGCTCGGTGCCGAGGACATGAGCACGCAGGACGTCCTCCATCTGCAGGGAACGCTCGAAGCCGGCCATGTAATCCTCCCCGAATTCTCCGTCACCGCTACCGAGAATGTCGTCATGGCGGCGGCGCTGCTCCCCGGTGAGACGCGCATCGATCTCGCCGCGAGCGAACCGCACGTGCAGGCAGTCGAGCATTTTGTGCAGAGCATGGGCGCCAAAGTCACCGGTGTCGGGCAGCACACCGTCACCGTCCACGGGAGCAAGACTCTGCATGGAGCCGAGCATGCCGTTACGTTCGACTACCTCGAAGCTGGCGTCCTCGTCCTCTCGGCGCTCACCACACGCGGCAAGCTGCGTCTCCACGGCGTCGACCGCGAACACCTCCTCTCCTTCCTCGACGCGCTCCGCCGCTTCGGAGCCGTCTGGAAGTATGATCCGGGTAGCGGCGATTCGCGAATCGCCGCTACCCTTTTCATCGACGGCGAACTTTCGTCGCTGCGTTCCATGAGCGTGCGCACAAACATCTTCCCGGGATTCCCGAGCGATCTGCAGGCGCCGATGGGAGTCGCGATGACGCAGGCCCAGGGCGTCAGCCGCATGTTCGAGCGGCTCTACGAAGGACGGATGGCGTATCTGTACGAACTCGAGAAGATGGGCGCGCACGTGGAAATCCTTAACGCGCACCAGGCGCTCATCATCGGTCCCACTCCCCTGCGCGGCCGAGTCGTCGCCAGTAACGACATCCGTGCTGGAGCAGCGATGGTCCTGGCTGCGTTGTGCGCCGAGGGCGAGACGACGATTACCGACGTTCGGTACATCGAACGGGGATACGACCGGTTGGATCAGAAATTGAGAGGGTTGGGGGCGAAGATTGAGCGCATGGAAGTATAGACGAAGCGACAAACGCGACAAAAGGAACAAAAGGGACAAAGGTTTTTGCAATAGACCTTTTGTCTCATCTGTACCTTTGTTCCTTTTGTATCTCTTCTTCACACTCATGAGTTCCGCTACCATTTTCACGATGCTTACGTTCACTGCCCTCAGCCCGACGTCGTTCAAGCTCCAGAACGGCGATGCGACACTGACGGTGTTTCCCGACGGCGCCAAGGCGGCGAAGGATGGAATCGCGCTCGCGGCTCTTCCAGAAGCCCCTTCATCCCTTCGGCTACGCTCCCATTCGACAGGCTCAGGGCCTTCGGCAGGGCAAGCAGGCTCTGGGGAAACGAAGGGGATGATCTCTTGGCCGGGCGAGTACAACATGAGCGGAATCTCCGTCCGCGGCATCGGACATGAGGACGGCAAGCAGGTCAGCTACGTCGCCGACCCCGACCATGTCCGCTGCGCGTTCCTCTCCGATCCTGTCAAAGACTGGACCGACAAGCAGATCGAAGCGGTGGGCGACATCGACGTACTCGTCCTCCCCGCCGCCGACCCGAAAGTGACGCAGAAGCTCGTCGACGAATTCGATCCGCGCGTCCTGATTTTGCTTCCGGGGAAAGATAAAGAGGCACTCAAGGCCGTGGAGAAAGTGATTGGCGTGAAGGAGAGAGTCAGTGAGTACAAGATTAAAGGAACACTCCCTGCAGAGGGGAGAGAAGTGGTGGTGTTAGTGTAAAGAATTTTTTATATACATCGCGACCTTTCCTTCCTGCTTCGCCGGCGGAATGGTCCGTATCCGGAACGTATTCGATACTACCCGGCAGCCCGGCTTCAGCGTCGGCCAGATATTCTCTTCAAAGTTCTTCATCGCATCGGTCACGAAGTAGCAGAAGATCACGTCGGCATCCGAGAAATCCTTAGTCCAGAAATTCCCGAAGCGAATTTCGGCGTTACAGCAAAAAAGAGATCGTGCTTTTGCAAACAGGAACATCGGAACGGAAAGTTCATACCCGATTGCCGTCGCTCCTCTCTTCGCGGCGGCGATCACCAACCGCCCATCGCCGCAGCCGAGGTCGTACACGCGGTTGCCGACCTGGATCTCCGCGAACGCAATCATCGTCTCAACTCTCTTTCGCGACGTCGGAACGAACGGCGGACCGTGCCGGAGAGCGAAGATACCAGGGAGAACGATGAGCAGAATGAGCATTGCCCAGAGAAATTGTCCCGGCAGAAAGGGAATCAGGAAGATTGCGAGAGCAAGGAGGAGGATTTCGGGCATCGGATAGTGAAGTGATTGTATTGTATGATTCATCGCGGCGTGACCCCGTAGTTCAATGGATAGAACGACCCTCTCCTAAGGGGTAAATGTTGGTTCAATTCCAATCGGGGTCACCATACCAACGTCTCTGAATCTCATTTTTTACCGCAACCATCGCATCTGCCTCTTGTGGCTGCGGTTTCTCGATCTTCAATTCCACTCGAATACGGTCCTTCGACACGACAATGCGATGCACGAGAAGCTGGATGATCTGTTTCTTGAGTGCGAGATCGGCATTATCGAGGGATGTGCGGAAGCGCTGGGAGAGCACAGCCGCTGACTGTAGCCGGTCACGCTCCTGTTCGCGGGTGAGCACGCGGGCACACAGCGCCTGCTCCTCCGTTTTGAGTTGCCGTTGTTCTTCCTCGATTTCCTGGAATCGTTTCTCTACGTCATCCTTTCTCTGATAGCCGATGCCCTTCTCATACAGGTAGCACACGCGCTCCCGCTCGTGCTGGAGCGTCAGCAGGCGATCTGCGATCTCCTTCTGCTTACTGCGCAGCTCAATGGTTCCCTCCTGTTTCTGCTCCCTTTTCTGAAGATCGCGAAGGTAGCGATTGGGATCACTGAGAAAATCACGAATGTGCGGCCAGATGCGGCTCTCCAGTTCGCGCTCCGAAATTTGAATGTTCCGGCACTGCTCGGCGACACGAGACTTGTTCGACTTCCGGCAGCGGTACTGTCCGTAGAGGGCGATCACTTTCTTCTTCCGTGATTTCTTCTGCATGTACCCAGCGTAGGGCGAGTGACACACACAGCAGGCGATCTTGCCGGAGAACAGGTACTCGTAGATGCGATTCTTCGTGGCAAACCGCTTATTGTGAGCCAGACGATCCTGCGCTTTCTGCCAGAGAACCTGGTCCACGATCTGCGGACAGGGTAGGGCAATCCAGTCCTCACGATCATGGAATGGCGCGTGCATCTTCCCTGTCTTCGGATCCTTCTGATACCGCCGCTTATTGTAAAAATATTGACCGGTATACGCGTCTTGCTTCAGAAGATTCACGATGGTTGGCAGGCTCCAGAAACCAGCGGGATTCTTGCGTCTGCATGACTTCATCGGTTTGCCATCCTTCTTCCGTAAATCCTTCGCGGTATCGGCTTTCGTGATGATTTTCAACGCATGCAGCTTCTGCTGAATATCATAGGTGGACCGTTTCTCATGTACGAACCACTCGAAGATCTGACGGACGACGGCTGCCTCCTTTTCGTTGACGCTCATTTTTCTCTCCTCATCAAGATCGTACCCGTAACTTGCAAACTGCCCGCCAACCCATTTGCCCGCTCGTGCCGCAGCTTGCTTGCCGGACTTTGTGCGCTCCAAAATATTGTCACGTTCAATCTCCGCGAGCGCACCCAGGATGCTCAGGAGCAACTTACCCGTTGTGCCGGTGGTATTGAGTTCCGGCTGGGTGACGGAAACGAAGCCCACGTCCAATTCAGATAGCTCACGGATGTACCTCAAAAGCCACTCCAATTTTCGGAAGAAACGATCCACTTTCCAGACAAGCACAACATCAAATTCCTTCCTCGCAGCAGCCTCAAAAAGTGCTGTTAGCGCAGGCCGGTCCTGTAGGTCACTCGCCCCCGAATATCCTTCGTCCAGATAGACGTGCTGCTTCTGGATATCATAGGGATACGATGGGTGCGGATTGTATTTCGCCCATGCAAGGATCTCATCCTGCTGATAGGTAGGACCGAATTTTTTCGCCTGATCCTCGGTACTGACACGCACGTAGATCGCTGCTCGCTTGCGCGGCTGATTACTTGTCATTACGTCCTTCACGTTGTCAATTTTGATTGACATAGGAAGGATTGGAACGGAGATGAAGATGCGCCCTACGGCTTTTGTTTGCCTAAAGTGAACGAGCCTCCGTCCCAGACAGAGGTTCAAAGATCAATCGAACAGTTCATGGATTTTCTCGAAGATCGCCTCCTCCATCGCCCTGCTCATGTCCTGGGTGATGGGATGGTGGAGGTGCATCTGGCGACTGCCAACGGCTTTCGTTGGGAAGACGAGTCGGTAGCCGCCACCGCTCAGCTTCGTGAAGACTGCAATGGAACCGACGTAGTACTTTTCATCGAGCACGCACGAGGCAAAGGCGACGAGGCCGTCTTTCGGCTTCACGGGCCGGATCTGGATTTCACTGATGGTCATGGGAGAGTGGGGAACAAAACAGGAATCAGGTGATGTTCTCGAAGTACTGATGCTCTTCTCCGTAGCGCATGATGAGGTCAATGGCCTCTTTCAGCGCGTCCTCCGATGGCTGATAGGAAAACTCGAAAGAGCCGACAAAGGGCCCTGTCGCACTCATGGGACGTTAGAAGGGGGTAAACTATCGCAACCATCGCAACTTTCGGTGCTCTTGTCCTCGTCTTGCGTCTTCTCGAAGAGGCTTTCCTGTGGTTGCGATACTATGTGAGAGGGTTGCGCTGCTCCACTTTCCAGCTTCTTGGAAAGCGCGATGAACCGGCGGCCGTTCGTCGCATAGCCATGCCGGACTTGGATGCCGATCTTCAGAAGATTTGCCTGCACTTCTTTCAGTCGTCGAAGAAGAGCCTGTGCGCCCTTCGGCCACATGCGCGAACCCATATCCACCTTCTCGAGTGCGGCGATCCCTTCCAATTCGTTCAAAAGTTCCGTCGGGCTTCCCTCCCAGCCGTCGCGTCCTTCCATAAACATGACGATAGTGGTCGCAAGACCGCTGGCAGTGATCGCCTCCTCGTTCTGCATCGTGATGCTCGCTCCATATGATCGGAGAAACACGTCCTGCCCGATACCAGCCGCTTCCGCGATGGCACATCCCCACATAGCGAAGTCCGCCATACGCGGCTTCTCGGAGAGCTTAATCGTGCTCCGCAGGCGCATTGCCCCTGCCACCGCATCGAAGATCCCGCCGAGGATTGCCGGTAGAAGCGGATCAAACTCCGCCCAGATTTCCTCCTCCGTTTTGCGCTCTTTCGCAGTCGTTGGCCGCAGCTCCATCGGGATCGTCCGGTCGAGCAAGTCAGCCTTCCGTGCGATGAGGTTGATGCCGTTCATCCCGATCGCCCGCTTATACTCGAAGATGACGTCTTCATCGTCCGTGAAGAGCTGCCTCTTCGCATCCCCACCGCCGGTCACAGCCCGACAGAGCGCATCGGAAATGTCATGGGAGATGTAATCTACGTTGTCGAAGAAAGGAAAGTAGTGATGGAGAAGTTGCTGTGAGAGTTCAGCAGGGTTCTTCGGGATTGCCAGCAGCAGCGGGCGGACCGGATCAATGATGCGGCGCAGGATCCGTGACAGCGTGGATTTCCGTGAGCCCTGTTCCCCGAAAAGATTCAGGAGAGGATGCGGGAATCCGGGAATGAAGCACGAGACGACGTAGACGAGCAGCAGTGCGCGTTGGTCATCGTGCAGGGTATTGATGAAGGGAGACAGCCCTGGCAAAAATCCCTGTCTGCTCGGCAGTGCGAGTGGCTCCTGATGCTTATAGCGCTTGAAGAGAATCGGCGGCTCTGCGACGATCTCCCATCCCTTCTCCGTCACCCGAATCGCCCGCCATTGCTCGTCGCAGAGGTCGTAGTAGATCGCACCTTTATGGAACGTGACGCGATTCGAGAGTGGAATGGTCATGCCATCGAATCGTGCACGGGCTTCCAGCGTGCTCTGTACTTTCCGGTAAGCTTCGCCATAGATGGCACGTCCTTCCGCATTCCAGAAGATCTGCCGAAGCCAGAGGCCAAAGGTTTCGCTGCGGACCGGCCAGACTTCCCAGTGATCCCCCACGCGGATGCGGGCATGGGGGATGTGGAATTCGTCGCAGAAGAGCAGACAGTTTTCCTCTGTCACCAAATCCAATAGCCTCTCTGCCTGTGGCGGTGGCTTCTTCTCGCCGTCGTTCACATCTTTAGCCATCGCTTGAGATCGGAAATGGAAACAGCGCGGTACCGCAGATGGCGAGGGGGGCGTGGCCCGCCCATCCAACCGCAGTAGGATTCAGACCAACTCGGTTCGTCTATGACGATGAGGATTTTGAAATTACGTGGGTCAAACATAAGTGTTTGGGAAAGAAGTAGGGCGAAGCTGCAGCGACGGCACGACCCTATCCGTTCCGATCTGATGTGTCACACACATTGATTGACACACTGTGTCAGGTACCTCTACGCTCGCCGCATGTCCGATCCCGCGACCATGATTCGAGAGGCGGCAAAAGCGAAGGGGCTTACCATCCGACCGCTTGCAAAGCTTGTTGGCGTGAAGAGCTTCAAGACGATGCACCGATACAGCACGGGGGACTCGCGCATACCGGAAAAATATGAGCGGCAGATCGCTAAAGGTCTCTGGAAGAGAGCGTCGGAGCGCCTAGCATTCATTCAAGCCTGCAAGAGAGCGCGTGTGGAGAAAAAGACCACATCCAAAGCGGGAATGGAACGTAAGAAGGCAAAAACAGCTGTCGCGCGGTCATACCATTGCAAGGTTTCGCTCCGGCCCCACTTCAAGGCGAGCAAGGAGGCGGAGGCGGAGATGGCGAAGCCGGAGAATAGGGAAAAGTTTGGCTGGTTCGTTTGGGAGATGGATTTGCATTTGGGGTATCGCGGCCTGAACGCTTGGGTGGAAATATTTGAAACCAAGACTAATGCCAAGATTCTGACAATCAATGCTAATGAGGGTCTCGTGTTTTATCCTGGCGAAATGAGGGGCAACACGGTTGTGCAGCTCTGGGATGAGGATGCGATGGGCGCGTACTACAGATATTGTCGTGCCAAAAATATCCATCACTACGGCTTGATCGAGCTTGCCCGCGAGACAGTTGATGAATCTGCTCTGCTCGATCCCTATTCCTACCAAGATGAGTCAGTCGTGATTATCAGCAGAGAGATGCTGCTTAGGTGGCAGCGAGAAATGAATAATGCCGCAGATGTCTGGAGCGGCAAGGCTCTGCCTAAGGAGAAGGCAGCTGAGAAAAACATGGGGAAGCACTATCTGATCAATCAGCTTCGCGGCTTCACAGCGGAAATCAATCAACTACAATCACAGGGGCAGAAAGTCGTAGAGCTTCGACATGCGCTACTCAAAACAATAGAAGGCATTATTCAGAAGATCCCCTGACATTCGAACTTACAGAGGCAGGCTGAGCACTATCTATTCTCTGGCGGAACCATATGGAAACCATCCGCTGCAATACAGCGTCTATCATGGCGCGCAATAGGTGCTCCACCCATACACCTAATCTCGTTAACAGTGCACTACGAGGTATTTCCATCCTTTCCATCCCAGCGACTACCCATGCTCGCAATTCGGTGACTACCCTTTGCCGTAATTCCAGAGCTACCCTCGCTCGTAATTCATTTTTGCTCGTTTAACACGCCTTCAACTCTCTTTCCAATAAAGTGCTTATCCTTTCTCGAAATTCGAGGGTTACCATCCCT
This sequence comes from uncultured Candidatus Peribacteria bacterium, assembly GCA_964563915.1. GTDB lineage: Bacteria > Patescibacteriota > Gracilibacteria > Peribacterales > Peribacteraceae > JABFSS01. The sequence continues at coordinate 9,553 of CAZLYW010000005.1, read as the reverse complement.
CGCAATTCATGCTGACATGTTCGTCTTCTGCGCTGCTACTGGGCTCATCAAAGATCGTGCCTGAGGCGGTAAAGTTCCATAGGATCTCTATTGCCTACTGCACAAAATGAATCTGTGAACAGTTGAGATACATGCTCGTTACTTTCTCCATTGAAACACTCTGTTCCTGCATTCAAAGTCTCAAAAAGACCAAGAAGTGCATGATGCTGCTCCTGCAATCTTGCTTCGTGAGGAGATGCATGCTGCATATCCGTTGACCCCAAAATAACGCGACAAACGTTTATGAATCGCAGTACCAAGAAGCTGTATCGGATCTGCGTTTCTCGATCTGTTGCTCGTTCCTGCACGATACGACGGAAGACTTCCATGGTAGTGCAGAAGCTATCTAGGATGGCATCAAGACGCTGGCAATCGGTGTCTTTAAGCGGATCACTCACGCCAAAATTCTTTGCCAGCCAGAGCCCGATACCATCAATAGAACATTCCTTCATTTCCATTTCGACCATTTCTTTAGCAAGCCCTTGATCGCTTTCGGCAAATGTCGCTACGACTTGATCAATTTTCTCACGATGTGACTCGACGAACTTCTCCGTTTTATCGCCAATGGCCCAGTCGGTAAGGTGGCCGACTTCGTGAGGAACAACCCAGTCAACCATTGCTGCCCGTTGCTTGATTTCTTCTAGAGACGAATCTTCTCCGAGTTCAACGTAGATGCCATCAAGTGGATGAAGCAATTCCATGCGCTGCTCCAGCCTCATTTCCTGACGCATGCTCATACTCATGCCTACACTAACTGATGCAATACCACCACTATCCGCATGCACGGCATGTCCTTCTGCTTTCTTCAGATCGAGCCCTGTACCCGCTGCATAGAGCTCACGCAGATATGTAGTTTTCCTTTCGATGTCATCTTGAAGATATTGCGATGTAATAGCGTCCGCTTCGGTTTTCCTTTCGTTTGCCGTTGCATCCTCCCGTGCGCGAGAAAGATTCCCCAAATGCAAATCAAGATCCCGATCAATTTCCAGAAGAATAGGCAGTAACGCAGCTGGAGGTTGAGTCTCATCTCTAATGTGTGCGATCCACTCTCGTAGGCCTTTTGCATTCTTCATAGACTCTAAAAGATCATCTTGTGATGAGCCCTCTGTCCTGCACGCTTGAATTGCCTGTTCGCGGATTTGCGTACTTTGTGCCAGCCAAGCTCGAACGATTTGATCCTCAATTCGATCTTTATTCTCTGAGAGCGCCACTCTCAACTGCGCCTTTGTCTCAGCATTTTTCCCCCATGGAGCGTTGATGAGTCCGTAGCAGAGCTCCTTCAAAGATTTCAAAGATTGCTTTTCTGCAAGCACCGGAATTGTGATAACCTCGCAATCTTCAATCGTGTGTAGATGAGGCGTCGTCCACGAATCATCAATTACAACAGATGCAATATCGGCATCAATCGTAAAATTTGGAAGATTCGTGAGGAGCATTGCTACACGCTCATCAACCTGTGCATGTTTCTGCTCCTGCTCTCTTCGCAACGCATCCGCCTGACTTTGCCGTTTCCTCGTTTGAAGTGACTGTAGGGCTTCGCGCAGTCTTGGTGCGCCTGAAGCGACATACTGAGTGCGGATATAGTCTTCTCCTAATGAGGCCCAGTGTCTCACCATTGCTGTGCCAGCATCAGGGTTTCTCGGCAGCCGATTGTGAACCCATAGTTGAAAAATCTCATCGGGAATATTTCGCTGTTCTTTCATATGAAACTCGATAGCTTCACAGAGAGCATCAACCTTGGCGGGGTCTTTGGCTAGCTGTAGAGCAATAGTATGGTCTAACACTTCTGGCCTATAAAATCTTGAGAAGAGACCAGTCAGGAACCTATGCTTATTCCCCGTACCTGTCTCTTGGAATAAATCTTTGCGAACTCTCTCAAGAATATCCTGTGTCCACTGTGGGTCTTCCGACTGTCTGGCAATGGCAATATTTGCCGCAAAAGGAAGTGCGTAGAAAGAACTACGAGCCCTAGTCCCGAACATTTTCTCTTTAACCTCAGGAAGTGGCAGCGTACGAAGAGCCCCAAGAACCATCTGTGAATGACGGTCGTTACCTGTGGCCATACTCGAGACAAACTGCAGCATATCTCGTTGAGTGTCGTGGTTGACGCGCTTTGGCCATTCTTCGCGATGCTGAATTTCATAGAGGAGCAGTGCAGTAACTGTCTCATCACTCGGAGGTTCGGCAGCCCAGTATGAATCGTAGACTTTGGCTCCAATGAGCATTTTCCGCATTTCAGAAAGTTGTAGAGCGCCTCCACCTCCTGTGAGATGACGTCGGTTCACAAAGGAATGACTCAGCCGTGCTTCAATCAACTCACAAAAAGCTTGATGTTGCGGGTGCGGAGAACCTACAGGTTCCCATTGGAGATATTCTCGTAAAGCTTTCTCAGGATCGAATGCAACCTTAACCCCACCGCGCGTATCCGTCTGTCCTTCGGTAATGACATGCTCAGGCGCTCGTAGTTGGTGCGGCCTTTGCCCTTCCAAATGGCCTTCAATATGCCCTTTATCTGCCTTTTCGTTCATGTATTAATTAGAGCAAATATCATTGAATATGTCAACGGCTCTACGGTAACTGCTCACTGCCCCTACGCAGCCATGAGCTGTCGCAACTCTCCGAAGTAGTCTTTGGGCCTGCTCCACCAGAGCGTCAGGAGGACGAAGAGGAGCGTCTCCATGGTCTGCGCCCCCTTCTGCGTTCTCGATCCGAAGGAGAGGAGGCGTTTGATGACGAGGCAGCGGAGCCTGCGTTCCGCCTGGTTGTTCGTCATGGGAACACCGGGGGTCGTGACGCAGAGCAGGTACTCGTCCATGTTCTCGAAGAACGTCCGCTTCAGCGTGGCAAGCTTCGGGAGATCCAGAGCGTCACTGTGCATGAGGGCAGCGATGCGCTCCGCGAACTGCCGCCGCGCCTCCGTGCGCTCGACTGCGGAGAGCGGCGCGGCTCTCGCGATGGCAACATCGCTCTCGAGCAGCGCGAACCGTTCGTAGAAGGAAGCGCAGCGGGAACGCTGCTCGGCGGAGAGCACATCGGAGCGCGCGAGGTCACGGAACTTCCTGAGCGGATGCGCCCAGCAGAGGGCATGGTGCTGAAAGAGCGCATCGTACGCGCCGTAGTCATCGGTCATTGCTACCTGATGGGACGGCGGTCCTCTGATTTCCTCAGCGTTCCCCTTGCCTCTGGTGCGTCCGAGGAGGAAGACGGTCTCGGGTCCCGTGGCGGACGTTTTCACCCACGCGAAGTTCCCCTGGTCTCCCCTCTGGACGGGATACCCCGTCTCGTCGTAATGGGCGACGGGAGCATCGCGGATCCTCGTCTCGATCCTGTTCCTTTCGGGAAGGAGCCTGCGGTGCCCTTCGTGGAGGATCGCCGTGATCTCTCCATCCGATAGCCGGAGGTCGTGGAGGCCCCGGAGGTGCGTTTGCACTTTCTCGAACGTCTGTCCGAGGACGGTCACAGCGAAGAGGACATACAGGCGCACGTTCTCCCCGAGGATGCACCGCTGCGGAGCGATGGGGACGGCGGCGTGCGTCGTGCGGCAGTGCGGGCACCACCCTCGTTCAATGGACTGTTCCTCCACCGTCTTCCTCGGGAGGGGGATGTCCTCAACGAAACGGATGACGGTTGCTTTCTTGCGGAGCACATGGCCGCAGTCCGGACAGTGGTCGATGGGGAAGGTCCTCCGCGCGGTGACCTCCTCCTGAGCAGGAGTTGCACGACGGAACGAGGAGGGCGGGCGCGGCCGCCTCTCTACAGGAGGCGCCGCACCCCCTGCGCCGTCCTCGTGAGTATCGGTCGAGCTCTTCTTCCGTCCGAAGACCATCGTCTCCAGTTGCTCCACGCGCAGGAGAAGTTTTTCGATGAGCGCTTGCTGCTCGGCAACTGTTTTGCGCAGTTGCCGGTTCTCCTCTTTCACCTCTTCGTACTTCCGTCGCAGCTCGGGGTAGAGGCGACGGTAGTTCCGCCACTCGATCATGCGCTGCCGGATGGTTTCCTCGGAAAGACGCTTGCTCATGTACAACAATTGTGTACACCTAAACAGAGTCCATTGGCAAAGCCCATCACTTTCTCATCAAGATGAGCCTGAACACGGGTCAGGAGTAGTGGGCGGTTACCTCTACGAACGAGTTAGGCCAAAATTTTTCTGGGCTCGTGTCGCCGATCAACGGCCACCAAATAACCAATATCCTGTAAATGTTCATACAAACGATCAACACGGTTAAGGAGGTCTCCTATATTGATGTCTGCGAGAATATTCATATCGTAGCTCTTCCCTTTTCTCGTTTGGGGGTAGCGAAAAAGCTCATTCTGGGGATCATCAATTTCCTCTTGAAGAACCTTTCGCTGTGCAAAGTACACGACGAGTTCTTGAAGCTCAGGAATGACTTGCTGTTGTAAGCGATCAATTTCTTCCTGCGTCAGAATGTCTTGATCATTGTTGATTTGGATCGGTATCCATTCAGTTGCGAGGACAACTTGCTGAATTTTCCCGAAGAGATGTTGGATGTCATGAGATGATCTATCGGGTTTTCCAAGGTCGGAGAGTGTAGATTTCAAGAATAGTTCAATACCATGGTGAATATCGAAGAGAGCAGATGGCAGGAGATCAAAAGCCGTGTAACGCACGGGGAACCAGCCGTCGGGAACACGCGGATTGTCTTTGCTCCAAATATATTGCGGTTCCAGCAACTGCTGACAGATGAGACGAGCCGTTTTCAGATAGCCCTGTCCGTGGAAGAGCAGAGCCTCTTTTTCTGGATTACGCATGCGGCTTCAGTATAGCGTTTCTCGGCTCTGTCAGTGGTTTTTCCTCTTGGTTGCGATAGTTGCGATATTTATTGAGATCAAAATGATGGACCAAAATATAGGATTCAGTAACGCTGGGGCCACCATCTCCCGTCCGTTACACTCCATACAATGCGAAAATTCCTCGCAACATCTCTACTCGTCATTCTCCCGGCGGTGGCCTTCGCCCTCGATTACACGGACATCAGCGGCCGGTATGCGGACGCCCCGTTCAGCACGTCCGAGACTGCTGGCATCAGTGTTCTCACGAGCATCGGTGCCGTCGAAGGCAATCCCGACCCCTCGTCGCCGCCCGGGGCAAGCTTCACGTTCGCGCCGAATCGCACGTTGAACCGTGCGGAGTTTTTGAAGATCGCGTTCCTCAGCTCCCCCGATGTTGCCATCAACCAGTCCGACGCAGAGAATTGCTTTCCCGATGTGAGCGCGAATCAGTGGTTCAGTCAGTATGTGTGCCTGGGCAAGCGTCGTGACGTCGTGAAGGGCTATCCCGACGGATTCTTCCGGCCCGGGAATCCCGTGAACTACGTCGAAGCCCTCAAAATGCTCGAAGAACTCTTTGGATACGCTCCGTCTGCAGCCCATTCTGCCGGCGAACCGTGGTACATGCCGTACGTGGAAGATGCCCGGAAGCGTGGTTTGCTCCTGCCTATCGGTTTGGGCTACGGGGATTCCCTCACGCGGGGACAGATGGCCCGGCTGGCTGCAGCCTTTGTGGCGTACAGCAATGGAGATTTGCATAACTACCGCCGTGCCGAGCGTGGACTGCCGCCCGTGAGCAGCTCCAGCAGTTCATCCTCGGTGTCTTCCGCCCCCCCGGCGGCATCGTCTATTTCCTCATCGTCGGTTTCCTCGTCTTCGCCTGCCCCGAGGAGCTCGACGGAGTCGAGCGCAGCGGGGTCGGTTCCCTTGTCGCATGACTTCCCTGCCCGCAGTCGCTTCCTGGTAGCCGGCGAGCGCAGCCAGCCGATCGCGAGCGCGACGTTCTTCGCAAATCTCGAGGCAATGTTCGTGCGCAGAGCAGAAGTTCGATTGAAGAACGAGATCACGGGCATCGATGCGATGTACGTCGTCGCGGCCGACGGAACGGAATTGGGGCAGATTGCCCTCGATAAAATCTTCGATCCGGACAAGAAAACGTGGCGCGGCGCCCTTACCGGCAATTATCGCATTCCCAAGAGCGAACAGCGGGTCATTGGTATAGAGGTCCGAATGAAGGCCCGCAACCAAGGCGGCACATCGGAGGAAATGGTGCAGGTCGACAAACTGACGCTCACCGTTGAGGGCGAATGGTCAACGGAGACCTCGACCCCGGGCACCGATGCCGGCCCGTACCCCAAGCACCAGACGTCGATGGGACGGGTCACCTCCGTCAGAAACGCTCAAGAGGTGACGGGAATCTTGCCACTCGGGCCGAGTCAGCAGCTCGCGTCGTTCACGATCATGGGATCCGCCGTAGAGAATGTTGATCTCAAAGTCGAGCATTTTGAGTTCCAAGTCAACAAGTCGACATTCGTGAATGTCAGCAACTGGCAACTGATGATTCCCGACAGCGATGAGCGTCATAGTTGCTCGTTCAACAGTACTACGTCGATTGTCAGCTGCGGCAGCCTTCCCGATTCCCTCGGTACGCTCAGCACGCTCCAACATTCACGCACATTCCGCCTCTTGGGTGACGTCACCCTAGCCTCGGGTGCGATCGAGAAGAACTTGCAGGTCAGTCTCAACGTCGCTGGCAGCACCGAAACAACCGGAGCAGTCCGCTGGACGGACCAGTCGGGACACTTCGGTTGGGTGGAGGTGGAGGAGCCGCTGGCGGGAGGGACCAGTTGGAAATGACCAATCATCAATCACCAAGGAAGCGTGAAAGGGAGAAAAAATGGAAGGGTGAAACTCCTTGATCACAAGCCATTTTTCGTTGATCATGTCCGTACCATGCATTTTGCGGATGCCCTCACTGAAAGAATGAAGACGACGTCGCCGGTGTGCGTCGGGCTGGATCCCCAGAGGAGCAGGCTTCCCGAGGGGATTTCCAAGGATCCCAAAGGCGTCCAAGAATTCTGCACGAGCATGATCGATGCAGTCGCATCCATTGCCTCGTGTGTGAAGCCGCAAATGGCGTTCTTCGAGGTGCTCGGATGGGAGGGCATGAAGGTCTTCTGGGAAGTGTGCCTGCACGCCAAGCACCGTGGATTGATCGTGATCGCCGACGGGAAGCGCAACGACATCGGCAATACCTGTGAGGCGTACGCCGATGCCTATCTTTCAGCGGAGAGTCCGGTCGACGCCATCACGGTGACTCCGTACCTCGGTTCCGACGGCATCAAGCCGTTCATGGAGCGCTGTGCGAGGAATGACAAGGGCATCTTCGTTCTCGTGAAGACGAGCAATCCGAGCTCCGGCGAACTGCAGGATCTTCCCGTCGGGGACGAAGTCGTGCATGAGCATCTCGCACAGCTTGTGGAAAGTTGGGGCACGACGTGTCTTGGGAAGAACTCGCTTTCCTGTGTCGGTGCTGTCGTCGGGGCGACATATCCGGAAGAGCTCAAATATCTCCGCGCACTGATGTCACATATTCCCTTTTTGATTCCTGGATACGGTGCGCAGGGCGGCACGGCGGCGGATGTCAAATACGGATTCATCGGCGATGGGACGGGAGCGATTATCAATGCGTCGCGGAGTATCATTTACGCGAGCGGGGGGAAGGACTGGAAAGAAGCAGCGGCGAAAGCAGCAAAAGATATGGCTGAAGAACTACGCTCGTTGTTAAAATGACAAATGACCAATCTTTAATGAAATTTCAGAAGTTGGAATTTTGTAAAGTTCGAATACTGGCTCCGAATATTCGGACGAGTTCAAGTGACTCTTGAATGAGAGTGTGCCGATTTTTTTCAACTTCGGAAGAACTTCCGGGGTCCAGACCGTCGAGCCAATGCCAACTTTCCTTCGCCTCTTTCCGACATATTTTTATACGATGCAAAAAATCTTTTTTGCTAATAGCCAAGTCCGCTTCCATGTAGTTTGCTGCGACGGAACCCGAGGAGCGTATTAATTGTTTGATATCTTCGACATTTGAAACTGTTTTAGGGATCGCTCGTACAAATTTACGGACTGCGATAGAAAAGGTATGCGTTCTGTCCGCCAGATCGTATTTCCGAACTTTATTCGGTTGTGTAATTTCGCCTTTCATTAGTGATTGGTCATTAGTCATTCGTCGTCTGGCGATATTGAAGCGCTTCCGCGATATGCGGCGTTTCAATCCGATCACACCCCACCAAATCCGCAATTGTCCGCGCGACTTTGATCGTCCGGTGGTACCCCCTCGCCGACAGTCCCAGCCTGTCTACGGCCTGCAGCAGCAGTTTCTCCGATGCTCCGTCCAGCGCGCACAATTCATCAATTTGTTTCACATTCATCTCCTTATTCGTTCGAATTCCCATACCCGTAAACCGTTCCTGTTGCTTTTTGCGCGCACGCAGTACCCGTATGGCGATCTGCGCCGAGATTTCGGCGTTCTCCGAGGGTTTGCGCTGCAGATCTTCAATCGGTACTGCTCGCACGTCCACCGTCAGATCGATCCGATCGAGGAGCGGTGCCGAGATTCTCCGGGATGCCGGCCCCGCCGCAGGTCCTGTCGAGAATTTCGGCGGGTTCATGGCCGCGATGAGCGTGAAGTCGGCCGGGAACGTGATGGACCCCCGCGCGCGGGTGATCGTAATCTTCCGATCTTCGAGCGGTTGCCGCAAGACTTCGAGCACGTATGCCGGGAACTCCCCGAGCTCGTCGAGGAAGAGGACGCCGCGATGAGCCAGACTAATCTCCCCCGGACCGGGAATCTGTCCCCCTCCAACGATCGAAACGCCGCTCGCTGTATGGTGCACCACGCGAAACGGACGCTGCCGAATGAGTGGCGTCCCCTCTGGTAACAGGTTCGCCACCGAGTAGATCTGCGTCACCTCGATCGCTTCCTCGCGCGTGAGCGGCGGGAGGATGTTCCGGAATGCCCGCGCCAGGAGCGTCTTCCCTGATCCTGGCGTTCCCGAGAGGAGGACGTTATGCCCTCCGGCGGCCGCGATCTCGAGCGCGCGCTTCGCCTGTTCCTGCCCGCGGACATCGGCGAAATCAGTCACGTCACGCAGCAAGGGGCCATCATCCACAGGAGGCAGAACGGGGTCTGGTTCTCGATTACCATGAAGGATCTGCAAGAGATCGTGGAGATTCTCCGGTGCAATCACTTGTACGTCCGGGATCAGCGCAGCCTCAGGTCCGTCGATTGCCGGGACCACGAGCGTCTTGATACCGAACTTCTGACACGCGATCGCAGCCGGGAGAACGCCCGTCACGTGCCGCAGCGCTCCGTCGAGTGCGAGCTCGCCGAGAAAGGCCGTTGTACGGAGTGTTTCCTCCGGAATGTCGATCAGATCATGCGCCATCAGGAGACCGAGGGCGATCGGGAGGTCATACCGTGGACCAATCTTCCGGATATCGGCAGGCGCCAGGTTCACGATCACCATTCGCCCAGTCGGGAACCGAAAACCGCCCTGTCGCAGCGCATGTGACACACGTTGCTTGCTCTCCTGCACGGCGGCGTCCGCCAGTCCGACGATGAAGAATTTCCCTTCGCCGGGAGTCCAGCCGACCTCAACGGTGATTTTTTCGCAGGAGAGGCCGATTCCTGCGAATGACGTTAATTGGGTGAGCATAGGAA
>CAZLYW010000004.1:34770-37075 GCA_964563915.1 uncultured Candidatus Peribacteria bacterium | reverse complement strand
CAAGTCGTCAAGTATCACCAATCTCTGCATCTATACTGCCGGTGTGAAGAAAAGCCACATGCGTTCGGCAATTGTCGGCATGACATTCCTCCTCGTTCTCCTCGCGTTCGGCAGATCTCTTGTTCAAGGCTTCGCACCGCTTGATGACGATCTCCTCATCACCCGCAATCTCGCGATCCGAGGAATGACGTTTGAACATCTCAAGACGGTCTTCACCACGTACGATCCTGAACTCTACATTCCATTTACCTTCGTCAGCTACCAAATAAATTATCTGATAGCGGGGCTGCATCCGTGGATCTACCACCTGACAAATATCGTACTACATGCAGGGAATACGATTCTTGTAATGTGGATTCTTTTTTTGTTGACCAAGGGCGCAGCGGTGCTGCGCCCCTACATCATCGTTTTTGCCGGATTGATATTTGCCGTCCATCCGCTCAATACCGAAGCAGTCGTGTGGCTCGCGGGGAGGAAGGATCTTCTGTCGACGATGTTTTTTCTCGCTTCGTGGGGAATGTATATCCAATATCGGGATGCAAAGGCGCAGCGATGTTGCGCCCGTACAACTGCATATTGTGTATCGGTCATTTTTTTCATATTGGCATTGTTATCCAAGGTCATGGCCGTCACGTTGCCCGCGGTTCTGTTGATGACGGATGTGATGATCGAGCGACGACGTTGGGATTGGAAAATTCTCATCGACAAAATCCCGTACGCGATCCTCTCTGGAATTTTCTTGGGTCTAGCGACAGCGGGGAAAGAACGGATTATCGCTCATCACTCGATCGTCGAAACAGCCCTGATGGCAGCCAAGAGCACGGTGTTCTACCTGCAGAAATTTCTCTTCCCCGTTCATCTCGGCGTGTTCTACCCGTACCGCGGGGAGATCGGCCTGTGGCTACCAACATTCCTGATTTCCACGGTGATTATGCTTGTCCTGATCGGCTGCGCGGGCTTCTTCTTCATCCGCAGAATGCGATGGGTGACCTTTGGTATCGCATTCTTCTTGATTACTCTCGCTCCCACGTTCATCAACTTCCACAAAGGCGGCGAGATGTACTTCGCATCCGATCGATATCCATATTTGCCGATGATTGGATTGATGTTGTTGATTGCCATGGTGTCCGAAAAATTGATTTCGGTGAATCCAAGATCACGTGTGATGTCATTGTTCGCCGTTTTATTCCTTTTATTCCTCTCATTCGTTTCATTCCTGCAGACAAAGATCTGGGATTCTCCGGAAGCGCTGTTCGGCAATACGCTGCGTCTCTATCCACAATCTGTTGCCGCGCGGGATGCGCTCGCGTCGATGGACCGGCAGAGAGGCAACTATGAACAATCCATTAAACTCCTGCGGGATGGACTCTCGTATGGCGACAATCTGCAGTTGCGCATGGGACTCGGCACCGTCTACGCGAAAGTCGGGCGTGTTGAGGATGCCGCCGATCAGTTCCAACAGGCGCTGAAGATCGAACCCGATAACCCCGAACCGCTCGTCGCGCTCGGCGTGTTGGATGAATACAACAAGAAGATCACTGACGCGATGGAGAAGTACCGTAGAGCCGTAGAGCTCGATCCTTCGTACGTCTCCGCGAGGAACAAACTCGGAAGCCTGCTGCTCGAAGAGGGGAACATGGCGGGAGCGGAGGAACAATTCCGCGCGGCATTGCAGTGGAATCCGAATGTGGAGGGTGTGCTCTACAACCTCTCATTGATTCTCGACGCGCAGGGGCAGTCCGACGAAGCACTGACGTTACTGGAGAAAGCGTATGCCTTGAGTCCGGATGACCCGAGAATCATGACGGCGCTTGCGGCGCATCTTCTGAAAGGCAATTCGACAAGAGCGCGCGGACTGCTGGAACGAGTATTAAGGATGAATCCGGGGAATGCGGAGGCGCGCCGGCTGTTGTAATCATTTTTTTGCTTCCGTTCTCAACTCCAAGAGCTTGGCAAGTTTAAGATCACGTTCTTGCGCGATGCTCTCTTGTAATTCATTCAATATCAAGCCGCTGATTATAAGCTGATACTGGTCGATCAAAGTTTCTCTGAGTCGGTCAAAGTGCTTCTCGGAACCGATGAAAAACACCTCATCTGAGCGTCGGTATGGCGATTCTCAGTGTTTTTGCATGTGCGTTCATTGCGGTTTCCTCTCATTCCGTGTCCTGAATATCTCCATTCTCCGCGTTCAGGCATGGCATTCCCTTGGTAGGAGATGTCTGCGTGCGACATACAGATTGTGCAGCATGCAGAGTCCGACGAAGAACGCGGTGTTGTTGGCGAGTCCCACGTAGCGCGTCTTCGC
>CAZLYW010000004.1:0-34670 GCA_964563915.1 uncultured Candidatus Peribacteria bacterium | reverse complement strand
AGAGTCCGACGAAGAACGCGGTGTTGTTGGCGAGTCCCACGTAGCGCGTCTTCGCTACATGGAATCTGTTCTTGATGATGTTGTACGGATGCTCGACGAAGGAGCGCACACGGGACTTCTTCCGGTTGCGCTGTTGCTGACGATTCGTCAACGGTTTCCCCCGATGTGCACGATCGAGGATGCCGCAGAACTTCCCTGCTTTTCGCAGCATCGACTTCCGTTCTTCCGAGTAGTACGCCTCGTCGGCAAAGACCGCTTCCTCCTTCCCGTGCAGGAGCGCATCGAACTGGCTCCCGTCATGAATGTTCGCTGACGTGACTGTGGCGGTGTGGATGATGGGCAGATGCGCATCCGTTCCCGTATGGAGTTTGTAGCCGCGGAACCAGCGGTTTCCCTTCTTCGTCGTTCCCGCCTCCGTGTCATTGTACGATTTCTTCTCATTCTTTCTGCTCTTTGCCGTCTCGATCACTGTGGCATCTTCCAGTGTGCCTTTCTTCACGAGGAGACCACGCTCTTCCAAAAACCCATTTACAGCTTGGAAGAGTTGCTCCTGCACACCGTGCTCCACCATCCACTGCCGGAAGAGACAGAGCGTCGTCGCATCGGGAATGGGCTGTCCAAGATCAATGCCCATGAAGCGCTGAAAGGACATGCCTTCGTAGACTCTCTCTTCCGTCAGTTCGTCGCTGAGTCCGTACCAATTCTGGAGGAGCCACATCCTCAGCATCGTTTCCGCAGAGAATCCTTTCCGTCCGGTCTCCGCAGTCTTCCAGTCCCGCAGAGGCTCCAGAAGAAGCTTCCATGGAAGAATGTCCTCCATGTCGGAGAGGAATTTCTGGGTGCGGGTGACCTTCTCGCGGAAGAAGAAAGCGGAGAAACTCGATTGCATGGGAAGATGGGGGAAATGGCTACGGATTGCTGAAATCCTAGCATTTCACCTGTTCAATTTCCCTTGAATCAGCGAGCAATATCATGATCCCGCTGACCTTTGAAGTGCATCACGTGGGGTGTTTTTCATCGGTTCCCTAGAAATACTTCGTATTTAGAACGAATCTCATCCATAAGCTGCCACTGAGTCTCAGTGGGCTGAGGTCGCTGACAGCACCGTGGTTGCTCGCCTCGCTCTATCCGCTCCAATGCTTCCTCTGCTGACTCAGAAATATAACCTTGGGATGGAAGCGACCCATGGAATTTTTCACATGCCGACAAGACCTCACGAAATGCGGCAGCCACGCCGGGATCATTTGGTAATGGGCGAAGCTCAACTGGTCGCCCCGTGATAAAGGAGAGTAATTCACGCTTCTTCGGAGCAAGACTTCCTTGCACCAATGTCATTGTTCGAACATCTGGGGATGATTTTGCTGGCAATAATTCATGTTCTCTACAAAGAGAAGCTGGTAGGCCGCCGACATCTGCATCAAACATAAATAGGGATATGAATTACAGGTAGATAACTTCCATTGGTTCTTCCCATACCTTCTTCTGAGCCTCGTAGCTTGCTCTAAAAAGTTCGGTGTGTAGAACGAATGCATGGGCCTCTGGATGGATGATCGGTAGTAATTTCCTCTCCTGCCCGATGTGTACGGCTGGTAGTTGTACCGTTCCCTTGTGATATGGGTAGCGGGATTGCTGCTTATAGAATTCGTCATACCCAAAATCATCTTCAGCAGGCTTGATAGCAGACATCAGCTTTGTAAGAAGAGAAGGATCTGCCTCTGGTCGCAGGTGGGGACTAATACGATGTTTGAGCGGATATGAGAAGCGTTCCAGAAATTCTCTTTCGCGCTGTGACGGCACCACGACTCTGCAAAGAATATTTTTATCTTCTTGCACTATAAATTCGTACACAGGATCGGTGTCAGTACCCCAATAACGCTCATGCATGTAATCAAAACGTTCGGGGTTCGGCGCTCGTGCGAATGTGGGCCGCGAGACGGAGGCTTCGACTCGTCGGATTTCAAACCGTTTTCCACCTTCGATTTCTTCGCTTTCGAGCAGAACATGCTTGGGAAGGAGATGCTCCAAATGTCCATCCATACCATGTTGGGTACTCAGTGGCTGCAAGAGACGCCCCTGTTCTGCCGCCGTAAGAAGAAGTTCTGTAGCTCCACCCTCAATCTCTGCCAGAAGGCCTCTGAGACGTGCCTGATCTGCTCCGATGATTTGAGGGTTATATCGATCGGAGATCGCCACAAGTTCCTCATTCCTGTACTCCTCGGGTTTATGCCACCAACTTTCGTGAGGAGAGAATTGTGATTTGCAAGCGTTGATGATGCCTCTAATTCTGTCCATCTCTGCATCGAAATGATCGAGCGAGGCAACTTCTGGCGAAGACGGATAACTATGTTCAGAACGGATTGTCCCAAGCTCTCCCGAAAACAGACGAGCGATCTTCGCTGCTAATTCACTGCGGATGCGTAGAGCAACTTCATGAACAGACTGGCGTTTTCCATCAAGAAGTTGCTGCAAAGTCTGACCGTACTCTGTACCCGATAGTTTTGGCTCAGATGAAGGTGCCATACGTGAATTTGCAGCGTACGCGAAGGCGTTACCTTGTCAACGTTCCCACCCGCTGAGCGCACTTCCTCTGCGCTTGGAAGCTCAGAAACTATATCAATGACCTGATATATCCCTTCCCCTAGCGATGCATGGATGTTGTCTGTTCGTACTTTACCGGTGATTGAGGAGTTCCTACGAGGCGGATGAACAGTGTTTCAGCCTGCAAAATTGTCCACTTCGCCGGAAATCGCTGTCACATACAATGAACCCTTTGCTTCGATGGCAAAATTCCCGCTTGCCGGAAAAGGCAGGGAAGCAGGGTTCGAACCGGAAATAGGTCTACGGGAAGCTGAAAACCCCGAAATGCTTCATTTATGGCAGGCGCGGCAGGGATCGAACCTGCGACCCCAGGTTTTGGAGACCTGTGCTCTACCAACTGAGCTACGCGCCTACAAGATGGAAAGAAAGACCGTGAGAATGAAGAACCAGCTGCTTGCCCACCGAAGCTCCGTGAGGAGCGGAGGTGGGAGCTACGCGCCTACGAAGGCGGGAAAGATCTGAAAGAAGAATATCAGATGTTCTCTTTGCCCTGGATGAAAATCTCCTCTCTCGATCCTTTCAAGAGAGCTTGGGGGAGCAGCGCAAAGAACGGAAATGCCTTGCTCATGTTCGTTTCCCAATAATTCGCACCCAGCTGTAAGGCGGCGTAATACCGGGGGCGATTCTTCCAATAGAGTTCTTCGCTCGGTATTGCAAAACTCTGCTCTCCAAGCATGGTAGCCAAGAACCATTTTTCGCAGAGTCGAGCTGCCCTTCCATTGCCATCGCTGAATGGATGAATGAATGCGATCATCAGGTGCAGCCACGTTGCCCAGAAAAAACTTTCCGTCGGCGAGTGGCGCTTTTTGAGCAATTTGGAAATGATGCTGAACAACGCCTGCATCTCCCGCGGAACAAGATGTGGCTCCACTGCCATATAGACCAACCCACATCGCGAAAACACCCCGACCCGTTCCTGACGATAGACGCCTTGCCGTGATGCTGCGACGAACTGGCGGCTGAGCATGCGGTGGGCATGCAGCATGTGTTTTTCGGAAAGCTCACTCTTCCTTGCGTATTCGTATGTCAAAACGAGATCTTCGATCTCCTGAGCCTCTTTCGGGCGATGCTTCTTCGGACTCATTCTGCTGTTCAGGAACGAATTCAGATCGAGAGTATTGCCTTCGATGTTGGAGGAATATACGGCAGCAGAATCCAGAAGGAAGCTCAGATCAAATCTGCCTTTCATGGACTTATGCTGCAAAATTCCGCGCATGTGTCGCTCAAGATCGAGAGAAAATTTCCTCCTGTAGCGGGGCAGCAATTGTTGCAGACAGAACTTGTAGTCTTTCGGCGCCCTTGAGGAGCTGGAACTGTCCGGCATAGCAGAGTAGACGACATGCGGCCCCGCGCCATGTTTCTGAACGCTCTTTGACGCTACAAGAACACGCAAATGACTATGAAGAGCCTGGCGGCTGATGCTGAGTTTTTTTGATAGTGTTCCCGGTTTCATCTCCCCTTGTTTGAGGAGATACAGAATTTTGGCAGGCAGGGTATCCATAATTTACAGTAAAATCATAATCTTACTTTACAGTAAAAACAAGGGCAGTTTTGTTCATTGTTCACCCTCTTCTCCTCCATTTGCTCGGCCCTCTGATCCGTTTCTTCGCGAGCAGATCGGCCGCCTCTTCGAGCGTGATCGTCTGCGGGTCGCGCTTCTTCCCCAGTGACGCATTCGTCTTGCCGTCGGTGACGTAGGGGCCGAAGCGGCCGTCTTTGACGAGGATTGTGGCACCGGTCATCGGGTCATCGCCGAGGGTACGGAGCGGCGTGGCGACTTTTTTCTTCGCTTCCTGCACTTCGATCATAAGTGCGACGGCGTCCGAGAGGGTGATGGTGATGGGGTCGCGGTCTTTGGGGAGCGTCGTCGTCACCTCACCGCACTTGAGGTACGGACCGAAACGCCCAAGGAAGACCGTCATTCTGTTGCCGTCGTGCGCGCCGAGCTCGCGGGGGAAATTGAGCAGACCAAGTGCCAATTCGAGAGAGACGTTGTCGATGGAGATATTTTTCGGAAGTGATGCGCTTCTTAGTTTCGGTTTCGCCTCTTTTTTCGCCTTTGTTACATTTTTCTCTACAGGATCAAACCTCCCGAGCTGCACATACGGCCCGAACCGACCGATCCTTGCGACGACGGGAAGCCCCGTCTTGGGATCCATTCCGATCTCGCGCTCCTTCATCACATCTTTCTTCTGAATCTCCTCAGTCTTCTTGGCAACAAGCGTCCGGAATGGTCCGTAGAATCTTTTGAGGAATGCCGGCGCCGTTTCCTCGCCTTCCGCGATGTGATCGAGCTTTTGCTCCATGTGTGCGGTGAAGGCGAGATCGACGATGTCGGGGAAATGTTCCGCGAGGAGATCAGTGACCATGAAGGCGACGTCTTGCGGTACGAGCTGCTTGCCATCTTTGATGATGTAGCCGCGCTGCTGGATCGTCGAGATCGTCGGCGCGTACGTGCTCGGACGGCCGATGCCTTCTTCTTCCATCTTCTTCACAAGACTCGCCTCGGTGTAGCGGGGCGGGGGCTTGGTGAAGTGCTGTTCGGTTTTGAGGGGCTCCGTGAGTTTCACGATTTCATTTTCGGTGAGCGGCGGAAGGAGCTTGTCGCCTTCGTCGACGTCATCTTCCTTCCGCACATGATCTTCATCACGACCTTCTTGATAGAGACGGAGAAAGCCGTCGAAGACCACGGTCTGGCCCGTCGCACGGAACGTGTATCGCGGCGTAGTTCCGTCCCGCCGAATGCCCTGAGCGAAGTCGAAGGGAGCGGAGCGAGGGGCGGACGAAGCCGGATTGGCGGCTACGTCGACCCCGACACGCTTGAGTTCCGCCGAGGCCATCTGCGTTGCCATCGTGCGATTCCAGATGAGCGTGTAGAGCTTGAGTTGCTGGTGATCGAGAACACCCTCGAGAGACGCCGGAATTCTCTCCAGCTCGGTTGGGCGAATCGCTTCGTGCGCTTCTTGCGCGCCTCTCACCTTCTTCTTGTAGAGACGCGGCTCGGCCAGAACGTACTCGCGACCGTAGTGACTCTCGATCGTCCGCTTGGCATCATCGAGCGCCTTCTGACTGAGGTTGTGGGAGTCCGTACGCATGTACGTGATGAGACCTGTGTGACCCACGCCTTTGCCAAGACTCACGCCCTCGTAGAGCTGCTGCGCAATCATCATCGTCTGCTTGACCGAGAAGCCGAGCTTGCGCACGGCTTCCTGCTGCAGCGTGGACGTCGTGAAGGGGGGTGGAGGGGTCTTCTTGAGTTCCTTCTCTTCGATGGAGGAAACCTGATACTGCGCTCCATCGAGATCCTGCATGATCTGCTTCACGTCTGCCTCGCTCCCGGGTTCACACTTCTTCCCATCCTTCTTACTCAAAGCAGCGGTGAACGGCTGCTTCGCGGAATTTTCCAGCAGTGCCTCGACCGACCAGTACTCGACAGCTGTGAAGGCTTTAATCTCGCGCTCTCGGTCGACAATGACCCGCACCGCGACGGATTGGACCCGCCCCGCGGAGAGTCCGCGGTAGACTTTCTTCCATAAGAAAGGAGAGAGGGTGTAGCCGACCAAACGGTCGAGCACGCGGCGCGCCTGCTGGGCGTCGACGAGCTTCATATCGATGCGTCGGGGATGTGTGACCGCGTCTCTGATGGCGGTCTCGGTGATCTCATGGAAGACGATGCGGTTGACCTTCTTCGGATCGTGCTTAAGCACTGCACATAAATGCCAACCGATGGCTTCCCCTTCGCGGTCTCCATCAGTCGCGATCCAGAGATCGTCGGCTTTCTTCATTGCGTCTTTCAGTTTTTTCACCACGGTTTTCTTCTCGTCCGGCACCTCGTACTCGGGCTCGAAGTCGTGATCGACGTCGACGGCAATCGTGGAGCTCGGCAGATCGCGCACGTGCCCCATGCTCGCTTCGACGTCGTACTCCTTTCCCAAAAACTTCTTGATGGTCTTCGCTTTGGCCGGACTTTCGACAATCACGAGATGCTTGGGCATGTGAGGCGGCAGGGTAGAGAGTGGAGTGGTGCACTGTCAAAACAGAAAGCATTCCTGATGGTGGTATTTTCGCTATCCCCCTACGCATTTCGGACGCGCTTGCAAGAGTGACAGGATCTCGTACAAGGGCAGAAGAGCGTGTGGGGCGATCATCTTTCGTGCTCAGTATTTTTGCCTTCTACAAGCCATTTCTATACATTTTCCCTTCTGTAAGCCGAAACATCGATATCGATGGCTTGCGGAAGCGGAAAACAGGGGTAGACTTCGCGGCATCTACCTCCTTTCCCCATCCTTTCTATGTCCAAGCAGGACTTGATCGCCGCGATTGCGGACGCCGCCGGCATCACGAAGCGCGCCGCTGCTGACGCCCTCCAGGCCGTCATCAACATCGTCGTGAAAAATCTCAAGAAGGGCACCCCTGTCACGATTACAGGTTTCGGCACCTTCAAGCTCAGTCACCGCGCCGCACGGATGGGCGTCAACCCCCGCAATCCGACCCAGAGGATCTCCATCCCTGCGATGAAGGTCCCGTCCTTCAAGGCGGGAAAGACGCTGAAGGATGCTGTTCGATAATTGAATCCGCATCCGAGAGAAGAAGCCTCCGTGAACGCGGGGGCTTTTTTTGGACGAATGTCTAATGACTAATCGTTAATTGAATTATGAAGTTACAAATTTTGAATTCAATTAACGATTTATCATTAGTCATTTCTCGCGGATCTCTGCTACTCTTCAGCCATTACCCCCGCTTCGGACATGGACAAGACCTTCATTCAAGACACCCTTGGCTCTCTCCTGAAGTTCCTCTCATTTCCTTTCGACTCCATCGCCGTGACTGAGGAAGAGGGCGGCATCACGCGCGTCGACGTCGTGAGCAACTCCGCGAGCCGGATCATCGGCTGGCACGGGGAAACTCTGAATGGTCTCCAGCATCTGGTGAAGTCGATCGTCCGCACGAAGGAGAAACTGGAGAAGAGTCCCTTCATTGTCATCGATGTCGACGGGTACCGCCGGATGCAGGAGGACAAAGTTCGCACGATCGCCGAGCAGAAAGCCGATTTCGTCCGTCGCACTGGCTCACGCATCGCGCTTGCCCCCATGTCGCCGTACTTCCGCCGCATCGTACACTTGCACATTGCGAACACCCCGAGCTTGAGCGACCTCACGACGGAGAGCGTGGGAGAAGGGGATTACCGGCAAATCGTCCTGAAACTGAAACATGAAAAGGGGCGAGTTCCCTCATCGAGTACGGAACCGAGTGAGGAACTGTCGCCGGTGATGGCGAAGGATGACGGGTTGGAGAATTTAGATATCTAAGAATCCTCATGCTGAAACTCCAGCGATGAGGCAATTGCTACAGATATCGCTCGTTCCACATCCGGACCTTCACCCGTCATGTGCAATGAAATGCGCAATGGAAGAAGATTAGGTGATGAAGGAGTATTCATAGGAAAGAACGTTAGCAGATCACTATTCCCCCGCGAGCTTTTTCCACTCTTCGACAAGTTTTCGCTCTTCCCGACTCAATTTTGCCGGGATCTCCACCGTCACCGTCACATAGTGATCCCCAAACCGACTGGTATTGAGGACGGGCATCCCCTTGTGTTTGATACGGAAGACTTGACCGGACTGTGTCCCGGCGGGGATTTTCAGCGTCGACGATCCGTGGACCGTCGCAATGGGAATCTCGGTGCTGAGGATGGCATCGGGGACGCCGATCGTGACGACCGTCTTGATGTTGTCACCCTCGCGGACGAAGCGTTCGTCGGACTCCACGCGGATACGGACGTAGAGATCGCCTGGGGTTCCATTCTGACGGGCCGCATCTCCGCTACTGCGGACCCTGAGAGATTGTCCATCGGCAATGCCTGCCGGAATATCGACGGTCACTGTGACATCATCGGCCACTCGCCCTTCGCCACTGCAGGTTTTGCACGGCTTCTCCGGAACTTTCCCGGACCCCCGACATTGCGAACAGAGAACAGACTGCTGGAGCATACCGAAGAACGATTGTGACTGTCGGATGATCTGCCCCGTCCCCCCACACTTTTCGCACGTAACGAGCTTAGCACCCGATTCCGCTCCAGATCCGCCACATGTTTTGCAGGCATCCAGTTTCCGAACGCGCAGTGCGCGCCGCACTCCGGATACCGCTTCCATGAAGCTGATCGTGACGGTGATTTCGCGATCATCCCCCCGCTCTTCGCGAGGCCGACCTCTGCGTCCACCTCCTCCGAAGAGTCCTTCAAACAAATCCGAGAAATCAATGCGTCCTGAGCCTGACGAAGGACCCTCTCCCGTGAATCCCGAGAAATCAAATCCGCCGAAGCCGCCCGGTCCCGCCGAAGGCCCCGAGCCGAAGTGAGGGGAGCCCGTTGTTCCGAATTGGTCATACATCTGCTTCTTCTTCGGATCATTCAACGCCTCATACGCTTCGTTGATTTCTTTGAATTTCTCTTCGGCTTTTTTATCCCCCTTGTGCTTGTCAGGATGCCACTCTTTGCTGAGCTTGCGGTATGCCTGTTTGATGTCGTCCGCGGAAGCGCCGCGCTGGAGGCCGAGAATGTCATAGTAGTCGCGTGGCATTGTGCTCTTCAAGGAGAGGAAAACTTGTGGTATACTACTAAGAAAAATGAAAGAACGCACACTGTTCGCCGGCGTCGCGCAGGGCGCCCTGTGGGTCGTGCTCGCGGGGGTCGTGACGGGAACATTCCTGACACTCCCCTTCGCTGGTTCCTCCCTGCGCGCCTACGTGCTCGAGCAGAAACGAAGCACCGGCAATTGGAAGGCGTTGACGGAGATCGAGGTTGCATCCGGAGCAACGATCCCCTCGGGCATGCACGCGTTCTTCACCGTTCCTGCGACCGTGGATCGGATCGACCGTGAGTTGCTTCTCGGCGGCAGAGGGCAGACCGTACGGTACTGGGGCTACTGCTTCCCGGACGATGATGATCCGGAAAATCCCCGGCAGAGTGTGGGGTTCCCGGGGAAGCTATTCCTCTCTGAGCGGGAACGTGCATGGCGGGCGGCACAGGAAGCACTGCAGAAAAATTTCTCGCCTTTTCGTCTCGTAATTCCACAAAAGCAGACGCGCTCCGCGGCGAACCCCGTGCGGCACCAGCTCGAGCGCTTCGTCGGCGGGATGACCTGCTACATCATGACAGAGAAGGAACTGCCTATCGGCAGTGATAGTGATGATGATGAGTTGAACAGCAAATTGGAACAGCAGTACGGTACTGACCCGCGCAATCCGGACACCGACGGCGACGGACTGACTGACGGAGTGGAAGTGCGCGGCGGGACGGAGCCGCTGACACGTGACACCGACAGCGACGGACTCATCGATGGTCTGGAGGACAAGAACTTCAACGGCCGCATGGACAGAGGCGAAACGGATCCCCGCAGACTCGATACCGACGGCGATGGTCTTCCCGACGGTCTTGCCCGCTCCGGAAAAATCCGCACAATCTGCAAGGACAACTTAGCATCGCAGTGCGTCGACGTGCCCTACGGCATGCAGATCGGGGAGGATAAGAACCTGAACGGGAAGGTGGACAGTGGGGAATCCGATCCCTCGAAGATCGATTCGCTGGACGACGGTATCCGCGACGACGTGCGGTTCTACAAGTGTTTGCTGGATTCCAAGCAGGATTGCTGAACATGGCTTTTTCCGCTATACTACCCTGATGCGTTCACACCTCCTCGCCATCGTCGCCGTCGCCGGTTTCCTGGCTCCATTGACAGGTATCGCGCAGTCGTACATGACCCCCGAGCAGTTCCTGCAGGAGAACGACAATGAATTTCTGATCCCGAGCAGTCATCGCGGCGCTCAGTGGCGTGCGGACCTTGACGCACAGCTCAACCGAGACCGCCACCCCTCGATCGTCCGCGAACCGTGGGATCCTGTGCAGGACGACGGACTCCCGCCTCCCATCGCGGAGGCAGCGGGAGAATTCACGCAGCTCGACGAGTTGCCACTCGTGGAACCGGCACCGACCTACGGGGGACTGGATCCGACCACCGCTCGCCTGCTCGCTCGACTCGCACAGCAGAACAGTCTTCTGACGTCCGCACTGCAATCCACGGCCGCCACGAACGGTGCGCCGCTGGCGGACACGGGTCCCGCGTCTGTTATTGCCGTGATGGCGATGATCGCCGCCACCATCTGGACGATTCGGAAGGCGAGAGTATTGGAGAAATTTGTCAGAGAGTTCTGAAACGAAACATGCAATCATTTGCGTTGTTCGTTGATCTTTTGCCATGGCACAAGGGGAACGTTCCACACCCCTCTGGAACGTCCATTCAGCCCTTCTAGATGAGTAAATCTCCGCATGAGAAAAAGTGATCCGATCGCCCGGCATTCCCACGCCTGCTACCGTGCTCCGGTGTCTCCTCTCTCCTTCACCGGCCGCACGTGGGTCCTTCACGAAACGGAGGAAGTGGACGGCGACGTCGTCGATCGGTTGCTGCGACGACGACAGATGGACCCACTGGGAAAAGGGGAAATTCTCGACACGTTCGGGTACGATGCGCGTCACTTCCTGGATTTCGAGAAGGCCGCGGAGAGGATCACAAGGGCAATCTCTTCGAAAGAGAAGATGGGGATTTTCGGCGACTACGACTGCGACGGCATCACATCAACCGTTCTCCTGGCGCGTTTCCTCCACCGACGGGGAATCCAGCCGATGATGCGTCTCCCGAACCGGCTGCATGAAGGCTACGGGCTGCAGCAGGCGATCGTGGAGGAATTCCGGAGCGCAGGTGTGACGCTGCTCCTCACCGTCGATACGGGTGCGACGGCGATAGAACCAATCGCTCGCGCACGGGATGTTGGGATCGACGTGATCGTGCTGGATCACCACCACCTGTCTCCGATGCTCCCGCCTGCCTGTGCCATCCTGCATCCGTCGCTGACCTCATCGCCGATGGATCCGGCACCGTGCGGCGCAGGAGTCACGTGGAGTGTTGTCGATGGATTGGAAGGACATGCGGAATGGGAGGACCGCGCGACGGACATTGCGCTCGCCGCCATCGGAACCGTGGCCGACGTGGTAGAGTTGCGCGGCGGCAACCGGACGCTGACGCACAGCGGCCTGCTCGCCCTCAGTAGGCTAAAAAACGGCCCTCTGGCGCTCCTCTGCATGCACGCGGGGCTCCAGATGCCCTACGCGAGTAGGGATATTGCGTTCCGCCTCGCGCCGCGCATCAACGCCGCCGGACGGATGGCCGATCCTCACATTGCGCTTTCTGCACTCCTCGGCGACACTGAGGCGCTACGGGCGCTTGATGCGCTCAATCGCGAACGTCAGGACGCGGTGAGCGCACACCTGGAAGATCTCCTCCCGAGAGCGGAAGCGGCCCTTCGTCAGGCTCAGGGCGGCAGCATCCTCTGCTTCATACACGACGACTATTCCCCCGGCATTTGCGGGCTCCTCGCGGGCCGGCTCTGCGAAGCGTTCGGGAAGCCGGTCCTCGTCGGGGCACGGCGGGACGGCATTTGTACGGCGTCGCTCAGGAGTATCCCCGCCTTCAACGTGACAACCGGCCTTGCGCGGGCGGCCGATCTCCTGCTGACGTTCGGCGGGCACGCGATGGCTGCCGGATGTTCGTTCCACACAGAAGTGTTCGACGTGCTGCGGGAGCGCCTGGAGGCCGACGTGCGCGCGAGCGTGCCGCCGGCGCTGTTGATCCCGAGGATCGCCGCAGACGCGATGCTCACTCCCGATGACGTAACGCTCCATCTCTGCGACGCGCTCCAAACAATGGAACCGTTCGGGCAGGGAAACTCTGAACCGCGGTTCCTCATCCAGTCCATCCGCCTAGACAGTGTGCGCTGCGTGGGGAATGGGAAGAAGCACCTGCAAGCCTCTGTCCGAGGGCGGAAACTCATCGGCTTTGGACTGGGCCACCTGGAAGAGCATGTCGGCCAATCTCTGGATCTCCTCTGCAGGGTGGGAATCGACACATGGCAAGGGAGGAGAGCGCCGCAACTCTTTTTGGATGATATGCGTGTTGCCGCCGGCATCAGACCGGAGCCAGTTTCCCTTCCATCGTAAACACTTCTTCGACACCGACGCCGAGAGCCGTGGCAATCTTGAGAGCGAGGAGAACCGACGGGTTCGTTTTCCCCCGCTCGATGCTCATAATCGTCTGGCGACTCACGCCTGTCCGCAGCGCCAGTTCCTCCTGCGTCATGTTGCGATCGAAACGGAGTCGCCGGATGGAATTCTTGAGTTGTGCGGAGGTCATGGGCATTGGGGTGAGATGGATGGAATGTGAGCACACGGTACATGGTCTTGCACGGAAGTGAAAGCATCATAACTTCGAGGTACGCGCTACACCGTCTTTTTGCCCTTTCTGTAGCGCGATTGTTACTATACTTCTCCATGAGAGGATCACCGTTCCACGGAATCTTCAGCGCTCTGAATCAGAATAGATCGGGGAAGAGTTTGTTCTCCTTCGGTGCGCGGCGCGATGCCGCCCAAGCGCGACCTGCCCTGCCGAAGGCCCTGAGTGGAATCGAAGGGAGCGGAGCCGAAGGAAGCGCGGAAGCCGGGAAGCTGGCCGTCGATATCTACGACCAGGATGGCTACACGATCATTCGCGCGCCGATCGCCGGCGTGCGCTTGAGCGATATCGACATCGAAGTGAACGAGAATGTTCTGATGATCCGCGGCACGCGCCGGCAGCCGGAAAACGTCCCGGCCGACCAGTACTACTTGCAGGAGTGCTTCTGGGGTCCGTTCATGCGTACCGTGACACTCCCGGGAAGCATCGATCCGAAGAAGGTCCGCGCCACGTTCAGCAAAGACTGCGTCCTCAAAGTGCTTATCCCAAAGGAGGAGAAGGTGAAGACCATACAGATCAGCGAGGCGTAGCGACGCGACAGAAGCGACAAAAAGTACAGATGCGACAAAGGTATTTTTGAATTCCTATCACCTCTGTCGCTTTTGCTCCTTTTGCTCCCTTCACCTAGCGCGCTCCGATTTTCTCTTCCAACTCCTTCGGTAGCGCCTTCAACGCCTCCCACACATCCTCTCCTCCCATGTACCGCCAGTCGGCGAGCCCTAGGAGGCGCTGAAACTCCTTGATCTCCGCGCGTGCGGTGCGTCGTGCTTCCGGCGTGTTCAATTCTTGATCGAGCAAATCGAGAATGTTGAGCTGCATCAAGTAGAGAGTGTGGATGTGTTCCAGCGCGGTATCGGCCTTACTTCGACGCGGCTCAGTACGAGTGCTCATGGTGTGTATTTTGGAACGAAGTATGGGGACATTGTACTCAATCCGGGGACGATTGTCAAAAGCGAGGACAAATTCTATACTGCACGTCCGTCCTTCCAAGGACACATATGAAGCTTATGCAAGCCATTCTCCCCGTTGCGGGACTCGGGACACGATTTCTTCCGTGGACGAAGGTCGTTCCTAAGGAATTGCTCCCCATCGGTAACCAGCCGATTATCGCGCTGCTCGTCGATGAGTGCCTGAGCGTCGGCATCCGCGACATCTGCTTTGTGATCAACCGCGGGAAGGAAATGATCCCACAGTACTTCTACGACATGCCTGCGCTCGAACGCGAACTCGAGAAGCGTGGCAAGCTCCACATGCTCCAGGAGCTCTCGCGGTACCACAACGTGAACTTCCATGTCGTCTACCAGGACCGGCTGCTGGGCGACGGTCACGCGCTCCTCCAGGCGAAGAGTTGGGTGACGACGGAGAACGTCGCAATCCTCTTTGGAGATGACTTGATCGCAGGAAAGGAGAATGGACTGCAACAACTCGTGAACGGGCTTGAACAATTGAAGAATCCCCGCGAAACGGCGATGCTCTGTCTGCAGGAAGTGGAGCGCAGTCTCATATCGAAATATGGCATCGTCGACATCGATTCGGCATGGCAGAAGAGCGCACCACACGACCGGCTGCGGAAGATCAAGACGCTCGTGGAGAAACCGAAGCCGGAAGACGCACCGAGCAACTTGGGCATCGTCGGCAAGTACATCGTCCCGAAATCCGTGTTCGAGCTGCTACAGAAGATCGAAGGGGGTAATCATGGTTCGTCCCCGCGCAGCGGCGCGGGACTCACCACAGGCTCCGAAATCCGCCTGATCGACGCACTCATCAAGCGGAATGGGCTCCAAGTCTACGGCTACATCTTCGATGGCACCCGCTTCGATACCGGCACGCCGGAGGGGTACAAGGAGGCAGTGCGAGTACTCGGATGACGATCTCTTACATGCCCGACGGAAATATCGATGCCGCCGGCTTTCGGCACTACGACACTGATGCCGAGTCGTGACAGCAGCTCCCGTGAAGATACTACGGAAGAACGCACGGTTGATACCGTACATCCCATGTCCGTTGCCAGCTCGTGGGGGTCGATGCAGTGAATTCCCCGAGCAGAGGAGCGTAACAACAAGAACATGGTGCTCAGTTGCATTTGATTGTACGGCAAGGTACCCCGGCAACTCTTGGCAAGGTACTTCTCCCACCCTAATGTCCGGCCTATGTCGACAATTTTCCGGATGTAGAGACGACACTTCTTCTCAACAAGTACGGGAGAATTCGACATCCGCTGCTCGAGTGCCCAGCGAATGCGGTCTTTCAGGCTCATCGCACGCAGCTGAGTGAATCTGGGTGAGCCGACCCGTACCTTTCTGCGCTTCTTCGGATATGTTCCCGATAAGTCATCGGCGTCATCAATCATGATGTTGGCTGTACGCAAGCGCGCTCGCAGCATTTTGGAAACGGGCCACACGACACACTGGAACGCTGCGGATTTTGCTTCAGCGATGTTCCCCTTCTCGAGAGCAATGGAGCATTCCACGACGAGACCGAGTGTCTGCCGGGCAATGACGCCGAATTGATCGGGAAGTCGGAAGGCGATGGCTTGAGCTTTCTCGAATTGCTCTTGCATGATGAGGCGGATACAGCGCGCATATGCCTTTGCATCGGCATCATCGGGGCACCATTCTGCGCGGAAGCCGCCGATATGCTCATCGTCACTGCTGAGTAGATCTTCCAACTGATTGTTTTTCAAAGCGGGAGAGAATACTGCAATGTTGGAATTACGCAACGAGGAGATTTCTGCAACGGCTAAGGATGTCATGGAGAGCAGCTATCTCGGCTCATTGCCGATATTTATTGCCGATATCGGCGAGCTCGCTTTTGTTCATCCAACTGATTGAAAATTTTCCCGATGTACGCGCGAATCGGCCGCGCTTCTTCTCTCCCAAGACGTGCAAGAGCTGCACCGAACGCCTTCTCGGCTTCATCAAATTTCCCTTCCCGCGCCCGGAGTAGTCCCAGAACTTCGTGCGGACGATAGTTGTCGGGTGCAAGTGCCAGTGTTTCTTGTACGTACAGATCAGCATCGCCAGTGAGACCTTGCGCGATGAGGAATCGCGCGAGGAGGAGGCGCGCGTCGACGCCGTGCGGCGCCTGTTCGATGCTCTGCAACAGATCGGAGACCAGCAGCTTGGGATCGGAAATCGTTTGCAGGATATCACCAGATTGTAGATTCAGCGGCGTCAGTAAACGATACCGCGATCTCGCGACAATCTCTCGATATTCAGGAACGTCTTTCACGTATACGGCTACCGCATCATCGAGATAGATGAGAGTCCAGTGCGGATTGTTCTGAAGATGTGTGATATACGGCAGAAAATCGTTGTGAAGATCTGCAGTGTCGACGATGGCGATCGCGAAGCTGTTTTGTTCTTCCAGAGCGCGCCAGGCATCGGCATCGGTTGCCGCCGCAAACAATCGTGAAAGAAACTCTTCTCCATAATCCACGTTCCGCCCGTCGACGAAGATCTTCCGTTCGGGAAAGAAGTGGTACAGAAGTTCTGAACCGAGGTTGTAGGTATTGAAGACCTTTCCGGTGAGCTTCTCGCGATCGAGGAAAGTTACGGCATCGGCGGTGCGATCAATAATCCCGTATCCGTGTGCGTGATACCGGTTGGCGAATGCCAGATTCTCCGATCGGGCATACCAGATCAGTACGATCACGGCGATGACCATGCTGGGTACAGACCACGTCCATCTCTCATGCATCCAGCGCACACCGCGCTCCCACACATCGCTCTGTTCAAGTTGAAAGATGGTCATAGCCGTCGCTACGAGAACAAAAAGCATCTCATGACGGTACGCAGTGCGGGAGAGGTATCCCGTGACTGCGAGCAGAAGAATGCTGAACACGAGATGCTTCCGGGTGATTGCGAGAGCCCCCAGCGCAGCCAGCCAGAACGGCCAAAGATCGCGAAGATAGGGGGCCCATGCCCGCGGCTGCCATTCGGCAATGAATCGTGTCGTGCTGTCGGTCAGCAGCGTCTGAATGTAGGTAATGTTCTGCCAACCGAGGGGCGAAATCATCAGAGCGACAATGAGAAAGAGGGGAAGGGCTGCGCGCACGTCCATCGTCCGTTCACACAGGATCAGTTCGGCAACGAGTGCGGCAGAGATGACCACACCAAGCAGCGCCGCTCCGCCGTGGAAATTCACCCAGAGAATCTCAAGGCCGATGAAGATCAGGACATCCTTCCATTGCATACGTCCGCGCTCCAGAACGCGCGCACTGAGGAGGAGAAACGCCGCGACCATCACCCACGTCCACAAATGCGGCCGATCCATCGCACCACCACGAATGGTGAGTGCTGCGAGCATCGCCAGCGGCGCATAGATCCAGAGGTGCTTCCTGCCAATCAAGAGGATGGGAACGACTGCGGCCGTGACGAGGAGACTGCGAAGAAAGATCACGCCGGTAGGACCGAAGAGGTCAAAAATGAGCGAGAGGATGACTTGGGCGAGCCATTCGTGATTCGCGAGGTAGGGGAGACCTTCACGCGTATAGGCGAACGGATCCGTGGTGATCAGCCAACCCGTCTGGCGCATAAGACGGCCGGCGGTGACATGCCAGAAGAAATCGGCGTCGAAAATCTTAAAAGCACAAACCCAAAAAACGAACGCAGTAACTCCCAAGAGAGCCAGAATATTCAAAGAATTCTCGCGATGGGGGAACCACATTGGAGAAAGAATACCTGATGTAGAGAGCTAAATGGTTAAATGGTTGAATGGTAAGCTTGCAAAAGATGCCCTCAATACTCATCACCGGCTGCAGCACAGGAATTGGCCACGCAACTGCCGAATTGTTTGCGGAAAAAGGATGGAAAGTTCTCGCAGGAAGCAGGCAACCGGATTCCCTGAAGTTTAGCCATTCTACCATTCAACCATTGCGCCTGGACGTGAACGACTTCCACTCAATAGACCTGTGCTTTCAAACACTCCCAACCATTGATTGTGTGGTGAACAACGCGGGGTACGGTCTCCTCCTGCCGTTCGAGGACACGCCACCGGAAGAGATTGAGAAGATCTTCCGAACGAACGTCTTCGGCTTGATGGAAGTGAGTCGTCGCGCCGCCAAGATGATGAGAGAAAAGCGGGCAGGGAAAATTATCAACGTTTCCTCGGTCCTCGGTGCCATCGGCGTCCAGTGGTACGCCGCCTACTGCGCGACGAAGTGGGCGGTGGAGGGATTTTCAGAATCGCTCGCGCACGAGCTGAAGCCGTTCAACGTCCACGTGAAGATCATCGAACCGAGTGGCACGAAGACGGAGTTCCACCACACGGCCTACGACACGGACTTCCCGATCAGCGACGAATACAAAGCGCGATTCGAGCTGAAACGCTCCTCGCGGGACAAATTCCAATACGACTCTGCCGAGAGCATCGCTCTGCTCATCTGGCAGGCAGCGAATGATGATTCTTGGAGACTCCGATACAGCGCACCGGAGGCGAGGAAGATGCTGTTCTGGCAGAGAGTACTGGGGAGGGATGGGCTGTGGAGGAGACTGTCGAAGTAAGTCAGATGTCATCCCTCGTTACGCTCGTTGCTCCGCATCGAGCTACTCGGGATGACATCAGGCTAGTTCGCGACGAAGTAGTTCGATTTCGTCTCTGAGATCGGCTGCTTTTTCAAACTCGAGGTTCTGCGCAGCCAGCTCCATCTGCTTCTCCAGCTCGTCCATCAGGCGCTTCTTCTCGTCCTTCGGGATCTTCGTGTGATCGTACTTGGGGCGGCGCAGTTCGAGCTTGCGGCCCTCTTCGGCGATGTCGTGGACGGCTTTGATGATCGTGGCAGGCGTGATGCCGTGCTTCGTGTTGTACTCGGATTGGATTGTGCGGCGACGCTCGGTTTCGGCGATGGCAGCCTTCATCGCATCGCTCATCTTGTCGGCGTAGAGGGTGACGTGGCCGGAGACGTTGCGCGCGCAGCGCCCGATCGTCTGGATAAGCGCGTCACGCGAGCGGAGGAAACCCTGCTTGTCGGCGTCCAGAATTGCGATGAAGCTGACTTCGGGAAGATCGAGGCCTTCGCGCAGCAGGTTGATGCCGACGATGATGTCGATCTCGCCCATACGGAGCTGCCGCAATATCTCGATGCGCTCCAGTGTCTCGACGTCGCTGTGGAGGTAGCGGACTTTCTGTCCGGCTTCGCTCAGGAATTTCGTGAGTTCCTCCGCCATCTTCTTCGTCAGTGTGGTGATGAGGATACGCTCCTTCTTCTTGAGCGTCGCCTTGATCTCTTCGAAGATGTCATCGATCTGATGCTTGGTCGGTTTGACAGTGACGATGGGATCGAGCAGACCTGTGGGACGGATAATCTGCTCAACGAGATTTTCCTTGGGGGTATTGGCGAATTCGTACTTGCCGGGGGTCGCGGAGACGTAGATCCTTTGCGGAGTACGGGCTTCAAACTCGTCGAATGTGAGTGGCCTGTTATCGTGAGCACTCGGCAACCGGAAACCGTAATCGACGAGTGTCTGCTTGCGGCTGAAGTTTCCCTCGTACATTCCACCGACCTGCGGGATCGAGATATGGGATTCGTCGACGATGAGCAGGAAATCGTCGGGGAAGTAATCGAGCAGTGTCGACGGCGAATAAGGAGCCACGCCGTCGCCTGCCCTGCCTGTCCTGAGCGGCGTCGAAGGGAGCGTAGTCGAAGGGTTATTGAGGTAGCGGATGTAATTTTCGATGCCCGTGCAGTAGCCCGTCTCCTTGAGCATCTCGACGTCGTACTCCGTCCGCGTTCGGATGCGCTCGGCCTTCACCAGCTCATTCTTCTTGATGAATTCTTGCTCGCGCTCCTTCAACTCCGCTTGAATACCCGCGACTGCCGCGTCGATCTTCTCCTTCGTCGTGACGTTGTGCGCCGCGGGGAAGATCATCACGTCCTGGAGTTCCTGGAGCACCTCGCCCGTGAAGCTGTCGACTTCCTGGATCGTCTCGATTTCATCGAAGGGAAGCTCAAAGCGCAGGACCGTGTCGCCGCCGGGCGGGAAGACTTCGACGGTGTCTCCCAGTACGTGGTACATCCCTTGCGTGAAGTCCATACCGCTGCGGCGGTACTGGATATCGGTGAGGCGACGGAGGAATTGGTCGCGCTTGATGTGCTGCCCATGTTCAATCTTGATTGCAAGCGCCTCGTAATCCTCCACATTGCCGAGGCCATAGATGCACGAGACCGAGGCGACGATGATCACGTCGCGACGAGTCAGAAGATTGAAAGTGGCGGCATGACGGAACTTCTCGATCTCCTCGTTGATGGACGCGTCTTTCTCGATGTAC
The DNA here is from genome assembly GCA_964563915.1 of uncultured Candidatus Peribacteria bacterium. GTDB lineage: Bacteria > Patescibacteriota > Gracilibacteria > Peribacterales > Peribacteraceae > JABFSS01. The sequence goes on along the minus strand of CAZLYW010000004.1, from coordinate 14,463 downwards.
GTATCCGTCGTCGGCAGGTACGCCTCCGGCTGGTAGTAGTCGTAGTACGAGACAAAGTACGAGATGGCATTCTCGGGGAAGAATCCCTGGAACTCGCTGCAGAGCTGGGCCGCAAGGGTCTTGTTGTGCGCAAGCACGAGTGTCGGGCGCTGCACCTGCTCGATGATATTGGCCATCGTGAAGGTCTTGCCCGTGCCGGTGGCGCCGAGCAGCGTCTGGTGCCGTTCGCCTTTCTGGAGACCTTGCACGAGCTTCTCGATAGCCGCCGGCTGATCGCCGGTCGGTTGGAATGGGGCAGTGAGCTTGAACGGCTTGCCTGTGCTTCCGAGGAGTGAGGACATGCCTGCCCGCCGAAGCTCCGAAGGAGCGTAGGCGGGAACCTTTATTGTACCTCGTTAGAGCATGTGGTTCAATGGTCAACGAATGTCACCCCGTCCTTCGGATGACGGCTACGCGCGAGCGATTGAACTAACTGAAGAAGCCATGCGCATCACCGATGAAACGCATTACGAAGAAGGGGAACGGCTCTTGAAGGAGGCAATGGATCTCATGCCTGATGAAGTGCATTTCCTCAATAATTACATCGCATTCTGCTTACAAGTAGCCCAGAACTGCACGTTCAACGACGAGCCCGCCGAGGCGATCATCTATTACCGTAAAGCGCTGGAGCAGGGGACCGACGATTCCGAGGCATGGATGGATCTGGGGGCAGCGTATGCGCGGAATAATCAGCCGCTGGAAGCATTGCAAGCGTGGCAAGGAGCACTGGCGATGATGAACCCCCACAAAGGACGCGACAAGGAGAACATCGCGGCGATCTTGGAGAATGTCCGGACCGTCCAGAGGGGACTCGATGCAATGGAGATGTGAACATTTCCTCATCCAAATGGGCAAATGTGTAGACGAGTATCGCTGTACTTGAACGACGTGAAGAGACACTGCATGATGTCATCGCATGAAACTCAAGAAAGCCATCAGTGAGCAACACGAGCACCGTGGCCGCTGGGAAATCTCGTACGATGAATTGCTCTCATTTGGCAATTCCCACATCCATAAAAAGTTCTTCAACGATCTCATCGCTCACATCCAGAGGTCATTTCGCGTCATCCAGCGAAAACTAGGAGTGGAGAACGGGGAAATACACCCAGAAATCGACTGTATCATCGGCAAGCTGAAAAGGGTCGGAGGCGATCCCCGTAGAGCACTAACATACGATGAACTACAGAAACTCATCGCGTTCGGTGACATTCTTGATGCTGTCGATTCTGTATTTGTGAAAGCGGCCAAGCAGATCGCCTTTCAACGAGGAGTATTGAGGGAACAAATGCAACGATTGCCGTATTCACCTCTGCAATCCAGTCTGTATGGGCAAAGACGAACGCCCGCGATTTCCATGGCAGAGCAATGGGAAATGGCGTTTCGGCAGCAACCCGGCGTTCTGCAGGCCCTGGTGCATATGGGCTATCTGGGGAATGGCACCGCGAACGGTCACAGGGAGTCGCATTCTTCTGCACCCTTGGAGCGCGCAATTGCGGAGCACATGGAGAAGATTCAGCAGGTCATTCCCGCGAAAGTTCTCATCTCCATTCTGGACGCCAAGATCGACCAACACCCTCTGCGTCGTCACCTGCGGAGAGGTTTGAAGAAATTATTCCGGCCATCCGACAGGCTGGCACAGGTACATAGGAATGCAGCCGATATCTACGCAAAATTTCAACATCATAAAGAGAATGTGCTCATGAAGAATGAATTTCCTCTCCACGAACACGGTTCCTCTGCGCAAACGGAGACTGCGGCCTGAAAACTGTTCATCGCATAGCCATCCTTCCGCTTGCCTGCTGCTTCCGCATTGACGGAAATCGTTGCACAGTCTACAAACATGCACTCTATGTTCACCGAGCATCTTCCGCTCCCCGAGCTTCCGCCAAACGCCAAGTTCCTTTACCAAAACGGAAAAGGGCTTATGCTGAACGGATTCCGCGAACAGAATATTTTTGCATGGCTGACAGATCGTGAACGATTTCTCCTGAGACGGGCAACGGGCAGCCAGGTCACCGTTGTTGCCTGCGAACAGGATTTCGGTGAAACGATGGAGGAGGCGCCGGAGTACGCCTGTGAACTCAGCATCGATCTGGACGGTGTGGAAGATACTACGACAGGCAAGATCATTTCTCATGAAGCATTTCGCATGCCGCAGGCGCGCATAGAACGGTATACGGATATCACGGCGAATGAGGAACTGACGAAAATGCTCCTGATGCAGCTACCGCCGCAGTATCGCAAAGTCATCGCAGCCGTCGTTACACGCCACGCAGTCCGGAACGTGCAGCGCATGGTGGAAGAGAGTGAGCGTGCCAGAGACCTAGATGATCCCGATGCGTACCTTGCCATGCGCCACGAAGCCCTAATGCGCTTCTACGAGACAATGAGTAGAAACGGCAGTGCGAAGACTCGCTGAAAATCACTTCATTCGACGCTACACTACTCCCGTGATCGATCTTGATGACCTCCGCAGGCGCCCTGAGGTCTACGCCGATACCGCGAAGAAGAAGCGCATCGACATCGATGTGAAGGCGTTCCTGAAGTTGGATGACGAGCGCCTGAGTCTTCTCAAAGAGGTGGAAACGATGCGCGGGAAGAAGAACGCTGTGAGCAAGGAAGTCCCGAAGCTCACTGGCACGAAAAAAGAGAGGATAATTAAGGAGATGAAAACGCTGAGTGATGAGCTGAAGAAGAAGGAAGAGAAACTCGCCGAACTCGATGCGCAGTGGGCAACGCAGCAGCTGATGCTCCCGATGATTCCGCACTCGTCCGTTCCGGTGGGGAAAGACGAAACGCAGAACGTGGAAGTGAAGAAGTGGGGGAAGATGCCGGAGTTCGCGTTCACTGCAAAGGATCATGTAGCGCTCGGCGAAGCACTCGACATCGTGGACATCCCGCGGGGAGTGAAGGTGGCCGGGGCACGGAGTTACTTTCTGAAAGGGGATGGCGTGCGGCTGCACCAGGCCGTATTGTGCTTCACGATTGATCACCTGACGAAGAAAGGCTGGACGCTCTTCACGCCGCCGTACATGGCTCTGCGGGACTGCTTTGTGGGGACGGGGTTCTTTCCCGGCGCCGACCAGCAGAATATCTACGCCATCGGGGGGCAGACAGAAGAGGGAGAGCCGATCGAACCGGATGGCCTGCATCTCATCGGGACATCGGAAGTGAGCGTCTGCAGCTACCACCGCGATGAAACGCTCGATTGCGCCGATCTGCCCAAGAAGTACGCCGGCTATAGCCCCTGCTTTCGCCGCGAAGCGGGGACGTACGGCAAAGATACGCACGGCCTCTACCGCATCCACCAGTTCGAGAAAGTGGAGCAAGTGGTCCTTTGTGAAGCCGATGAGGCAGTCGCATTGAAGATGTTCGAGGAAATCCGCACGAACGCCGAGGAAGTACTGCAGGCGCTCAGGCTCCCGTACCGCGTGATGACGATCTGCACGGGCGACATGGGGAAGGGAAAAGTCTTCATGCAGGATATCGAGACGTGGATGCCGAGCCGTGCTTCGTCGAAGCTCAGCATGGGCTATGGAGAAACGCACTCGTGTTCCTATCTCGGAGACTTCCAGGCGCGTCGCCTGAACATCAAGTACGTGGACCGGGACGGCTCGAAGAAATTCGTCCACACGCTGAATAACACCTGCATCGCCTCACCGAGAATCCTGATTCCGATATTGGAGATCTATCAGCAGAAAGATGGTAGCGTCGTGGTTCCGGAAGTCTTGAGAGCATATATGGGAGAGCAGGAACGGATAATAAAGAAGTGATTAGTGATTAGTGGGTAGTAGTACGATAGAGACATGCTGAAACTTCCCTATCAGAAGCTTCTAATCACTAACCACTAGCCACTTTGAAAATTCTCTTCACCCGCTTTCCGCTCGAATCCGCTCGCGGCGGCGCCGAAGCGCAGACGCTGAGTTTGATGAAGGGATTGTGGGAGCGCGGCCACGCCGTTGCGTTCCTGGGGGGCTGTTCCGTGCTGCTTGAGGAAACTGCAAAACTCCGTCTCCCGCACGCAAAATTAGAGATCGGCCCGCCGCCGGTGACCAAGTGGGCCGCGATGAATTTCTTCTGGAGGAGGCGGAAGATGCAACATCGACTCGAGGCAGCGCTCACAGGATTCCATGATCTTGATGGGATCTTTATGCTCAGCCTGAGTGAAAAACTTCTTCTGACGGAATTTGCGGCGAAGAAAGGGATCAACGTTTTGTGGGTTGAGCATGATCGCGTGGGTCCGTGGTTGAGGAAGAATCCGTGGCTGCCAACACTGCGCAAACTCAGCAATGGCGTCACGACAATCTGTGTGTCAGAGTTGAGTAGGAGAATCTATCTCGAACTTGGATGGAAGGCGGAAAAAGTTGTGGCAATTCCAAATGGCATTGATCTGGGACAATTCTCCCCCTCTCCCTCGCCGACCCTGAGCGAAGTCGAAGGGAGCGAAGCGAAGGGGAGGCGTGGGGGAGGGGGCCGGGGCTTGCCCCGCACCGGAGTGGAGAGACTGGTGCGGGGGGAGGGGGTAAGGCTAGGCTGCGTCGCCCGATTAAGTCCCGAAAAGGGTGTCGATGTTCTGATTCAGGCAGTAAGCGGATTGCCGGAAGTGGATCTGACGATCATCGGGAAGGGTCCTGAGGAGGGATACCTTCGAAAAATGATCGAACAGATTCATATGACAGAGATGCTCGATCGGGAACGCATCAGGATCATCCCGCATGTGGATGATCTTGCTGTGTTCTATCGTTCCATTGATGTACTCGTGCTCCCCTCGCGCGACAATGATCCGTTCGGGTTGGTGGCAGCGGAGGCGATGGCCTGCAGAACGCCGGTGATCGTGACCGATCAGTGCGGGATTGCGGGGTATCTGCGGGACGGTCATGATGCCATTCTGTGTGTAGCAGATTCAGACCGAGCCCTGAGGGAAGCCATTCTTCGGTCTATGGATGAATCGCTGCGCGTGCGCCTTTCAGAGAATGGACGGGCAACAACAGAGCGTGTGCTCTCTCTGGATTCTATGATCGCAGCATATGCGAAACTATTGGGTGAGCGTGGGCGCAGGTAGCTGCTCTTCTTTTCCGAAGCCTTTTTGCGCAGCTCTTCCAACCGCTTGTGTCGATTCTGAACGATGGTCTCGAATTGCTTTTCGAGGGGCGCGGTGAGTGCTTTCCATCTGGGCTCCGCGTCAAACGCAGCAAAGAGTCCATACCAGTGGTTTTTGACAACATTGCCGCCCTCGTTGAGGCTGAGCAAGTCGTCTCCGGCTTCATCCAAGACAAGCTTCATGCCGCGGAGGATGCTCTTACCTGTTTGATCTGTCGGACGCTTTTTGACGATGCCAGTCAATTCCGTGACTCCTTCGGATCTCGTGCAGAGGATGTACGCCATATCGACTGCGAAGGTCGTCGGCTCTCTCGACTCTCGGAAGGCCGCTGATTCGCGCTGGAATCGCTGAGAAACTGGGACGACGGTGCATGCGGCTGGAAGAAGACAGAGGACGTGTTTCGCCCGCTCGATCAGACGCTTCTTCTCCGCTGCATCCATAGCCGGGCCTCGGCGCTCAGGATCAAGACTATCGTACAGTGCGTTGAGAATCAGCTCCGGGACGCTGGAGCCGACGCGCGGAAGCACGCGCGCAGCATCGGCACCCAGATCGTCCCGAGAAAGGCTGTCGACGAGGAATTGAAGAACGGCGGAATCGGATTTCGCGCGCTCGGCAACCCACTGATCGACGCGGATACGGAAATCCAGACGCCTGATCGTGGAAGAGTAGCGTAGAAGCGCGCGGACACCGCTTACCCCTCGCTTCTCGAGAGCGGCAAATGCACCGTCGACGTTCACTCCTTTTACGTACGCATTGGAGAGCTTGGTGACGAGATGCTCAACGGGCTCCTCTGGAATTTTCTTCGTCTCCGCGCCGGCATCTTTCTTCCCGGTCGCCTCCTGTGCCAGGAGAGAAGGAGAGGCATCTGTCGCTGCAAGACTCAGAACAGAACCGACGGCGACTGTAGCGACGATCTTCGCACTGTGTATGGATGAAGAAACATATTCTGCAATGCGCGAGAGCATGGATTCTTTTTGCCGGGATTCGCTCAGCACATTGATCATGGATGGTGCAGATCAACTATACTCCTCTCCATGCGCGCACGGTCCGTCTTTGTCCTGCTGTGTGTATTCTGCACGCTGCTACCGGCGCAGAGCACAGGAGCGTATCCCGTCGCTTCTACGGAGTACGCGTTTGCGACACCCATCGATGCGTTGAGCATCCGGATTGATGAGAAGCGTGCAGGGCAGGCCGTCAGCGCCTGGGATGGAAACCGCTGGATGCCGTGGCAGGATCTTTCGTTGGAGAACGAACAGGATCCCTCTCTCACTGAATCGAATCTGGTGATGCTCCCTCTGGGTACGACCACCGTCCGCTTCCGACAAGAGATCACCGCCGCCGATGTCCACCCGATCCGCGTCTCGGATACGCTCGCGCAGTTCACCGTCGCTGCTACCAAAGACTCTTCACATCGCATTCTCTCCCGAACAGAGTGGGGAGCCGACGAATCATTCCTCATTGACGGAGGAAGAACGACAACATCGGATACCGTCGGAGACAACGGGGACGTATCCGGAGATACGGATCAAACCTCATCGACCCGAGCGCAGGACTGTAAGGACATGTACGCCAAATACCCGTCGGAATTCCGATCGAGCGTACCGGTGATGCGGAACGCCCAGGGGGAAACCCTGCGCTGGCCACAGGAATACTCGCCCTCGGTGCGTCTGCTCGTGGTACACCACACGGCAATCGCGATAAAAGGGGATGCGCGGCCCGGACTGGAGCGTATGCGAGCGCTGTACCAGTACCATGCGATGAACCGGGGATGGGGAGACATCGGATACCACTACATCGTTGACGATGCCGGCCAGATCTACGAAGGCAGAGCGGGTGGCGACTCCGTTGTTGGGGGGCACGTGTACTGCAACAACGCGGGAACGGTCGGCGTCGCGCTCATGGGGAATTTCGATAAGGAGCAGCCGACGCAAGCGCAAGCCAGGAGCCTCCAGTGGCTGCTGCAGCTTCTCGCGCAGAAGTACAGCATCAATCCGTCGCGCGATGTCGTTTTCCACGGGAAAACCCTGCCGGCTATCGTCGGGCACCGGCAGCTCGTCTCCACCGACTGCCCCGGACTCGCGATGTGGAGCGCTCTGGACCAGGTACGCAACCACGTTCGGGCGGGAGACATCGATGCCGCAGTGACGTTCCCCGAGATCGAGACCATCCTGCAGGCCGGCACCGGAAGCGGCGAGGAACTGCCGAAAGGTTCCATCGTCACGGGCAAGGACGGGCTCGCCAGCCTGGAGGAAACGGTGATCGAAGGACGTCCGGGCGGCGAAATTTCCATTCCCATCTTCTTCCGAGCAACGAGGAAGTCGTACGTCCGCAATACCCGCATCGCGCGGATCACCCGAAGCGCAGGGCTCGAGGTGTGGCTGGAGAAGGACGGCGCGCTCGTTCCCGCGCGCGACTTGCGCATTCCCGTCCCGCTCGTGAAGAAGGGGGAGTCGATCATCATCCGCGTGCGCGTCCGGCTCCCGATGGACCGTGGAACGGCGGCACTGAAGATTGGATCACTCAATTACACGTTTGAAATGTCTGGGCGCGCGGCGCGGATGCGGCAACTACTCAATACCAATACCGGGTATTCCACACTTCGGGAAAATACCGCACCTGTGCAGACCTCGCGGCGTATTTCATCATCTTCCATGTCCTCTGTGTCATCTTTACCCTCTTTACTTTCCTCGTCCATCCGCATCCGCCTGACACCTGAGGTACCGCTTGAGGGCACCACGTGCCAGTCATCTTCCGTACAGATGCAGACGGAGAACGGAGTCACGCGCATCGACGGGTACTTCCGCACACCGAGATCGTTCCGGGGAACGGTGGAGTGTCAGATGATCGACGGAGAGCTCGTCCTGATCAACGAACTGCCCATTGAGGAGTACCTGTTGGGCCTTGCCGAAGAACCGGATACCGAACCGTTCGAGAAACAGCGCGCCTTCGCCATCGCAGCCAGAACGTACGCGCTCTATTACACCGATCCGGCGCACCGGAAGTTCCCAGGCAAGCCCTACGACGGGGATGACAGCGCCGCGCGCTTTCAGGCGTACCATGGCCAAAACTTCGAGAGCAAGAATCCACAGTGGCTCCGTGCCGTTCGCGAGACCGCGCGCAAAGTGCTGATGTACAAAGGAGAAATCATCCGGGCGCCCTACTTCTCCACGAACACTGGCAAGACGCGCTCGCCGGAGGAGGCGGGGTGGAAAGATTTTCCGTTTCCGGAAATTTTCACAGCGAAAGATGATCCGTGGTGCGCGGGACTGAAACTTTCAGGACACGGCGTCGGGATGTCGGGGTGTGGAGCAGGGGGGCAGGCGCGAGCAGGCAAGACGGCGGAACAGATTCTCAGTTATTACTATCCGGGGACGGAGATCGTCAAAAAATGAAGTCAACCATGCCTTACGGAGACGACGGACGGCGATTCCTCTTCATTTCCCCGCGCTGCCTTTTCTCTCCCAGCATTTTCTCTTTGCCTTTGCGCGACCGTGGCCGCTTCTGTGCTACCTCGACGTATTCCCGATGCGCAAAGGCTTTTTCGATGTCGAATTTCCGCTCTTCGAGCTTCTCGAGAAGAATCATCCACGCATCCAGACGATTCTGATGCTGGTCACGCTTGTGGAAACACCGGACCGCCGTGCCCGATGGATGATGAACGAGCTGTACCGCCGTTGATCGCTTGTTGCGACGCTGTCCGCCGTGGCCGGAGCCGAGGATGAAGTGCTCGGAGACATCTTCGGGACGCAGGTGAACTGCCTTCGCGCGCTGCGCGAACAACGGCGGGAGATCCGAGGGGAACGTCATTGTCTATCGCAGAGCAGGGAAAGGGAAACGAAAGAATGGTACGGGAAAGTCACCGCTGCAGTTCACGCGGAAAGAAAATACGCAGAATGGCTTGCGTTTCTTCTTGGATTCGTCCTGAAGAGGAATGAATTGCGGCAGCCGCTTCGGATTGGAGGCCGTGACGAATAGCATGCTGTATGAAGAGCCGTAATGCTTGCAGCCACGGAGTTGTGGTGGTGAAATCCGCACTGGAGAAAAATTTTTCCAAACAATCCATCCCATGCACCTGTTCGAGAATGACGCCGAACTTCCCTATGGTCTGGCAGATCACCGTCCGCATGTCCTGCAAGCGCAACAAAGCGCGCCTTACCGCTGTATTGCGGCGGATCCGATGCATGAATGCGCGCGATCAGTGATTGAATTTCATTGGGCATAGAAGTGCGTCACGATACCGCATTCAGAAGTACTTGCAAGCGGGACGTCTGCTCCCACTTCACGTCCAAATCCTCCCGTCCCATGTGCCCGTACGACGCGAGCGCGCGGTACTGCGGTTTCAGCAGATCGAGATCGCGGATGATGGTCGCAGGTCGCAGGTCGAAGACCTGCGCTAGTACCTGTTCCAGTTTCCGATCGCTGACCTTCTTCCCGGTTCCGAATGTTTCCACATGCATCGACACGGGCGCGGCGACGCCGATCGCATACGCGATTTGTACTTCACACTTGCGCGCGAGACCAGCTTTGACGACATGCTTGGCGACCCAGCGTGCCGCGTACGCCGCGGAGCGGTCCACTTTGCTCGGATCTTTGCCAGAGAACGCGCCACCGCCGTGGCGGCTGTACCCGCCGTAGGTATCGACGATGATCTTGCGTCCGGTGAGGCCGCAGTCGCCCGGGGGGCCGCCGATCACAAACCGCCCGGTCGGGTTAATGTGGAACTTGGTCTTCGCGTCGAGATAGTTGCCGCACACGGGCACGATCACGTGCTGCTTGATGTCCGTGCAGATCTGGTCATGGGAAATACCGTCAGCATGCTGCGTCGAGACGACGACACATTCAATCCGTTCCGGTTTTCCATCATCGGAGTACTGAATGGTCACCTGGCTCTTGCCGTCAGGACGCAGGTACTTGAGCCCGTTTTTCTTCCGCACATCCGCAAGCTTCTTTGTAAGCCCGTGCGCGAGGGAAATCGGCAGAGGCATGAGTTCTGGAGTTTCATCGCATGCGAAGCCGAACATCAGTCCCTGATCCCCCGCACCCTGCTCCCTGTCCTTGTTCTTGTCATCATCGACGCCCATCGCGATATCTGCGCTCTGCTCCCCAACGCTGATAATAACAGCGCACGCCTTGTGGTCGAAGCCGTACGATGCGTCGTTGTAGCCGACGTCTCTGATGGTCTTGCGGGCAATCTCGGCGATGGGAATGTAGCCCTTTGTGCGCATTTCACCGGCGACAATCACGAGGCCGGTCGTCACAAGGCACTCGCACGCGACGTGGCTGCTGGGGTCCTGCCGAAGGGCGTCATCGAGGATCGCATCGCTGATCTGGTCGCATAACTTATCGGGATGGCCCTCGGTGACGGATTCAGAGGTGAAGAAGTGAGACATAGAAGTATGAGGTATTACGTATGAAGCATTACGTATACTTAATACCGAATACGTACTACTTGCATGTAAGAGATATAAAAAGAGCTCTCCCCGCTGAGGAGAAGAGTGATAAGAAATTATCTCTCCCCGGCGGCCATGAACCACTCACTTCGTTTGGGCTCATGGCGAGGGCTGGAGTTCCCACCTTCTTCGGGGGCTTGCCCTGAGGAGTGAAGCGACGAAGGGTTGGGGGGTACCTGTAGCGAGCCAGTTCTCATCGGTACCTCTCTTGATAGGCGGTGATGTGTCGGAAGCGTAGAAGGTCATGACGCTGGAAGCAAGATCTTCTATACTAGGCTCTCCATGAAGCCCTTCTCCGCTCCATCGCCGTTCAGCTTTGTTCTGTTTGGAGCATCAGGGAATCTCGCGAAGTTGAAGATTTACCCCGCGCTCTACGTGCTCGCGCTCAAGAAGCGCTTCCCTGAGAACTATGCAGTGGTCGGGTACGCGCGGACGGAGATGGTGGAGAGCGACTTTCGGAATCTCGTGGAAGAATCGATTCACGCGCAGATACCGGAAGTGAATAAGAAAACGCTTGAAGAATTTCTCTCACGCGTGCACTACGTCAGCGGCCAGTACGACAAGAAGGAGGACTTCGTGAAGCTCACGAAGAAACTGGAGTCGCTAGAAAAAGAATGGAGGGAGATGGTCCGACTCGCCTATCTCTCCATCCCTCCGATGGTGTTCACACAAATACTGGAAAATATGTGCGCAGGAGGTTTCCATAATCAAAAAATCCCCTTCCGCTGCATCGTCGAGAAGCCGGTCGGGCATGACCTGAAGAGTTTTGAAGACGTGCAGATGCAATTGCGCAAATGTTTCAAAGACGAGGAGATCTACCTGCTCGACCATTACTTGGGGAAGGAAGCCGTGCGGAATGTCTACTACCTGCGCTTCGCGAACCCTGTCTTCGAGCGACTCTTCAAGAATTCGCTCATTCACCACGTGGAAGTAACCGCGATGGAATCGTTGGGGCTCGAAGGACGATCGGGGTACTTTGACCACACGGGCACGCTCCGCGACATGTTTCAGAGCCATCTGCTGATGATGGTCTCGCTCCTCACGATGCTGATCAAAGAATCGGAGGGTACGATTCGCGAAAGTCGCCTCAACGCGCTGAGACAGTTTTATCTGCCGCCTGCCGCCGACTTGAACGACGTGATTTTGCAGGGACAGTACACGAAGGGAAAAGTGCATCCTTCAATAGGCTCAGGGCAGACTGGTGAAACGGTCGTCGGTTACCACCAGGAGGAAGATATTACCGATACGTCGCGTACCAATACCTACGCCGCTCTCAAGCTACTCACACGCGAAGCGCGCTGGCAGGGGGTACCGTTCTACCTGCGGTCGGGCAAGCGGATGGCGAAGAAGGAAACGCGGATCAGCATCCAATTCCAGGAGCCGCACGTGGTGGGAGAGGGGAGCACACCGAACCGGCTGGACGTGATCTTGCAGGGTGAAGCCGGAATGCGGCTCCATCTACAAACGAAAATCGGCGGCACCACGCCCGCGTTCCGGCCACTGATCTTGGAAGATCCGCTCGTGTGCATGGGCGACTGCCTCCCCGAGCACGGGCTGCTCTTACTTGAGGCAATCCACGGGAAGCAGACGTGGTTCCTTACGTTCGATGAAATTCGGACAGCATGGAGATTGATCGACCCGCTGCAGACGCACTTGGAAAAGAAACCCACCCCTCTCTACTCCTACTCTGCGGGAACCAATGGCCCGGAGGAGGTGGCCGCTTGGGCGGCGAAGGATGGGGTGCAATGGGTCGCATGACGTGCTATTCTGCCCCCATCACATGGCTTCCCACCGCCACAGCATCGTCGAAGACTACGGTGACACGATTGATTTTGAAACAACGGACGCGCTGCGGCGCCTTCGCATGATGTTGCTCGTGCCGATTGCTCTCCTGAGCGCGCTCATAGTCGGTACCGGCCAGAAAATCCACGATCTCTTCACGACGCCGGAGATATTTTGGAATCGGGTCATGGGCAAACCGAGAAGAAGGTAACATGCATACATGCATCAAGAGCTCGTCGCACGGAATGACGCGGATTTTCTGGAACAGGGCACCGCCATGCTGGAGCACACGATCGACACGGCAGTGCGAGAACGCGGATTTGCTATTCTCGGTCTCTCCGGCGGCTCAACGCCAAAACCGATCTATGAAGCTCTCGGAACAGCGAAGATGGATTGGTCGATGGTCTGGATCTTCCTCGTCGATGATCGGTATGTCCGCGCCGATGATCCGAACAGCAACCAATTTCTCTTGAGATCGACACTCCTCAAACATGCACCGGTCCCCGCATCGCAGATCATCTTCCCCGATACGACTCTCCCGCTCTCCGAGTGCGTGAACCTCTACAACCAACACCTCAACGATCTCTTGCAGAAGGGCTCTCCGGATATCATCACACTCGGAATGGGCGACGATGGACACATCGCATCGCTGTTTCCGCCTCTTTCCGACGAAGCATTCGGACCATCATGTGCCATTCACACGACCACGGCAACATTCGCCGTGAAAGATCGGATCAGCGTGACAATGCCGGTATTAAGGAAAGCACGACAGGCGGTATTCTTCCTGAAAGGGGCGGAGAAGAAGCAGGTTTGGGAGGAAATGATGGAATCGGCTGAAGGAGGAAAAATGTGGCCGGCTAAAACGCTCCCGACTGCTACCGTTATTGCGCAGTGGTAGGGTCTTGTGTTTTCGTGACTTCGTTTCTTCGTCCAACCGTGTGGTCTTTAACCGTGCGTGGAATGCGGCGATCTTGGGTTTGTAAGTGATGAATGAGTTTAGCGATCATACTACAAATCTTCTTTGCTTGATTAATAAGTTCATTGAACTCATTCTGGGAAATGTATTTTTCATCCAACGCATCATACAAATGTGATCGAACCTCCGCCGATGACCTTTTGGCATATCCCAAAAACTGAATGAATGCGGGAATCGTCATTGCATCGCAGCCCTCTGCGATGTTGTGAGAAATTGAACGAGTGGCTCGGGTAATTTGATCGGTGAAGATGGTATCTTTTTGCACAGCAGGGCGTTTGCAGATTTCTCTGATGTTCCAAGACAGTCTCCGGCTCTCTTGCCAGACTTCCATGTCTTCAAATGTTCGGAACAGTGTCATATAGGTGCGACGAAGTAACGAATTTACGAGTGAGTTCGATCTTCATGGCCACGACACGCTCCTCGGTGGCAGATCCCAATTGAGTTCCTTAAAATGATTGGTGATTTTGCCCGCCTGCACGCAAATCAAATCGATCCGGTACCCACCGTCGAAGTCATGCTCCGCAACCCATCGCCGGACAGCGCGCCGCAATTTTATCCGCTTATCTTCTGCAGCCGTCTTATCAGGATGGAAACCTTTGCGTGTCTGCTCCGTCCGCGTTTTCACCTCGATGAAGACGAGAACCTGATCGTCGGGGTCCCAGGCAATGATATCGATTTCATCCTTGCCCTGACGGACATTGCGTTGGCGGACGGTGTAGCCGAGGGAACGGACATAGGCAGTTGCGAGGTCTTCGCCCAGAGCCCCCAGGATGAGGTGCTTGGGACGTATGCGGTCGCTGCTGAGGAAGGGGAAGTGCATGGCACCACTCTCCGTGGAGATCGGACCGGGCGAAATAGCCCCTGGGGCCGATTGGTTTTGGCATATCGGCTATTTTGGCTTCTGTATGCCAAACCTGGACGTTCCACGGGGGTGTAGAACATCAGAGATCCGCTAGCTGCTGGGCAATAGTCCAGATACCGAATCATGATTTGGTCTAGGGTGTCTTGTGGCAGTGATACAGCCGAAAGAGACTGGTTCCTATGCTCACCCAATTAACGTCATTCGCAGGAATCGGCCTCTCCTGCGAATGACGTTAATTGGGTGAGCATAGGAA
>CAZLYW010000003.1:0-39166 GCA_964563915.1 uncultured Candidatus Peribacteria bacterium | reverse complement strand
GAATGAGCGGGAGAATGCAGGGCAGAAAGATCGTGAGGATGCCGGCGAGGAAGAGCGTCAGGTACAGAGTCAACGCCATCATCATAGCGCATTCCAGAGGCGTTCGAATTCTTCGGGTTCCATTCTGACGTCGCGCAGAATGCCCCGGAGCGTTCCCGTGCGAAGATCCTGGTTTCCATGAACGGGAACCACTGTCTGCAATTCCCCCCTTCGCATGACATGATGGCTTCCGGTCACGCGCCGCAGCACAAAATCCTGCCGCTCGAGAAATCGGATCATGTCTTTGCCCGAAATGCGAGGCATCTTACCCATGAGCGACGAGATCGCCGAAGTTCACCGTGCGCAGCTGGGAAGGAGAATTGATACGCAGCAATGCGGCCTCAATGCCGTTCTCCTCGATGAACGCTTGAATACCCACTTTGAGATCCGCAATCGCCTCTTCCTCCGTCGCCCCTTCTCCGTATGCGGGAATATCGGGTATATGGGCGGTAAACCCGCCCATGTCATGATCGGGAATGAGTTCGATGGCGACAAGCGGAAGTACCGACATACTCTGTCAGAATAGCACAATTTTCTGCATGGGGGAAGACGAATAGCATCACCGCTCATCTGGAGAAGCGTTGGCGGTATTCCCTGGGACAAAGCCGGAAATATTCAATCGGAAGAAGTGGTGCACTTCACCTTAGAATCTAAGGTTTTCGTCTTCGACAGGTCCTTTCTCCCCATCATGAGTGACGATGGACACTTCTTCTTAAACACGCACTTCCCACACTGCCGGTTCCTCACCGTACAGACCGCCCGGCCATGACTGATGAGGAGGGTGGTGAGTTCGCCCCAGCGTTTCTGTGGCACCGCGCGCATCAGATCGAGCTCGATGCGCTTCGGATCTTTGTGACGAGTCAGCCCGAGCCTCTGCGCAACCCGAATCACGTGCGTATCGACCGCGATGCCCTCGTTTTTCCCGAAACAGGCCCAGAGGATGATCGCCGCGGTCTTGCGGCCAACTCCTCGCAGCTCCACCAGTTCTTCCATCGTCCGCGGAACCTTCCCGTCATGGTGGTCGAGGAGTTGTTGGCACATTTCCTGAATGAATCGGGCTTTGTTTCTGTAAGTGCCGCAAGAGTGGATGTCATCTTCTAATGCCTTCCGAGAGACGTTGAGATAGTCCTGCGGTTTCTTGTATTTTTTATAGAGTATCTTCGTCACGATATTCACCCGCACGTCTGTGCACTGCGCACTCAGGATCGTCGCGACGAGGAGATCCAACGGCGTGCGCCAGTGCAAAAACGTTCGGGGAGGTTCGTACATCTTCTCGAGCTCGCCGAGAACAGATGCTGCATCAAGTCTCTTCGTTGTTTTCACGCCGACAATGCTACCCCATCCGACGGAGGTTCGGTTCTCCACGCGATCAACTGCAAGCGTGCCCTCCCAGCGCCGTTCTGAATCTCCAGAATGTGCTGCGTCAATTGTTCAGCAGAAACGATGTAGCGCATCCCATCAGGTCCCAGATGCACAGCCACATTGCAATCGTCGGGCAGACCGCTTCCCAGAGTTCGGAGAACGCTGGCGGCTTCATCCTGCTTCCCGGTTGCTTGGAATTCCACGACGTCCATAGTGTCATTATCCCCTGATTGACTTTTTCCGCAAGGCTGGTCGGCCTGTTCTGCTTCATCTATTGTCCCACGGTGTCGCTGCCCCCCATCACCGTCTTCGACGTCGAAACGACGGGTCTCGATCCCCAGAGAGGACACCGGATCGTCGAAATTGCGGGAGTGCGGATGGAGAACGGGGTGATTCTGCACGAATCGCCCTTCGTGACGTTCGTGAATCCCGAGCGTGAGATCCCATGGGACGCGCGGCAAGTGAATAAGATCACCGATGAAGAGGTGAAGAGCGCGCCGACGATCGATCTCGTCCTCCCGCAGTTCCTGGAATTCGCGAAGGGCACTCTGCTCGTCGCCCACAACGCACAGTTCGATATGAGTTTTCTGGAAGCCGAGAGGCAGTATTGCTGGGGATACACAGATCTCCCGGAGTGCCTCTGCACGCTCATGCTCAGCCGTCATCTCTATCCACAGGCATTCGGCCACTCATTGGATGTCGTGTGCCGGCGGTTCAAACTGGACATGCCGCAGACGCGCCATCGGGCCTTGGCGGACGTGCTTCTGACCGCGCAAGCGCTGCAGAAGATGATGGAGAGGATTTCGAGTTTTGAGGAATTGAAGAAGAGGGCGGGAGTAAAAGCACTAAGCGCTAAATTTTAAATCCTAAACAATTCACAGAGCCCAATGACTAATTGGAACATTGGTGTTTGGAATGTGTGTAGTATTTAGGATTTAGGATTTAGAATTTGCGCATGGCTATCTTGCCGATCATCATCGGCCCCGATAATCCGATGCTCCGACAGAAGACGAAGAAGGTTCCGAAAGTGACGAAGGAGGTGAAGCAGCTGATCAAGGACATGATCGAAACGATGAGGGAAGCCAGCGGCGTGGGGCTCGCGGCGCCGCAGGTGAGCAGAACCGAACGCGTCTGCATCGCTGTGATCGGTGGAAAAGTTACTCCATTGATCAACCCGCGGATTACGAAGCGCAGCAAGGAGACCGACATCGACCAGGAAGGCTGCCTGAGCCTCCCGAATGTCTGGCTCATGATTCCCCGCTCCGTCGAGATCACGCTAACGTACACGGACTTGAAGGGGAAGAGGCAGGAGAGAAAACTGGAGCACTTCAGCGCGCGAGTCGTCCAACACGAGGTGGACCACTTGGAGGGCATTCTGATTGTGGATTATGCGACATCGTGAGCGCACCCATCGCCGCGTTGATTGCATCAACGGGAAGATCTTCGACCACGGTACGGACATTGTAGCGCAGATCACCGGTAAAGCGTTTTTGGCTTTTCTTGGCTCAAAAAAGGGCAAATCCCGTGATCGAAGAACAATTTTGTTGAACAGACTGGAGAACGACATACACTTGACGCAATTTCTTCGGACGCGATCTCCCCGGACGCTCTCCAGCCATCGGCTCTTCTCGATGAAGCGGACGTAAGACGTGCGCCAATCGCCCCCAGCCTTATCGTCTCGCCCATACTCATCCCGAGTGACGCGAGACACAAGGAAGATTCTGGGCCGACCATCCTTGCCACAAGCGACGTGTACGGCACAACGGAAGAGCAGGAAATCCAGGAGCTACAGCGCCCACCGCAGGTGTATTTGAACATGATCCTGCGCGGGCACGCCCGCGATGCAGAGCAGATCGGCCGCGGCGGAGAACGCGATGTTTTCGGTATTCGGCACAACACTCTGGTCGGCAAAATTGAGCGAGATCTTTCGAATGAAGACGATCGGCGCGAGAAGAAAGAATTCCAGGAAGATTGCCGCAATTTTTTTCCTGCTGAAGCGGTCAGGGGAGAATTTTTCGCGAAACAAAATGGCAGGAAACGCAGCGTGTCGATCCAGAAAATGATTCCGGAAATGTTCCTGCCGGATCGACTTGCTCTCCAGGGGGGATATGCCGAAAAGAAGAAAAATTTGGCAACGGAAACCTACGTCCGCGTGAGCGAACGGTCGATTAGGCGCAGACAATCCATCCCATACGATCGGTCCGCATTCCTCGCGGCACACGCGAATCCAGAACTGACTCGACTGCTTGCATCAGTCGATGCGGATGCCGCTCTCAAGGAAAAAGTCGAGGAGTTCCTCACTGCAACGCTGTACTTCGCGCAGCAAACGAACCACGGAGTGGATTGCATGGGTGCAAGCAACGTCATCTTCTATCCCGATGCGCACGGATGGCATTACCTTCTCTCCGACCCCAAGCCGCCCGGGAGAGGGAAATTGCTTGTGGAGGGAACACGTGCACTGGAGAAATATTCCCAGGGACATGGTTTGAGCGACGACGAATGGGTTGCGCTGGTGAACTGCCTCAACTTCGCGCGCATCGTGAATTCTCTCGCCGATGAATTGCACTTCAATGAGGAGGAGATGATCCATCTGCCTGTTCCACGACTGAATTTTGAGCAACTGCATCACGATCTCCGCATCATCGTCCCTCAGTTGGATCACGCGAGCGACACCTCCGCGACGTAGCCGCCGCTCTCTCCACGAGTATTCCCTTCAATCGTTGGACGGGAGAACACGATGATGTTGCTCCTGCAGCCAAAAAAAACGCTACTCTAGTGCCCATGGCTGAACTCGAAGCGATTATCGGTCTTGAAGTCCACGCCCAGATGAACACGAGGACGAAGATGTTCTGCGGGTGCGATAATGACGCGTTCGGCAGGGAACCGAATACGACCGTCTGCGAAATCTGTATGGGCCACCCGGGCACGCTGCCCGTCCCAAACAAGGAAGCGATCATCAAGGCCGTGAGGATGTCCCTCGCGCTCAACTGCACCGTGAACAAGAACAGCCACTTCGACCGCAAGCACTACTTCTATCCGGACTTGCCCTCCGGATTTCAGATTTCCCAGTACGATTTCCCCCTCGCATCGAAGGGGTACGTCGAATATGATCTTCCCCTCTCCCCCGCAGGGGGGAGGGGGTCGGGGGGAGGGGGTCTCTCGTTTGAGGGAGGGACCGGGCCTGCCCCGCATCGCCCTGAGCCGCAGCGAAGGGCTGGTGCGGGGGGTGGGGGTGTAAAACGCTGCCGCATCACCCGCCTCCACATGGAGAACGACGCGGGAAAGCTCACGCACCGGGGCTCCGTCACTCTGTGCGACTACAACCGCGCGGGGACGCCGCTGATGGAGATCGTGACCGAACCGGATCTGCGGTCGGCGGAGGAGGCCGTTGCATTCGCGGAGGAGCTGCGACGGATGCTGATTGCCGCGAACGCGTCCGAGGCAGACATGTTCAAGGGCATGATGCGCTTCGATGCGAGCATCAGCCTCCGGGCGAAGGGAACGGAAAAGTTGAACCCCCGTAGTGAAATCAAGAACCTGAACTCGTTCAAAGCCCTCGAACGCGCACTGCAGTATGAAGAAATGTGGCTCCGGAAATCGTGGGAAGAGACGGGAGGCCCGCTCAAGGGCAACATCACCGTCGGGTGGCTCGAGGATGAGGGGAAGACACGGATGCTCCGGGACAAAGAGACTGCAGATGACTACCGCTACTTTCCGGAACCCGATATCCCCCCACTCTTGATTGATGAGAAGATGCTCGCGGAGCTCCGGAGCGACGTCATTTCTCCCCGAGAAATGAAGAAACGCTACATGGAAATGGGGCTGACCGACGCGGAAGCGACGCTGCTGGTTGATCAGACGCACATGAGAGTTCTTTTCGATGCCGTGCATACGAAGACAAAGGACGCCAAGCGCGCGTCGAGTCTCGTCCTCACGCAGCTCTCTGGATTTCTGAACACTCGGGGAAGGTCTCCCAAAGACGCGCCGTCGGTGAATGATCTCTTGGATCTCGTTGCGGCCATCGACGACGGGACGATCTCGGGCAACGCGGGGAAGGCCGTCCTCGAAACGATGGTGACGACGGGGAGATCACCCAAGAACATTATCGCCGCCGAGGGCATGGCGCAGATTTCAGATGCGGGAGAACTGGAGAAGTTCGTGAAGGAAGCGATTGCGAAGAATCCCCAGGCGATCGAGGATTACAAGAAGGGAAAGCACGCGGCTTTGGGGGCGATTGTCGGTTATGTGATGAAGCAGACGAAAGGACAGGCGAATCCGACCAAAGTTCAAGAAATCCTGCAAAAGCATATGGTGGATGGATAATCTGCGAACGGTCCTGAGCCTGCCGAAGGGCCGGGGAAGGTGAATGCAATTGTGAATAGCCTCCTTTCACAATAACAAAAACAACATACATCCCCTCTCCCCGCGGGAGAGGGGTAGGGTGAGGGGGCTAGGAAAGCAAACAGCGGTTATCTTACGCTCTCTCTTTGTATTGGCCCGTCTCAGTGTTGACGATGATCTTATCGCCTTCATTGATGAACAGAGGAACCGTGACCGTGAGTCCGGTCTCGAGCTTCGCCGGCTTGCCGCCACCCGTTGCAGTATCGCCTTTGACACCGGGGATCGTTTCTCTGACTGCGAGCGTGACCGTGGACGGGAGCTTGATGCCGATGGGCTTCTCGTCGTACATCAGCGCGTCGACCTCCATGCCCTCGACGAGATACCCGACCTGGTCACCCAGGTCATCTTCTGCAAGAGCGAATTGGTCGTAGGTTTCCAAATCCATGAAAGTGAAATCACGTGGTCCGGAGCCTGCCCCGAGCGGGGACGAGGGGTACAGGTATTGGACATGCCGGAACCCGACGTCCGCCGGTTCGATCTTTTCCGCTCCCTGAAAGTTCCTCGCCATCACCTGGCCCGTCTTGAGGTTCTTGAGCTTGCACTGCATGTTCGCCTTGCTCTGGCTCTTACGTCCAAACTGCGACTCGACGACGAGGAACGGCTCGCCGTCGAGAGTGACAGCACGGCCGGGCTTGAGGTCGGTGATGGAGTACATGCCCACAGTGTGGGCAGGGTAGTGAGGTTGCCATGATGAATCAAGCTTTGTCATCCCGAGTAATTCAGCGCGGCTTGCCCACCGAAGCCTTTGGCGAAGGCGGGAGCGCTGAATGTATCAATGGATGACGTTTAGTACGTCCCCGCCGCAGTACCCCCGCTCGCCGTCACCTCCTGGACTTCGATATTCACGGTCTGGATTTCGCGCACCACCCGCTGCGCGAGCCCGTCTCGGGGCAAGACCTTCGAGAGCTCACGCAGGATGCGCCCGCGATCGGGGTGCCGGATGAGGAGACTCAGCTGATCCTCGAGTGCATCGTAGCGGGCCTTCTTGGTGCCGAAGACGAAGATACGACCGCGGATCTCCTGGGCCTTTGCCGCCACTTGAGCGGAGCTCAGGGAACGGAAGACCACAGAGCGGGCGGGATGCTGCGGTTCGATGAAGGGTTTCTCGGGAACGCCGAGACTGAGCTCAATGCCCTGCGCAGGTCCTTCGATCACCGCCGTGACGTGGTCGGCCATCGCTTTTGCTTCGTCGCGGACGTCCGAAGGGACGATCGCGAGCGCGCCGGGGTTCTCGAGAGACGCGAGCGAGTCGGTGAGCGCGGAGAGATTCTCTCTGGCAAGTGCCATGTCGCCCTCCTCCGCCTGGCGTTTTACGACGACGAGCTGGTCGAGGAGCGCCGCGTTCTCCAGATCCGGCTTGCTCTCGACGGTCGCGGCCGGCAGTGCGGCAATCGCTGCATCGACGGCTTGCTTGAGCGCGTAGGCGTCATCGCCAGGGAGCGCGGCTGCAACGGTCGCGGGGGCGCCCTCGACAACTTCCTTCTGGAGGAGCGACCGGATCACGGAGCTGCCGCCCGATCCGCTCGCGACCTGGAGGAGCGTGTCTTTGTACTCCTGCAACGCGTTCTCGGCAGCTTGTGCTGAGCCTGACGAAGCACCGGTCTGGAGCATCGCCGCGGCCTCGTTGAGGCGCGTGTTCGCCTGTGTCACAAGTTTTCGCGCTCGCTCGTCGGCACTGAATGAGAGGAGCACGTCAACTTTCTCCGCGAGTCGTTTGACACCGTACAGCGTGGTGCCCGGCAAAATTCCGGCGCTCGCCGCGCGGCGCTCCTGCTGCAGCTGCGCGATCTCCCGCTGGTGAGCGGCGTCGCGACTGAGGTTTGTCGCTGCCCAGAGTTCCTGGAATTGCACGGGGGCCATCGCCGTCGTGACGAGTGCGCCGTCTTTTGTCCCAGATCGGCCGGCAGGTAGGGCGGCTTGCTCGCCAGCAACGATGGACATCTTCTTCCCGTGCCGCGCTACGACGGCACTGCGGTTGAAGACGCGCACGGCGACGTCGGGTCCAGCTTGCGACACGGAGACACTGCCTTCGTGAACGACAATGCGTCCCTGCGCCGTCACGACGGTGATGCCGCGGATGTGTTTGGGGACGAGACCGAGCACCCAGAGAGTACCTTCTTCGAGAACGAGCGTTGTTTCCTGCTTGGAGACTTCGGGGCGATCGGAGAGATCGAGGAACGAGACCCGGGTATGGGGAGCCAGACGGAAGACGGCGTCGTCGTGGGCAACAATGGTCACTTCTCCTTCTTGCGTCTGCAGCTTCGCCTGCGTCCGTAGGATCAGTTCGCTGCGCATCGGCTGCCAGAGAGATCCAAGCAATACCTCGGCGTTGCCGCGCGTGGAGAAGACGAGGACGGGAGATTCGGCGATCGACGCGGGAGCGAGGAACAAGAGTGGACTGATGCGAACGACGAGGACCACCAGTGCGAATGCCGCGACCCACTTGACCGGCCTTGATATGACGACGCGGGCGTAGGAAGGTTCGAGACGGACCGTCAGACGATTCCAGAGGAGTGCGCGCACGGCGGGTGACGGCAGAAGAACATCGCGCAGGTGCTTCCACAGGGAGAGGCTCATGGGATCGATGGAGCGACGCACCGTCAACCACAGACGTGCGAGCAGCGTGTCGTCTGGCGTCAACGCGTCACGAACGTGCGCGAAAAATAGGGAAGCCCCTGGCCCCCGGAGATGACACCGAACGTGCTGGCGGACTCTCGCCTCTGCTCCCGCGGCAGGTGCGAGATTGGAGCGTGCCTGCCGGAGGAACTGCTCGGAACCTGATGGAGGCGGTGAGGGAGAGGTGGGGAGAGACATTCTGTACAGTGGGGAAAACGTGGAATTCGGGCTTCTGTTACGAATAATTCTCTAATTCAGGGAGAACGGTCGTGGATATCGGGGGGCAAGAGGGATTCCAACTTGCGTAGAGCCCGGAATTTCAGGATCCGCACCCCTCCCTCGGTCATCCGGAGCACCCGAGCGACCTCATAGTGGGGCAGTTCGGCGATGTAGGACAAGGTCAGAATCTCCCGATATCGTCGAGGGAGCTGGTCCAGGGCTTTGCGGACGATGCGCAAGACATCGGCATTCCGTACACTGGCATCCGCACGGTTGAGCACATCGGGATCGGCGAGATCCTCCGAGACTTCTTCGAAGTCGCGGTCTCGTCGGTACGCGTCGATCACTGTGTGGCGGGCGATGCGGAAGAGCCACGCGCCGAAGGGAATCCCTTTTTGCGGCTTATACTTGTGGAGCTTCTCCCACGCCTTCACGAAAACGTCGGCAACGACATCCTCTGCCGCAGAGGCGTCTATGCGGAATGCCGTGTACCGGTAGATGGGCAGGAAGAATTGCAGGTACAAGTTTTCGAACGCATCCGTATCGCCGTCCTGTGCGAGTGCCACGAGCCGCTGGAGTTCCTCCTCCGGAAGTTGTTGGTCCATGAGAGTACGAAGTGTAGCGCGTTCGCGCTCGGCGCACACCTGCGTATACTGCCGATATGACGTCGAAGATTTGCTCAGTGTAAACAAGCAGCCGCGCTTTGTCGAATGGTCACTCCCACTCGATTGTGCCAGGGGGTTTGTTGGTGAGATCCAAAAACACCGTATCAATCCCTTTCAAGCCGAGCAGCCGCTGTGTGATAGTTTCGAGAATGGACTCTTCGAGAAGATAGGCATTCGCCGTCATCGCATCAACGGAGACGATCGGACGCAGCACGATGGACTGCTCTCCTTTCTTGGAGCCGAAAGGAAGGAGCACGACGGGGAACTGCCAGATCACTCCGTAGAGATCCGCCGCGCGCATTTCCTCCTGGGCAATGGTATCCGCCTCGCGCAGGAGATCGGCACGCTCGCGAGTGATGGCACCCGGGGTGAAGTGAAATTCGACCGGTCGATCGTGCGACGTGCACAGGAGAACGCGGTTGATTTCCTTGTTGGTATTTGGAATCACCGTTGCGAGAGCCTTATGCTCCGGCGTGACTCTACATGGGTGCCTTGAGAACAGCGCAATCGCATGCCGGTACGTCCTGCCATCGCCTTGAACGCCGACAGATCGGACCGGAAGAACATGATATGGAACGGAAATCTGCTTTCCAACGTCCGAGCCCGAGCCCGAGCCCGCCGAAGGCGAGCCCGCGGACGCCGCACAGAGAATCCTCACGCCGAGACCGGGTCCCGGAAACGGATGTCGCCACACAAGCTCACGCGGTAACCCCAGTTCTTCGCCGAGCATGCGCACTTCATCCTTGTAGAGTTCCTTGAGCGGCTCGATGATCTGCCCCGCTGTGATCATCTTCTGCACCGCATCGACTCGGTTGTGGTGCGTTTTGATCTGATCGGCATGGCGTGTTCCTCCCGTTTCGATGGTATCCGGATAGATCGTCCCCTGGCCCAGGAGCCAATCGCCGCCGCGCGGCGATTGTCCCGAGCGACTCCGAGTGAGCGAAGCGAACCGAGGAGGAGCCGAGGGACCTGAATCTGATAAACCCATCTTCTTGGATACCCGCGCTTGGACATCCAGGAACGTCCGCCCAATGATCTTCCTCTTCTCTTCGGGATCGGTCACGCCTTTCAAATTTTTGAAGAACTCCTCCGACGCGTCCTCGATATGAAGATTCTTGATCTTCAATTTCTTGAAAGATGATTGAATATGCTGGATTTCGTCTTTCCGCATCAACCCCGTATCGACGAGGAGGCCCTGCACTCTCTTGGGGCCCAGCACTGTATTCAGGAGGGTGAACGCGACGGTGGAATCGACGCCGCCGGAGACGAGCATGAATACTTTCTTTTTACCCACCTCCTTCTTCATCTCCCTGCCGATATGCTCAACGAAGGAATCGATCTTCCACGGTGCCGGCCGACAGAGCTCGACGAATTTCTTCAGCATTTCCATCCCGTGCTCCGTGTGCGTCACTTCGATGTGGAACTGCAGCCCGTAGATCTGCCTGCTCTCGTTGGCCATCGCGGCAACCGCGCAGACGGGAGATTTTGCCGTGACCGTGAAACCCTTCGGTAGGACCGTCACCTCGTCCCCATGTGACATCCATACGGTGAGTGATTCCGGCAATCCGCGAAACAGAGCTGAGGAGGAGTGTATGGTGAGCGGAGTCGAACCATACTCCTTCGTCTTGCCCGGACTGACCTTGCCGCTGAGCGCATGCGCGAGCCACTGGTGCCCGTAGCAGAGACCGAGGATGGGAATCCCGAGTTCGAAAATGCCGTGATCCGCTTGCGGACTCTTCTTATCGTACACACTCTGCGGCCCACCGGAGAGAATGATGCCCGCCGCGCCTTTGAGTTCCCTTGCCGAAGTTCCTGCAACACGAATCTCTGAATACGCCCCGAGCCGCCGGACGCGATTAGCAATCAAGTGCGCGTACTGTCCGCCGAAGTCGAGGATGACGATACTGCCGGGATGGACAGAGGCTTCCATAGGAGTAGTGTAGTGAGCCACGAAAATGACGGCAAACTTGCCATCGCTGCCGGCCGCCATCGATCATCTCTGTACAGAAACGATGATCCTCTCGGATGATGCGCGTGCCGCCGAAGTCAGCGCTGCGAGAGGGAAACCTGACGCCGTGAATGCCGGACGAATATTTCGAGCTTCAGTACTGGATGATGAATTGGGAAAGGTATTTTCTCTCCTGCCAGGCAAAATGAAATTTGAATGCCTCGCCACGATCCCAGAAAATCTTCTCCGTGAGCAACGATACCGGCATAAGCGTTATGCCCGACTGTTTCCATTCAATACCAAAGCAGATTTGGCATTCAAACTTTCAGAAACGTATACTCATGCAAGGCATCTTCAACAGCAAATTGTTGCCAATAGTGTCATACACACTCATATACAGAATATAGAACAACAGAACCCACCACCACATCAGAGCATCATCAGCGACATCGCGGATCGTTGGCGACGAATTGCAGATCTCACGGATGCATCGACGCTCGAACGCAGGGTCAGTGTTCAGAGGTTAATGTTAAGAATGAGTATGAGCGACATTTCGGAGGAAATGGTGAGCGCTAAAGATCAATCGAAAAAATTGCCGGTCGGCTTCTCCATACGGGCGTATCATCAGCAGCGCCATACACTCGATGATATTCATGCGGAAGAAACGCGAATTCGGCAGTTGGAACAAGAGTACCTCGAACAATTCCGGAGGATTATGACCAGAAATCCGCAATTTGATGAACGCATTGCTCTTAGTTGGATGATCTTGCAATCGTTCACCTTCCGGGAATCCTGGAAAAAACTCTTTGCTCTATTGGCGTGAGATACATCGCAAGAAGCACCCACGCCGTGTATACCACCGCGGTATCTTCCCAGGCATGAAGGAAGAGGGCGGCGATAGAGACACCTAAAAAGATGAGGAATCCCTGTAGGGGCGCAACATGTTGCGCCCCTACACCCATTAATTTTTTTAATACCAAACCGGTGAGTATCATGTAGAGAATGAAACCGAGTACACCGAGTTCAACGCCGACTTGGAGATACCAGTTTTCAGGTACAAGCGGGCAATCACATTGTTGACCTGCTGGTTGCACCTGCGTCTTCCCCACGAAGACGCATAGATCCGGACTCCCCTGCGCCCAAGAGAAATCCGATCCTTCTTCTAAAAACACGCACGGCCCATGCGTGCGATTCGCTGCGGGACCTGCAGCCCCGAGTCCCAGACCCAGAGGATGCTCCATGATCATCCGGATGGCCTGCAAAGGGCGATCCATGTGACCCGTCAGTGAGATCCTACGAATGAAGACCGACGGGAGCAGCAGCGACGCGATAATCGCGAGAATGAAGATCACTCCAACGCCAGACGCGAAGATTTTTTTTGGAAGGGCTTTCCAAGCAATAACACATCCGATCACGAAGGCCGCAATCCACGCCGAACGCGAGAAAGTCAGAGCAAGCGCAATGCAGAGAATAGTGAATAGTGAATAGTGAAAAGTTGCGGCCCGATATTTTTCTCCTGAGCTTGCCGAAGGATTCACTTGTAACTTTTCATTCGCAATTCTCACTGCACATACGCTCAATGGAATCAACAACCATATCCCAAGTTGGTTTGGCCCGCTCATCGTGCTCTGGATCCTCCGGATTCCCGTTTCGCTGATCTGCTGGAACGCCGCGAGCGGCCCGTTGGGGAGATAGAGCGAATGAGCTTCCGAATAACCGAGCGCAGTGAAGAAACTTGTCGGCAAAAAGAATGTGAGAATGCCGTACGCGGCCACGATTCCACCAACGAACAGGAGCGCGCCTTCGGCGCGTGTCTTGAACTGATCGGACCACGATACGCGTCGGAGCATGAGGAACGCGATAAGCGGAATGAAATCGTATTTGAATCCGAAGAGGAAATTTGTTTTCGGAAGAGCCAATGCGATTGCAAACAGCGCGACGATGAGACCGTCGATACGATCGATATTGAAGGAAGGCTTACGCAGAAATTCTAAAGCTGCGATCAGAAGAATCATCGCAAGCAACGCTTCCTTCCAAACGGCTAACATCGGCATGGGCGGATGTCCTAGTCCGAGCAGCAGCTTCGTTCCCACGGTAACGAAGAGGGCGTGGAACGGAAGCACCACAATCAGGACGAGCGTGAGTTTCTCTCGCAACCAAGGCATAGAACACGAGAATAATAGAGTAAGAGAATAAGAGGAACCACAGACAAGAGTTCCCTCGCTGACCTTCCGCGAAAGTCCCTATTACTCTCTTATTCTATTACTCTTCGTCCTATAGCTTCAATCTGTCTTCCTCTGTACGGAAGGGATCCCCTTCCTTTAGCACCTTCTCCACCGCATCAATACACTTCTTCGAAACATCCTTCCCGTAGATCTTCGGCACTTTGCGCATTTGCTGATTATCCCACGCAAACTCAATGATCTTCTTGATGAGCGCGGCATCCACCGGCGGCGCGATGATGTTGCCGCCGCAGAGGATCGACTCGCTGCGGTCACTGCCGAAGCGGAGCGTGACGCAGGGAATGCCCATCACGTTCATTTCCTCCTGCATCGATCCCGAATCCGTCGCGCAGACAGCCGCCTTGCTCATCGCGGTGACCACGTCGACGTACTCGGCCCACACGGGCGAGTAGACGAAATTCTTGTGCTTCTTCGCGAGTGCCTTCACTCCTTCCTCCAAACCGAACCGCTTGAATGCCGCCTCCGTCTGGATCATGGAAATCAGCAGCACCTTCCTTCCGTCTTCAATCAATGACTTCATCGCTCCGTAGATCGCGCGAAACCGCCGCTCGCTGACGCAGTTTTCCCGTCGATGGATGCAGAAGCGGACGAAGTCTCCATCTGTCAGTTCTGGATGCCTCTCGAAGATTTTCGACTGTGGAATTCTCGACAGTGCTTCTTCGGTGGCATCGACCACAGAATTGCCGACGACGAAGATCCGGTCATTCGGGAATCCCTCACTGAGCATGAACTCACGATCGAGCTCGACGGGAGCAAGGTGAATCCCCGTCGCAGCCTCACTGCAACGCGTGTTGAATTGTTCCGGGTAGGGCTCGAGGGAACCGCGTTCCCAGTTCTCTCTCTTTTGAAGATACTCATACCATTTTTGAGTCTCGAAACCCGCAACCCGAAACCCGAAACTGCCGTGGTTCGGAGTGAGCGTCCTAATACCGGCTTCAACATGGACTGAAGCAAAACCATGACAGAAACCAGAGTTCGAAGCCGCCATCGCCGTCGTGGTATCTCCATGCACGTAAGGGATGACGATCTTTCCGCGTTTTTTGAGCTCATCGATGACATACCCCAGTCGCCCGATGATCTGGCTCACGACCTCGTACATGTGCCCGCGAACGTTCAAGTTGAAATCCGGCGATACCTCGAATTCTTTGAGCATCCCACCGCTCAGGTTCTCGTCGTAGTGCTGTCCGGTGTGCCCGAGCACGACGCAGTGCCCGCGCTTCTGCAGCTCTTTATAGAGAGGAACCTGCTTGATGATGTCGGGCTTCGTCGCGATGAGGATAAGGTGGACGTGCCGATGTGGCTGCGACGCGACGTCGTCAAAAAATGTGGCTCTGGCAAAGGAAATCTCCTCCATGCAGACAGCATACCTGGGAAGAGGACAGAGCGGAATGCTTGCAGCCGCAGAGAATGTCTTCTAAGGTCCACAACCAATGAAGAATACAGCAACCACGATCGACATACTCTTCTGGACCGGTGACATTCCCGCGGACGGACAGCTCATGGAGAAGAGACTCCGCATGCGCTACGAGAAGGTGAGAGAGAGAATCTTGGCAATGCTCGGGAACGCAGTGACGGTAGCTTTGAGACATGGAAATCAGATCACCATTCGTGGCGGCGAACGAGCAGATACCTGTCGGAAACTGAGCACAATCCCCGACATCAGGATCCTCGATGAACACTGGGAACGAGAACCCGTCGCAGACTTCAACAAGGTACTGAACGAGATCAGCAGCCAGAGCCGCTAACAGGTGAGCCGCTCCTACCGATGGCT
The DNA here is from genome assembly GCA_964563915.1 of uncultured Candidatus Peribacteria bacterium. Taxonomy (GTDB): domain Bacteria; phylum Patescibacteriota; class Gracilibacteria; order Peribacterales; family Peribacteraceae; genus JABFSS01. The sequence continues at coordinate 23,902 of CAZLYW010000003.1, read as the reverse complement.
GCGTCTCCTATCAAACGGAAGAAGCCGCTGGGAACCGCCGAAGGACGAGGAATGAGTGCAGCTCCCCGCATCGCCCCGCACCGAGAAAATCTGGTGCTGGGCTGGTTCGTGGGTATCTCTCTGTCGTCATCGGCACGTCTTACACCCTCCCCTTCTTCACCGTCGTTTCCGTCTGCGATGCTCCCTTCGTCACGATTCCCGGAACCTGGCGCACCTCACGTTTCGCGAGTGTTTCGCCATCGAATGTGTAGATGTACGGCGTGCAGAGGCCGACTTCCATCGTGGCGGCGGTTTCGTCATCGAGATTGTCGAACCATTTGATGATCGGACGCATGCTGTTGCCCGAGGCTGCTATGAGGACGTCCTTCCCGGCGTAGACCTCGGGCAGGATCGTCCAGCGGAGGAACGGCAAGACGCGATATCCGACATCTGCGATACTCTCGCCATTGGGAGGTCGCGTCATATAGCTGCGACGCCAGAGAAGTACTTTTTCCTGACCGTACTTCGCCGCGGTCTCGGCCTTATTGAGCCCCTGGAGATCGCCGTAGTGCCGTTCGTTCAAAGCGGAATCGCGGTCGATGGGAATCGTCTCCTGCCCGAGAGTTCTGAGAATGATGTCGAGCGTCCTCTGCGCTCGGATGAGACGCGATGTGTACCCACAGTTGAAGCGGAATTCCGCGAGAGATTTCGCGCAGGTCGCCGCATCCTTCTCTCCCTGAGCCGTCAGAGGAACGTCCGTCCATCCCGTGAACCGATTCTCGAGATTCCACTGTGATTGGCCATGACGTACAAGGACGAGTACTGACATAGAGTGTGGCAGAATAGGGATATCTCCGAGTCACCCTGAGCTTGTCGAAGGGTGACGTACAAGGACGAGCGTACCCATGGACTGATCCTAGCAGGTGCTGTATAATGCAACAAACACACACATATGGACTTTGCCTTCGTCTCTCGCTTCCGGTACGTGCACACGATAACGTGGGCGGTGCTCTTGAGCCTGTTCATCGTCGCGCTTGCGGCCACCCTCGGTCGCGCGACCGTGAACCTGCGCGGCGCACTGACGGCCGACGATGGCAGCCTCGCCGTGATGCTGCTCCTGCCTGAGGAAGAGATCAGCGAAGTGACACTCGTGAAAGCGGGTGTCGACACACAGGAATTCCTGGTGGAAACGAACAACGGTCCGAAGTTGATCCGGTTGAAGAGAGGCGAAACCGAGTGGTTCGTGCAGGATACAGTCACGCTCCACGAATAGTTCGCTTCGCTCACTACAAGTTCTCAGAAGAATATTTATAAATGAGCCACGGGAACACGATCACGGCCCGCCACATGCGCTTCCACCGCGACAGTTCTTGAACGAACCTCCACAGCCACTCCAATCCCATTCTCCGGATGAACGTCGGCGCGCGTGTACGAACGCCGGCGATGAAGTCGAACGTCCCGCCGACGCCCATCGCGACTCTCACGGAAGACATCTTCGGAAGGTGTTCATCGATCCACAGATCTTGCTGGGGCGATCCGAAGGCCACCAGGAGCAGATTTGGTTTGGAGGCATTGATACCATTGATGATGTCTTGAGAATATTCGAATCGTGGATTCCCGCTGAAGATGCCGACCACGTTCAGTTGAGCATTGCGCGACTGGAGAACCGACGCGGCTTTCTCCGCCACTCCCCCCCCCGCTCCAAGAAGAAACACTGGACAGCGTTCATCCAACTCTTGGCAGAGGGCTTGTACTGTATCAACACCCGTCACGCGCTCTGGGAGTTTTTGCCCCGTCCATCGCGCGGCGAGGAGCAGGCCTTGGCTGTCGGGGAGATTGAGTGCACTTTTTTGGAGAATTTCCCTGAATCGCGGATTCTTCGTCGACTCGACGAGCATTTCGTTGTTCGGCGTCATCACGTGTTTGGGTTCGCTTCCTTCAAGAAATCCGCGAATTTGCTCCAATGCCTGCTGCATCGTCACCGCATCAATGGGAACGCCGAGGAGGTGGACGCGGGCGGCCATGGACAGCAGACTATCACCGATGGGAACAATCTCCTCCCTGCTGGCGGCGTTCATGCTTTTGAGTGCATGCGTTCCTCTTCCACGTGAAAAACCTCCGCTGGAACGCCCGTCTCATTCCTCCAATTCCCCTAGTGTTTCTCATTCCCCGTATTCCTCTGCCGTACCAATTGAAATTCCCGTTGAAATCGAGGAACTGTCGTCCTCATCAGCGGCAACGGGAACGGGCGCGCTTGCGGAGCGCTTCGCCGCGAGAGGCGTACTCGAGATCGGGAGAGCCGACGCCCCCCTGCTCCTTATCGTCTTGACCAATTATTCTTGCGACTACTGCGAAGAATTCATGCGCGACATGCTGCCGTCATTGGAGAGCGATTTTATGGTGAGCGGGAAACTGCGCGTCCAATTCATGATCGTGCCGTTGAAGAAACATCCGAACTCGGCACTCGAGTCTTCGGCTCTCCTCTGTGCAACGGCCCTAGAGAAAGGTCAGGCGATGCATGAAGCCATGCGCAATGCGAAACTGCGTGATCGCAAATCCCTTCTCGCGCTTGCGAAGAAGATCGAACTGCCGGCGAAGCAATTCGCGACATGTCTCGATGCGAAGGAAACGAAAAATCTCCTGGAACAGCAGAAGGCACTCATTCAGGAACACGCCGTGACGTTGATTCCCACGTTCATGCTCGAAGGAGAAAAGAAAATCGGTTTGCCGAGCTATGCGGATCTGCGCGGTTGGATCAGGTCGAAGTGATCCTGAGAATCTTCTTCCGACTTTTCTGTCCGGAGAGAATCTCAATGTGACTGACTGGGACGCTGAATTCCTGCGCAAGAAACCGGACAAGTTTTTCGTTTGCCTTTCCGTCATCCGCCGGTGCTGCAATATCTATTTTGAGGCTCCCATCAGCCATTTTCTCCCGCAGCTTCGACCTCTTGGTGTGGGGATGAACGCGAACGGTGATAGTCCTGACTGCCATGGAACAACAATAACACAAACAGCATACTGGGTGATCGCGCGCCAGGGGTTCCTCGTACGCCCCGCACCTTCTGCGGAAGGCTGCGGGGCTACTCGGAATGACAAAATCATTGTAAACAGTGGCGCCTCGATATTCCGCGCAAAGCGCGGAATGACTCGGCTTCGCCGAGTGCCCTGAACTTTCCGCGGAAAGTTCAGGGCTATCGAGGCGCTTTCTCCTATAAAAAGCCTTTGTCATCCCGAGTAGCCGTCGCGGAGCGACGGCGTACGAGGGACTACTTACTTCAACTGCTTCCTCCGCCACTCCTCAATCTTCTGATGATGCCCGCTCAGGAGAACGTCCGGAACCTTCATGCCTCTGAATTCCTCCGGCCGCGTGTAGTGCGGATACTCTTTTTTCCGTTTCAGCGACTTCGAAAAGCTTTCTTCGTGTGTAGATTCATCTTTCCCGAGCACTCCGGGCAACTGGCGCGCCACGGCATCAATCAGGACCATCGCGGGCAGCTCTCCCCCCGTGAGCACGTAATCGCCGATCGAAATCTCTTCATCGATCCACCCGTCGATCACCCGCTGGTCAATTCCTTCGTAGTGGCCGCACAATAAAAGAAGATGCTCCTTCCTGAATAACTGCTCTACTTTCACTTGTGTGAGCTTCTTGCCTCGCGGAGAGAAATATATTCGGTGAGGCTGCCCCCCCTCTCCCGCTTGTTTACCCTGAGCGAAGTCGAAGGGCGGGAGAGGGGGCTGGGGGGTGAGGGCAGGAAATGAGGAGCTCTGTCGTCCACTCACCTCCTCAATCGCAGCCACCACCACATCCGGCCTCATCACCATCCCCGCCCCTCCCCCATACGGACTGTCATCGATCTGCTTGTATGTTCCCAAGCCCCATTGTCGCAGATCGTGAAGTTGCACTTCCAGTAGTTGCTTCTCTTTCGCGCGCTGCAGGATGCTCTCAGTCAGAGGACCCTGGAACATCGCCGGGAAAAGCGTCAGGACATCGATTCGCATATGTATATCGTACAATAAGGAAAGACCGTCTCACCATGCCAACTCTTTCATAAATTCCCCCACATCGACGATCTTCACTTCTTCGACGAGCGCCGTCTTCTTGTCCTTTCGCGGCAGTAACCGGTCGTAGAAGCTCGGAACATCTTCGCGCTGGAAGAGAATTCCCGTCGCGATTCTCTGTGAAGTATCCAAAGCCACGGAGCGCCCTTCCTCGGCGCTGCAATGAGGATCATGCCCTTCGGCGTTCGCATCGTAACAGCGCTCGAGGAGGTACTGATGCGTCGCGAAATGATTGTAGGTGGGACAGGCCTGGAGGACGTCGACGAACGCGAAGCCGTACTTCTGATGTTCGATCGCGGCTTTGAAGATCTGCGTGAGCTGCGGGATGTTGCCGCTGAACCCTCGTGCGACGAAGGTCGGCTCGAGCGAGAAAACCAGGTCCATCGAGTTGAGCGTATGCTCGGGGATTCCATTCGGCGATGAATTCATCGGCTGCCCCTGCCACGTGAGCGAGCTCGCTTGACCAAGTGTGAGGCCATAGTTGGCATTGTTGTGCAGGATGAATGTGATCGGGTAGTTGCTGCGGATGCCGTGGATGAAGTGCCCGACGCCTTCACTGAAGCTTGCGCCGTCTCCGCCGAAGGCGATGATGGGGATCTTCATGTTGCTGAGCTTCGCGGCGACCGCGAATGGGATAACACGGCCGTGGAGGCCATGGAAGCGGTAGCCGGTCAGCTTATCCGAACCGTTCCCGTGGCAACCGACGTCGAAACACAGGCAAACCTGATGAGGAGCGACCCTCAGTTCCACGAGCGCGCGCTTCATCGCCGTCCAGATGCCGTAGTCGCCGCAGCCGTCGCACCATGTACATTGCGTGGAGCAGTGATAGTCCTGCATGGAGGGGCCGTTGCTTTCGAGAGAGATTTTCATGAGATGGGAGGAGTCTTCGGAATCTTTAAGAATATGTTTTGCAATTCATCAAAGAAAAATGGTCGCCCGTCGTACTTCAGAATTTTCTCTTTGATATCAATCCCCGACGCCATCTTGATCACCATGCCGAGCTGGCCCTGATGGTTGCACTCGATGAGGACAGTTCGCTTGGCTTTTGACATCAGCTTCTGAAGTTTCTCCGTCTTCATCGGCCAGAGATACGTGTAGTGGAGATAACCGACCCCCCCTCTCCCATTTATGGGAGAGGAGCTAGGGGTGAGGGCCGCGATCGCATCGAGAATCACTCCTCTATTACTGCCCCAACTCACCACCAGGAGATCCATCGCTGGGTTGCCACTTGCCACCTGCCACTTGCCACCAGCCAATTGCCAGAGCTCCGGTTCAGGAAGCACCCGCTTCAGGGCATTCATTTTCTTCATCCTCTTCTGCATCTGGGCCATCGCGTTGAGTGATGTTTCATCGACCACACCTTCGGCATTGTGCTCATCACCTTGCGCGCAATAGGTCACCGCATCCGCTCCGGGCAACCACCGCAGGGAGATGCCATCTTTTGCAGTAGGATCGTACCGATCTGTGCTCTTGAGTGTCTGTAACCGTTTCGGATCGGTGATGAGGTTGCCGCGGCGGATCTCCGTCTTCATCTGATCGTATTGCTCCTGGGTGAATAGTGCTTCTGCTGTATGCTTGTCCGTCATGACGATCACTGGCGTCTGGAATTCCTCGGCGAGGTTAAACGCCTCGGGCATCAAGTGGAAGCAATCCTGTGCATCGCTGACGGAGAGGACGCAACGCGCGAACTCGCCGTGAGCGGAACCGATTGCGAGCAGGAGATCACCCTGTGCGGTCCAGGTCGGGAGTCCCGTCGCTGGCCCCGGCCGCTGCGCGAGAATGAAGACGGCGGGATTCTCGATCAGGCCGTTGAGCGAGAGCGTCTCGGTCATCAAGTCGAACCCTCCGCCGGAGGTGCCGGTTGCCGCACGCGTGCCCATGTACATCGCCCCGCTCATCATCTGCGCAGCGGTGATCTCGTCTTCGGCTTGCTTGACGACCATGCCGGTGCGGTTCTGCATGTCAGCGATGAACGTGAGAAGCGGCGACGACGGTGTCATCGGATACCCGGCGTAGAAGCGGCATCCGCCGTGAATGAGTCCGAGACCCATCGCCTGGCTGCCCGTGAGGAGCAGGTGATTGCTCCATTTAGGATCAGGTTTGGGAAGATTGATGTCAGCGGAGATTCCGGAATCTCCGCTGACGAATTTTACAAATTTGAACCCTTCTTCAATCGCTCGAAAATTCTGCTGCACCAACTCCTCCCCCTTGTGCCCGAATTGCTCGCGCACGAGTGCTTTGAGATCGTCGGCGGAGCGCCCGAGCAAGCTCCAAACAACCGACGTGATGAGGACATTGCCCAAGATCGGCTTCCCTTTGATTGTTTTCAGAATGTCTTCGGTTGGCAGATACAGGACGGTAATCTTGCGTTTCTTGAGTGCTGCTTCGTCTTTCGCCGAGAATGTCCACTCCGGCGTCTGATGCACGATGATGCCGTCGTCGTTCACTTCCTGCAGATTCTTCTCGAGGCCATGATGATTGAACGTGACGAGGACATGGACGGTCGTCTCGGAACTCTCAATCTTCTCATCGCTGACATCGAGCTGGTAACTCGAATGTCCTCCTTTAATGAGCGACATATACTCGCGGTACCCGAACACGCAGTATCCCGCGCGCTTGAGTCCCTTCGCACAGATCTCTCCGACGGAATTCACCCCTTGTCCTTGTGCGCCGACGATCTTCAGTGATATTCGAGTCACGATGGAGTGAGAAATGATTGTACGGAGAAGAATTAAGAAGTAGGAATTAAGAATTAAGTTTTTGGTGACTTTCTTAATTCCTTATTCTTAATTCTTAATTCAGGTTGTGTCCATTTCAGAAATTCCTTGCCCCATTTTTGAATCTTCCCCTCTTGTCCATACGGCTCATTGACGATCTTGAGCATCGGCTCTATGAGTTGTCCCCCGTGCGTGCGGACAAAATGTTGAAGATGCTTCCCCGCCCGCGCGGTGTACTTGTACCGTTCATCGCCAAGTGCAATTACTGCCACTTGTTTGCCTTTCAGATCGACGGACTTCGCCGGACCGTAGACGAACGCGTGCATGTGGGGATTGAGCTGTCCTTCGGGCCCGCCGGTGTTCCAGGTGCCCGAAGCAAGAAGGAGAACATCACCTGCGAAGAGATCTCCCGGCATCGCCGTTTCCACGCGCTTCACCGTTACGACGAGATTCTTCGTGCTCTCCGAGAGGAATCTTTGCAGTTCCCCAATGACATACTCGGTATGGCCACTCGTCGAGGCGTAAATGATGGTCAGGGACAACACGCGAGGAGTATACCGAAAAGGCGTCTTTTTCTGTATAATGAGAGGAATGTCGCTTTTGCATCCCACCTCCATCGCCGTCATCGGCGCCTCGGCCGAGGAGGGGAAGATCGGTCATATCGTCTTGAAGAATATTCAGACACAGGGATTCAGAGGCAAACTCTATCCGGTGAACCCGAAAGGCGGAGAAATTCTGGGACTGATCGTCTCACCCTCCATCACGGCGATTGATGGAACGATCGACATGGCGGTGATCGTCACGCCGGGGAAGACGGTTCCTGTAATTCTGAAAGAATGCGGAAAGAAAGGTGTGAAGACAGTCATAGTGATCAGCGCCGGGTTCGGTGAAACCGGAACCGATGAGGGTCATGCGCTTGAGGAAGACCTGAAGAAGATCGCACGACAGTATCAGATCGACCTCGTGGGACCCAATTGCCTCGGCGTGATCCGGCCATCGATCGGCATGAACGCGTCCTTCGCGCCGAATCTGGAGAAAGCAGGATCGATCGCGCTCCTGAGTCAGTCGGGTGCGCTAGCCGTCGCACTTCTGGATTCTGCGTCGGGGCTCCAGATGCATTTCTCGTTGGTCATCAGTATGGGCAACAAAGCGGTGATGGACGAATGCGACTTCCTGGAACTCTGTGCAGAGGATTCAGAGACGCGTGTGATCGGTATGTACATCGAAAGTATCGTCGATGGCAGGAGGTTTCTCGATGTGGCGCGGTGCGTCTCCGCAAAGAAGCCGATCGTGCTGATCAAATCAGGAACATCTGAACGCGGGAAGAAAGCGGTCTCCTCCCATACGGGCGCACTCGCGGGATCCGACGCCGCAATCGACGCTGTCTGCGCGCAGACGGACATCCACCGTGCGCGCACGACCGACGAATTCCTCGATCTTCTGCGAACGCTCCCGACTCAACCATCACTCCTCACACCGAACATCGCCGTGATCACGAATGCCGGGGGTCCGGGCATTCTTGCGACCGATGCCGCGGAACGCGAAAAATTGGTATTGACTGAATTGGAATCGAAGAACGGAGAGGCGCTGAAGCGCCTCCTACCCCCGGCCGCGAGCGTGAAGAACCCTATTGACGTCCTCGGCGATGCCGTTGCAGACCGATACAGTGCCGCAGTCACCGCCTGCGCGAAAGATCCAAACATCGACGGCGTCGCGGCGCTCCTGACTCCGCAGGTGATGACCCCGTGCGACGAGATCGCCAGCGCGATCATCGCTGTGCACGCTCGTTACCCCTTGATGCCGATCGTGACGAGCTTCATGGGAGAGAAGAACGTCGCGAGCGCGGTGCGGCTGCTCCAGGAGAACGGCATTCCGAATTTCCCGACGCCGGAACGCGCGATAGCTGCCCTCGCCGCACTCGCGCCGAATGGAAAATGGAAAATGGAAAATCCGCGCCAACAAAAATCATTTTCCACTTTCCATTTCCCATTTTCCACTTCTCACGGTCTTCTTTCAGAAGAGAACACGCACAAGCTCTTCGAACAATATGGGCTTCCGCTCCCCTCCTCTGCCCTCGCTCATACAGAAGATGAAGCCGCGACACTTGCACAGCAGATCGGCTACCCCGTCGTCGCCAAGATCAGTTCTCCACAGATCATCCATAAGACCGACATCGGCTGCGTGAGAGTGAACCTGAAGGACGGGAAAGAAGTCGCCGCGGCATTCACGGAGATCATGGCAAACGCGACCAGTGCAGGATCCCGAGCGACAGCCGAGGGACGACCTGCGGAGAAGATCGTTATCAACGGCGTCCTGATTCAGCAGTTCCTCCCCGCCGGCGACGAGTTCATCGTCGGATCGATCAAGGACGCGAACTTCGGCCATTTGGTGATGACGGGTCTCGGCGGCATCTACACCGAACTCTTCCGCGACACGGCGTTCCGCATCACGCCGATTGATGAGGAGGATGCCTACGCGATGCTACAGGAACTGCGCAGCTGGAAGATGCTGCTGGGTCTACGCGGCAAGAAACAGTCGGACATCGTCGCGTTGGCGAAGATCATCGCGAGCGTCAGCAGACTCGTGAGCGAAAACCCGCGGATCACGGAATTGGACCTGAATCCGGTGATTGTGCGACCGGATAGCGTTGTTATCGCCGATGCAAAAGTCATTGTGGAATAGGTCCCTCGTACGCCGTCAGCATACGAGGAGACAGACGCAAAGGTTATTATTGAATGAGGTTCCTCGTACGCCCGCTGTTCCGCAGCGGGCATCATCAGAAGATTGAGGAGTGGCGGAGGAAGCAGTTGAAGTAAGTAGTCCCTCGTACGCCGTCGCTCCGCGACGGCTACTCGGGATGACAAAGGCTTTTTATAGGAGAAAGCGCCTCGATAGCCCTGAACTTTCCGCGGAAAGTTCAGGGCACTCGGCGAAGCCGAGTCATTCCGCGCTTTGCGCGGAATATCGAGGCGCCACTGTTTACAATGATTTTGTCATTCCGAGTAGCCCCGCAGCCTTCCGCAGAAGGTGCGGGGCGTACGAGGAATGAGGTGCTACTCTTCTCTCATGGCGCTCATCAGCATCTGCCTCCCCACCTACGAACCCAAACCCGCTCATCTCCGTGAGGCGATCGACTCGGTACTCAGGCAAACCTTCACCGACTGGGAACTGATCATCAACGACGACGCGTCTAAGGCGGAAATCCGTAAGATCGCCGAACCGTTTTTGAATGACCAGCGGATCAGGCTCTTTAAGAACGACGGACGGCTCGGCATCGGCGGCAACTGGAATGCGACCACAAGGAAGGGGTCTGCTCCTTTTGTCGCCTACTTGTTCCAAGATGATCTCTGGAAGCCGAAGTACCTAGAACGCTCGGTGAAGATTCTGCAGGACACCCCCGAGCTCGGATTCACCGCAGCGAATCATTCGTACCGGATCGAAGCAACGACCGCTGCGGCAGACACGGGAATCTATGCGGAAGTGGAAGCGCTGCGCACCGCCGTCCTGCATGAAGGGAGAATCCATTGCGCGACATTTCTCAAACACTGGATCGAACGCGGACTGCGTCCGAATCTGATCGGCGAGCCGAGCTTTGTGGTGCTGCGCAGAGCGATGATCCAAGAAGCGGGGCCATTTTTGGAAGACATGCGGCAGGGCCTCGACGCCGAGTACTGGATCCGTTGCCTCCTGCTGCGGGACGGATGGTGGATCGCGGAGAAGCTCGGAGAGTTCCGTGTCCATGCCGCCGGAGCGACCGCGAAGAACGAAGACAGCGGCACGGGAAGGACTGATCGTCTGCGCACGTTCAAGATCCTCATTGCCGCACTCCCCGCCGGAGAGATGAAAAGCCTGGCGAGGAGAATACGACGCAGCGAATTGCTGAAGATGGCGGGGAAATTCATGAAGAGACTTGTACACTACCGGGGATGAAAATCGCGGTTATCGCCGGCGCCGGCCCAGCGGGCCTCACCGCGGCATATGAGCTTCTTGCGCGCACAGACATCAAGCCGATCGTCTGTGAGGAGACTGTCGCCATCGGCGGCATCGCGCAAACGTACAACTACAAGGGAAACCGCATCGATATCGGCGGTCACCGCTTCTTCAGTAAGAGCGACCGGGTGATGAATTGGTGGTTTAACATCCTTCCGCGGCAAGGAGCGCCCGCGGCGGATACTGCTCTCAAAGGGCATGAGATTGAGTATGCAACGGACGCGGTAATCAAGTATTTATGTTCCGAGTGTGATGAAGTTGCGAGTTCCAAGTTACGAGTTGCGGGTACCTCGAAACTCGTAACCCGCAACCGCGAAGCGCCGGACCCGGAACGCGAAGACGCAGTTATGTTACAGCGTCCGCGTTTGAGCAGAATCTTCTATAGGAAACACTTCTTTCCGTACCCCATCGGCATCACCGTGACGGTTGCACGGAGATTGGGGTTGTGGAACACGTTCCTGATCGGACTCAGTTACATCAAGGCACACCTCTTCCCACTCAAGGATGAAACCTATCTCGACGCTTTCTTTACCAACCGCTTCGGGCGCCACCTCTATACAACCTTCTTTGAGAAGTACACCGAGAAAGTCTGGGGGATCCCCTGCAATCAGATCCGCGCTGACTGGGGAGCGCAACGCATCAAAGGACTCTCACTCAAGCGCGCGGTGGTCCATGCCGTGAAAGATCTCCTGAGTAGCGACTTCACGAGAGCTCAACAGGAGCGGGAGACGTCACTCATCACCCGCTTCTTCTATCCCAAGTTCGGGCCGGGGCAGATGTGGGAAACCGTTGCAACCCAGGTGAAGACGTGCGGCGGCGAGATCCGAATGAAGACCCGCGTTGCCGGCGTTCATGTGACGGATAACCGCGTAACGTCAGTGACGATCGAGAATGTGGAGACCGGAGTGCGCGAGGAAATTCCTTGCGATGTGTTCTTCTCCACAATGCCGATCAAGCACCTCATCGGCATGATGACGCCGCGGGCGCCCACATCGGTCGTCGAGGTTGCGGAAGGACTGCAATACCGGGACTTCCTGACAGTCGGGTTACTCCTGAGCAAGCTGCACGTGCAGGAGAGAGGAAAACATCCTACGACAAGGGTTCCGGACAACTGGATCTACATTCAGGAGGGCGAGGTACGCGTCGGGCGCGTGCAGATCTTCAATAACTGGAGTCCGTACATGGTCAAAGACTGGCGCAACACCGTCTGGATCGGTCTGGAGTACTTCGTGAACGAGGGCGGTGACCTGTGGATCCAACCAGATCAGGACCTGATCGACCTCGGCATCGGCGAAATGGAGAAGATAGGATTTTTGAAGAAGGACGATGTCCTCGATGCCTGCGTTCTACGAATGCCCAAGGCCTATCCCGCCTATTGGGGCAGTTACGAGCAACTGCACGTCGTCCGCAACTACGTGAACACGATCCCGAACCTCTACCTCGCCGGTCGCAACGGCATGCACCGCTACAACAACCAGGACCACAGCATGCTCACCGCGATGATGGCGGTCGATAACATCGTCGATGGGCGGACGGATAAGAGCAACTTGTGGGATGTAAATTTGGAAACGGCTTACCATGAAGAAAGGAAGCTGTAATCACGCATTCCTCGTATACCACTCCACCGACTTCTGGATGCCGTCGCGGAACGATACTTTCGGCTCGTACCCTAAGGCTTCTTTCGCTTTTGAAATATCGGCGACGTAGTGGATTACTTCGCCTCTGCGCGATTCGCTCACGGAAACTTCGGATTTGCTCTTGAGCAGCCGTTTGAGCTTCTTCGCGAGATCGAGGAGGTACGTCCCCTTCCCGTACGCGAGATTGAACGTCCGGTTCTTCACCGCATCGAATCTGAGGACAGCGGAGATGATGCCCTCGACGGTGTCATCGATGTATGTGAAATCGAGGCACTTCTCGGCTCCGAAGACCGCGACCGGTTCGTTGCCTCGCATTGCGCGGATGAAGAGCGGCATGACGCGGTTGCTATCGTCATACATCCCGTAGACGTTGCTGAAGCGCAGGATGACGTGATCGATCCCGTAGCAGCGCGTGTACGACTCGACGAGCGCTTCTCCCGCGATCTTGCTAGCCGTGTACGGGCTCTCGCAGTTCTCGATGCGCGCCAATTCCTCTTTGAACCTGCGGGAAGGGAGATTGCCGTAACATTCCCGCGACGACGCGAAGAGAACTTTTTTTATCCCCTTCTGCCGCGCGAACTCGAGGACGTTGAACGTGGTCACCATGTTGTCGCGCGCCCGCGCGGGATCCTCAACAAGCTCGTAGACGCGAGCATTGGCCGCCAGGTGGACGAGGATGTCGAAACCGGGGAAATCCATTCTGCTGACCGCATCCCCGTCCCGGAGATCGGTCAGCGTGGTGATGGCATCCACCGCGGGCTGCCACTTGTTCTTCACCCAATCGATGCCCGCGACATCGTAACTCCGCTGGAGAAGCGTTTCGCAGAGGCGAGTGCCGATGGTGCCCGAACTTCCTGTAACGAGGATTTTCATCTCCTGTAGCGTATCGCAGAAAAGTACCTATTGGAAATTATCTCCGATAGACTACCGTCCGATGCTCTCCATCGTCCTTCCCACTTACAACGAATCCGAAAATCTTCCACTGCTCCTGGAGAAGCTCCGACCGGTCCTCCATGACCTGTCGCACGAAATCATCATTGTCGATGATAACTCTCCCGATGGGACATGGAAGATCGCACAGCAGATCGCGGCGCGGGATGACCGTGTCCATGTGGTACGCCGCGTGGGGCGACGAGGTCTCTCCTCCGCCGTCATCGAAGGATTCCTCGCGGCGAGAGGTGACGTCCTCGCGGTGATGGATGCCGACGGCCAGCACGATGTGGAGCTGCTGCCGAAATTGCATGATGCCGTCGTGGGAGGAGCAGGCTTGGCGATCGGCTCGCGGTACGTGGCCGGCGGGAGCGTCGGCCAGTGGGATGAGCGCCGCCATACGATGAGCAAGCTTGCCACCGCTCTCGCCATACGACTCTGCGCGGTAAGAGTCACAGACCCCATGAGCGGCTTCTTCGCAATGAAGAGGAACATTTTCGAGGCTATTCTTCCGCGTTTGAACCCGATGGGCTTCAAAATCCTCCTCGATCTCCTCGTCCACATTCCGTCGGAGACGCCGGTGCGGGAACTCCCCTTCACGTTCGGCATGCGCACGCACGGCGAGAGTAAGCTCAGTCGGCGGGTACAGCTGGAATTCCTCGAGTACCTCTACGACGCCGCGGTCGGGCGGTTCATCCCCCTTACGTTCATTGAGTACTGCGTCGTCGGCGCACTCGGCGTTGCAGTGAACCTCTCGATGTACTTCACCGTTTCGCTGCTGCTCGGGGAGTCTCCACAGTACGGACTCTTCTCGACGCCGCTCCTCGCCGGCATCGAAGCCGCCATCATGTTTAACTTCCTGCTGAATAATGCATGGACATTCTCGTACGCCAAGTTGCGCGGATGGAGAGCCGTGACGGGGTTTACCAAGTACAACGTCGTCTGTGCCTTTGGGGCGCTCGCCAACATCGCCATCACCGCCTTCCTCTTTCGCAGCGGCATGGCGACCATTGGCAGCCTCGCCATCGGCGCGTTCGTGGGGATGATCTGGAACTATACAATTGGGCGCCTTTTTACGTGGAATGTGTAACCCGATGAACCATCATTCCCAATACCGGCTCTTCCTGTTTATCCTCTTCATCCCGGGGATGATTTTCCTTTTCCGTATCTGGAAGATCTTTCCACTCTTTGCGAACGCGCACACTCGCGAAGCCGCGAAGACCGCAATGACGACAGTCGCTGCACGTGAAGGATGGCTGCTCTCCGACATGCTCGTGACCGACGTTGCAGATGATCGCATCCGACTGATTCACCGTGAACACCTGCGCGGCAATGATCCCGAGACGTGCCACACGATCACGCTTACCGATTTCTCTCTCCACCCATGCGACTGAAGAAAGAATGGGCGATCGCCGGCGCTCTCGAACTCCTCGCAGTGACGCTCGCCAACTGGCAGGCACTCGGCGGCGTCCGCACCGACGAGGCGAAGTACCTCCTGAACATCCCCTACCCGCATCCGCCGTTCATCCGGTCATTGATGTCGATGACGGAGCAATTCGCCTTTCAGGAATTTCTCTGGAGGCTGCTGCTCGCGAGTCTAATGATTCAAGCGGTGTGGCTGGTGTGGGATATGACAAACCCTGAGCGGAGTGGGGCAAAGTCGAAGGGTCACCTGGAAGACCGGATCATGGTCTGCGCGGGATGGCTGCTCTCCTCCGCCGTGCTGACGCAGGCAGGATCAATCACGATGGCGCCGATTCTGGCCGTGCAGACGCTCGTCTTTCTCTGGATGCGAACGCGGCCGGTCGACGACGCGAGTCGAAGACCTGCGCTCGTTGGATTATGGTGGCTCACAACGATCTTCACGTCCTATCCGGGTGTGTTGCTCTTTCCTCTTGTGTGGGACGTGCTGCGACGCGGTGGACGTTCGCGCCAGGAAGCGGCGCTGTACATTTTCGTGCCCGTCGCGCTCCTCGCGCTCTACACACTGACCAATCCTATCGCCATCGCGATCATGGTCGTCCATCACAACGAAGGAATGGGAACGGGCCTCGCAGCGCAGGCGATGGGATTCGGGAGGTTGTGGCTGATTGGCGGTTCCGCCGTCGCGAGCGTCGTCGGCACATGGGGCATCGTCGCGTGCAGTCCTTCGTCACGCTCAGGAGACAGGCCGCTCCTCCTCGCTTTCCTCTTCATGTGCGTTTTCGTTTTCTTCTCGATCACGCCGAGGTATTACGCGATTCTCTTCACCCCACTCTTCGCCGGCGGACTGTGGAAGGTATTCCACGCGCGGCGCCATCCTCACGTCTTCCCTCTGCTCGCTTGCCTCATCTCCACAAGCGCAATCTTCACCTGGTTCGTCCAACCGGCGAGAGTGCCGGGGCCGGCGAGGGAAACAATGCAGGCCATCGATGCCGCGAAGGCATCCGGATCCATCCTGATTTTCGGCACCTTTGGGCATGAATGGCAGTACGAGTCGCGACAGGAAATTCGCCGGTACCGTCCGGAATTTGCGAAGGATGCCGCCGCAATCGTCTGCCTGAATCCCTGCGAGCCGATGTTCGATACGAGCGGGTGGAGGAGGCTGCCGGATCTGTCTGTGGAGGCATGGGCGAGAAAATGATGTATGTTTACAAGCCGTAGTACTCCCGATACCACGCAACAAACTTCGGCACCCCCTCCTGAATCATCGTCTTGGGATTGAACCCCAGTTTCTCCTTCGCATGCGAGATGTCGGCGGAGGTTGTACGGACGTCGCCCGGTTGCATGGGGAGGAATTCCTTCTTTCCCTCCTTCTCGCACGCCTTCTCGATCGTCGCCACATACTCCATAAGCTCCTCCTTCCGTCCGCACCCGAGATTGAAGATCTCTTCGGGATAATTTTTGTCTATGGACGCGGTGATCCCCGCGACGACATCATCAACGTACGTGAAGTCGCGCTGCATCTTGCCCTCGCCGAAGATCTGGAGCGGACGGCTGTGGAGAAGCGCGTCGGTGAAGAGGAACAGCGCCATGTCGGGGCGGCCGTACGGTCCGTAGACGGTGAAGAAGCGCAGACCCGTGACCGGGATGCCGTAGAGAGAATGGAAGACGTGCGCCATCAGCTCGTTATCTTTCTTCGTCATACCGTAGAGCGAGAGCGGGTTATCAGTGCGGTCGGTTTCCTTGGACGGATGCGTAGTATTGCCGCCGTACACCGAGGAACTCGACGCGTAGATGAATCCGGGGATCTCCTGCATCCGCGCCTCGTCGATCATCTCGAAGAATCCGTTGACGTTCGTCGCGATGTACTCCTCGGGATGCTCGAAGGAGTAGCGGACGCCCGCGAGCGCGGCGAGGTGGCAGACGCGGTCGCAGCCTTTCATGCATTGTTTCACCGTCGCACGGTCGAGAATGCTCCCACGCACGAACGTGAACCTTTTTTTGCCCTCGAGTTTCTTCAGCCGCGCCTCCTTGAGAGACGGATCGTAGTACGGACTCATGTTATCGAGTCCAACGACATCGTCGCCGCGAGCGAGGAGCGCCTGGGCGGTGTGGAACCCGATGAAGCCGGCACAACCAGTGAGAAAGATGTTCATGACAAAACCACTGTACCCGATTTCGGCAGAAGAACCACCGAACAGAGAGTCCTGATCGCAAAAAAATTGACAGTGCTCGCTCTTTGCCAGACAGTTCCGTTCCATGGCGAAGGCGGAACTGCCAGCCATCGGTATACGGGAATACACGTTCTGCGTGGACATCGCAGACCGGGGACTGAAGACACGCGATCATCCCAATGACGTCATCGCAGCCGCAGCAACGGACATCCAAGACCAATTGGTGAAACTCGGACTGAAACCGATACCGCTAAGTCCGATTCTGTTCGTCGCGGCGGTTGATCCCAATCGAGCAGAAGATGACTGGATGCTGATTAATGAAATTGAGAAGTTGATTGATCAAAAAATCACGCCAATCAGGATCGGCATGCGAACAGTCGGCGGGCCAATCATCAAGCCAGTCCACCCCGGTGCATCGACAAAAAAAATTTGATGGACATCACCTGATGCCAATTCCGTGGTACGTGAGTCCCGCCTCCCGCACCTCCTGCGGCTCATACACATTTCGCCCGTCCCAGAGATCCTTCCCTTTCATCGTCTTCTTCAGGTCACTCATGTCCGCCCCGCGGAAGATGTCCCACTCGGTGAGGAGGACGACTGCTTGAGCGCCCTGAGCGGCTTCTATCGCCGATGACGTGAAGGTGACTTCCTTCGGGAGCAGCTTCTTCGCATTCTCCATCGCTTCGGGATCGAATGCATGAACGGAATGTCCCGCATTCAGGAGCATCGGGATGAGGTCGAGACTCGGCGCCTCGCGCATGTCATCGGTCTTCGGTTTGAAGCTGAGTCCCCAGATGCCTACCGTAGACTTCTTGGAAAGCGACGTGAGAATCTTCTCAAAGAAACACTGGCGCTGGCGGCTATTGATGCGGTCGGTCGCTTCGATGATGGCAAAATCGAGATGATGTTCTTGCGCCGTCGCCATGAGCGCCTTCACGTCCTTGGGGAAGCAACTGCCGCCGTAGCCGATACCCGCGTGGAGGAACCGCGGCCCGATGCGGGTATCGAGCCCCATGCCCGTCGCGACGTCACGGATACTGGCGCCGGTCTTCTCGCAGAGTTCGGTGAGCATGTTGATGAAGCTGATCTTCGTTGCGAGGAACGCATTGCTCGCATACTTCACGATCTCTGCGCTCTCACGATTCATGAAGACCATCGGTTTCCCCACGCGCGTGATCGGCCGGTACAGATCTTCCATGATTTTCCTGGCATGATCATGGGAGCCTGTGCCGAGTGTAGCCGAGGCATTGATACCGACGACGATCCGGTCGGGCATCAATGTATCAGTGACCGCCATACCCTCACGGAGAAATTCCGGATTACTGACGACGAGTACACGATGTGCGACGTCGCGCCGCTTGAGAATATCGGCAATGTTCTCTTCACATTTCTTTCCCGTTCCGACGGGAACAGTCGACTTGTTCACGAAGAGAAGATCGTGATCGATGTGCTTCGCCACAGTCTCGGCGACGGTGAAGATGGCGTGGAGATCCGCCTGGTGATTCTCTCCTTGCGGCGTCGCGACAGCGGAGAAGACGATCTGAACCGCGGGAAGGACGGAGACGAGATCGGTCGTGAAGGAAAGGAGTTTGGTCTCTAGGCCTTTCCGGATCAGCTCTTCGAGACCCGGTTCGTAGATGGGACTCTTCCCCTTCTTGAGCTTCTCCACTTTCGCAGCGTCGATATCGACGCCGGTGACATGGTGGCCCAGCTCCGCGAAACAGGCGGCGCTGACTAAACCGACATAACCCGTGCCTACAACAGCGATCTTCATATTAGGCATTTTAGCGGCTAGAAAGAGAATGTGGAATGTCGTATGTGGAAGATAGAATGTGATATTCCATATTCAACATTCGATATACCATATTCCCGCATGAAGATCCTCGTTACAGGTTCGATCGCATACGACGTACTTTTGCAGTACGACGGCTCGTTTAAGGATGCGCTGAAAGGCAGCGACCTGGACAGGCTCTCCGTCTCCTTCTTCAGCCCTCACTACGCACGCCATCACGGGGGCACCGCAAGCAACATCGCGTGGAATCTCCGGCTGCTGAACCAGGAACCGATGCTCGTGGGAACCGTAGGGAAGGACGGAGGTGAATATCTCGCACTGCTCGAGGAACGCGGTGTTCTCTGCGATCGCTTAGAAATGCTCGAGAAGCATGTGACCGCAACGGCGATCATCGGAACGGACAGTGATGAGCGGCAGATCACGTTTTTTCATCCAGGCGCGGATGCGCATGGATCGTGGCCAGACCTTGCGGATGATCGCGAGGAGATGAGCTGGGGTATCGTCAGTCCGCATAATCCAACACTCATGATAAAGGCAGCACGATGGATGATGAAGGTACAACTCCCGTGGATCTTCGACCCTGGACAGGCCGTCATCGGATTGAGCCGCGACGAGATGCTGGCGTCGATCAGAGGAAGTTTCGGCGTGATTGTGAATGCGTACGAGTGGAGTCTCCTGAGCGGGAAGATCGGAATATCGGTCGATGCTTTCCTGAAGCTCAATCCCCTTCTCGTGATCACGCAGGGCGAAGACGGTCTCACGATCCACTCGCAGAAGGAAGGGACGATCGTGCTGCCCGCGTGCACGCCGGAGAAGCTCGTGAACCCAACCGGAGCAGGAGACGCACTGCGCGCGGGATTCCTCACAGGACTCAGCGCGAAGTGGCCATTGAAGCAGTGCGGAATGCTAGGGGCATCATTGGCATCATTTGTTGTTGAACAGGAGGGAACGCTAATCGACTTCCTGGATTTGAATGACGCCTTGAGCAGGGCGGAGACGACGTATGGGGAAATGCTCCCTGAGTTGCCGTAACAAGGTTCCTCGTACGTTCGCCGCTCCGCGGCGAACTACTCGGAATGACAATGGTGATGTATTCATAACGCCTCGATACGCTCCTGGCTTCGGCAGGAGCTACTCGGCGTTCGCCGAGTAGAAAACGGCGGAGCCGTTTTCGTGTCGAGGCGATTGGCTGAATATGCGTTTGTCATTCCGAGTAGCTCGCCAGAGGCGAGCGTACGAGGAACGAATGTGTTACTCTCCTCCACGATGTCCTATGTAAAAGATCCGTCTTTGGCCCCGCAGGGAAAGCTTAATCTCGAGATTGCTGAACGCCGCATGGGCGCCCTGCTCGTCGTCCGCGACCGATTCGCGAAAGAGAAGCCGTTCAAGGGGCTCACCATCGGGATGGCACTCCACGTGACGAAGGAAACCGGCATCCTCGTCCGGACGCTCGTCGCGGGTGGAGCGAACGTCGCGATCACCGGCTGCAATCCGCTGAGCACGCAGGATGACGTGGCCGCCGCACTCGCCGAGGAAGAGAACGTTCTCGTGTGGGCCTACAAAGGGGAGACGAAAGAGGACTACTACCGATTCATCACCGCGGTGATCGACACCAAGCCGCACATCACCATCGATGACGGGTGCGATCTGGTGACGGAGATCCACAAGAAGCATTCCGAATTGCTCCCTCAGCTCTTGGGAGGTTGCGAGGAAACGACCACCGGTATCATCCGCCTCCATGCGATGGCACGCGACGGGGCGCTGAAAATCCCAATGATCGCGGTGAACGACAACAAGACAAAACACTTGATGGACAACTACTACGGCACGGGACAATCGACCTTCGACGGCATCCTCCGCTCGACGAATCTGCTGATCGCCGGGAAGATCGTCGTCATCCTCGGTTACGGCAGCTGCGGGAAGGGCGTGGCGATGCGCGCGAAGGGCCTCGGCGCACAGGTGATCGTGACGGAAGTGGACAACTTCGCCGCACTCCAGGCCATGATGGACGGACATCGCGTCATGAAGATGGAAGACGCTTCCCCCATTGGCGATCTGTTCGTGACGGTCACGGGCAACCTGCACGTGATCCGCTGGGAACACATGGAGACGATGAAGGACGGAGCGGTGCTGGCGAACTCCGGCCACTTCGATTGCGAACTGGATCTTGAAACGCTCGAGAAGAAAGCCCGCCGCAAGCGCCGGGTGCGCCATTACCTGGATGAATATTTAATGACATCTGGACGCGTGATCTACGTCGCAGGAGAGGGCCGCCTGGTCAACCTCGCCTCGGCCGAGGGCCACCCGAGCGAAGTGATGAGCCTGAGCTTCTGCGGCCAGGCACTGGCATGTGAATATTTAGTGAAGAACAAAGGGAAATTAACACCGGCGGTGATCACCCTGCCATCCGCGATCGACGACACGATTTCCGCGTACCAGCTCACGACAATGGGCGTGGAGATTGATGAGCTAACGGCGGAACAGAGGAAGTACCTTGCTAGCTGGCAAGAAGGAACCTGATTACGCGTTGCAGGTCAGCTGAAGATTAGCCGCGGACGTCGATACATTTTGGCGACATGGTGGATACGGTAGAACTGTCCTTCCAGAACGGTACATGACTTTTCATCTTCTAGAAGCCAAAAAAACGTTACACCGCAGTAAAACGATTGCACTTGTATCATTGATTTGTACAATGCCGCAAATTTCATTTTTGGTATGAAAAACGTCGCAGCTCATAGCGATATCTCTGGCATCAGTCCGGTTGAGGCGGCAAAGGAATCCTACGCTTTCCTACTCGATCCGTTGATCAAAGGAGGGAAAGCTCATCCAGAGAGTCAACACCTGAAGGCAAGAGTATCCGTGGAGGATATTGCGGCACTGGAGAACACCGTTGGCGCTGATTTCGCTCAGAACTTGAAGTACGACAGCTCGGACCGTAAAGCATATCACATGATCATCGAATGTATTCGACGCGGTTTTACCGTTATCGGTTATCGTCCATTGGCCAATGGATCTGAAGGAAATAGTGTACACGAAAAAACACAAGCTGTTTTTCAAGAGAACATGAGTGTTCCCGAAATGATTCGGCAACTAGCACATGCGTTCGAGAAAAAATGGGAAATACTGTTATCTGAAACCTCAAACAGTCAAACAACTGTGCTTGAAAATCGTGCATGGTATTTCGTCGACCGGATTGCAGGTCTTGATCGCAGTCAGAAGCGCGCGATCGTGGAAAAAGACGTTGAAGCGATCAGACGGCAACTTCATCAGTGGACTCTTCCTGAAGAAGTTACAGCCGCTCATATGCCACAGCTCGCACTGGGCACGGCGTAGAAGGTAGAAGGGGGTAGAATATTGCAATGACGGATCGCAGCCACCTCCCCTCCCTCCTCCGCCAGATCGCCGCGCTGCTCGATGAGCAGGGCATCGCGTTCAAGCCTGCCGCGTACCGGAAGGCGGCGATGACCGTGGAGGAATACCAGGGGGACATTTGCGCGGTGAAAGACGTCAAAGAATTGAAAAAACTTCCCGGCATCGGGGAGGCCATCGCGGGCAAGATCCATGAGTTCTGCCAGCACGGCAGGATTAAGCATCTGGATGATTTGATGGCCGAGCAGGGCGGCCTCTCCCCTTCCCTCATGGAGATCGAGGGCTTGGGACCGAAGCGCGTCCGGATTCTCCAACGTGAAAAGGGAATCAGTACTGTGGCGCAGCTGATCGATGCCGCGAAGAAAGGTCAACTGAAGAGCCTGCCGGGGTTTTCGGATGTGATGGAGAAGAAGATTCTGGAGAATGCCGAGCGGGTGGAGGAGCGCATGAAGAGATTCCCGCTGGAAGAGGTACGAGTGGATGCCGAACAGGTACTGAAGACGATCCGTGATGTTCCTGACGTGCAGCGAGCGGAGATCGCGGGATCGTACCGGAGAGAGAAAGCGACCGTGGGAGACATTGATATTCTCGTCGTCACCAAGAACCCTGCAAAAATCTCCGAAGCAATCTCCCAGCTCCCCATCGTCAGAGATGTCGTCGCGCAGGGGGAGAAAAAACTCTCTTTTAATTTTGCATCGGGCCTGCGTGTGGATATCCGCTTCGTGAACAAGGGCCAATGGGGCTCGGCACTCCTCTACTTCACCGGCGACAAGGACCACAACATCGCACTGCGGAGGATCGCGATCGGAAAAGGGTGGAAGCTGAACGAGTATGGATTATTCAGGGGCGAGAAAGTGATTGCGAGTAAAGAAGAGAAAGACATTTATGAGAAATTGGGGCTTTCGTGGATGGAGCCGAGGGAGAGGACGGGGGTTTTGCCCGATGCTCTGCCGTTTTAATATATACTCACGTATGGAGAGATGGCCGAGTGGTCGAAGGCGCGCGACTCGAAATCGCGTAACCCCCAAAAGGGGTTCGAGGGTTCGAATCCCTCTCTCTCCGCCATTCGACTCGTCACGGCGTTCGCGAACGCCGTGACTCGCTCATGGTCGTCGTCCGCCTTCGGCGGACTCCGGCCATTCTTCCAAACGGAATCGCCGAGGCGAATGACCCTGAGCGAAGCGCCGCAGCGCGGAGTCGAAGGGCCATGATGTTTTGGGCCGAATGGGCCCACTCTCTAGGGGGAATAGTGCGATTGCACAAACAGCCATTGACGCAATCGGTTCAATACGGAGAAGTGGTATTCGCTGCTTTTCGTCAAAAAATGAGGATTTTGGCTTCAGCAAAAGAAAATACTCGTCGATGCCCATACAAACTACGGAGTGCCAATTTCGTCGTACGTCCAAGAATTTCGCCTTGCAGGGCTCTTTTGGAGCCCTAGAATCCTGCTGTTACTTCCTTTCCCCCTCTTCTATGAGTTACGTCGTCGCATCCGCGATCAAGGAACTGCTCAAGAAGCACGGCATGATGTGTGCTGGCGATTTCCCCGAGGCTGCGTCGGCCGCTCTCGAGGAGATGGTCAAGAAGGCCGCGCACCGTGCCAAAGAGAACGGCCGCGTCACCACGCGCCCGTGCGATCTCTGACCTGAAGATTGCTTTTTACGAAACAGCCCTCCCGTAGCGGAGGGTTTTTCGTTCCTCGTACGTTCCTCGTACGTTCCTCGTACGTTCCTCGTACGAAACCGCTCCGCGGTTTCTACTCGGAATGACAATAGCTTTTTTGAACTACCGCGCAGCAAGCTGCGCGGATTCTAGATGTCCATTGTCATCTGC
>CAZLYW010000002.1:0-59686 GCA_964563915.1 uncultured Candidatus Peribacteria bacterium | reverse complement strand
TTATTCCGCAACAAACATCCATCAGGGCGACGCGGTCTTGCTCTACAGCGACGGGGTCAGTGACAATTTATCGGTGGAAGAAATCATTCGTATGGGAACTGCCAAGACCGTCTCCGAACTCCTCAAAGCGGTATGGGACGCAACGGAGGAGAAAATGACGAATCACAAGCGGTATCCAAAAGGAGAAGCGAAGCCCGATAATCGCAGCTTCGTCGCGATCGACGTGAAATGACTCACTCACGCGCACAGAATCGACCGCACCTCATCCAATTTTTCGACGCGCACGAGTTTTTCCCGCATCTCCCGCGCCCCATCGAAACCTTTGACGTAACTGGAAAGGTGCCGCCGCATTTCGAGCATCCCCTTCCGTTCGCCTTTGAACCGGACTGCCAATGCACAATGATCGAGAATCCACGGAATTTTCTGTTCAAACGTGAGCGGCCGCAATTGTTCATAATTCATAATTCTTAATTCTTTATTCTTCCCACGAAGGGCCTCAACCACCTCCCGCATCATCCATGGATTTCCGAAGGTTCCTCTGCCCACCATCACCCCGTCCAGATTCTTGATCTTCACCAGGGCATCCGCCGCACTCGCGATGTCGCCGTTGCCGAGTACAGGAACGTTCACGTTCCGCTTCAGTTCGTAGATCGGCTCCCAGTCCGCCTTCCCCGTGAACTTGTCGCAGAAGCGGCGGCCATGGATCGCGAGAGCATGCGCACCGGCATCGACGAGGCGTTTGCAGAATGGGATGAGCGTCTCCTTCGTATCCCACCCGAGACGGGTTTTGACGCTGACAGGAATCTTCACGGCTTTGACGGTGGCTTCGACCAGCCGGGCTGCGAGATCCGGTTCCCGTATCAACGCTGATCCATGACAGGAGGAGACGACGCGCGCTGCGGGACAGCCCATGTTGATATCGATGCCGTCCGCGCCGAGTTCTTCGATCACACGCGCGGCGCTCAGGAAGTGCTCCGGATCATGACCGAACACCTGGACGATGAACGGCCGCTCAAGCGTCGAATCAAAATTGAGCATCTCGAGTGTCTTCTTCGCACCATAGTGGATGGCGTCCGTGCTGAGGAATTCTGTGAAGACGATCACCTCCGGCGCGATACGTTTGATCAACTGGCGGTACGACGCGTCAGTGACCCCCGCCATGGGAGCGAGAGCGACAATGGGCCGTTGGACAGAGTTCCAGAAGAACACGTAGAAGACATGGCGGAATATTGCTATACTATAACAATAGAACGATAGAACAATCGCTCACATGACCACAATGCCCCACAATGAGAACTCAATGATGATGCTGATCCCGCTCGCGCTGGTCGTTCTGATGGCAACACTTCCGCATGCAGTGTTCGCCCAGCCCACGCTCATCCCTCAAGACGGAACGATCGGCGGGTGCAGCTTCATCACGGGAGACTTCGGCTTCGACTGTATCCCCCTCTACCTTGCCTACCTCATTCGCCTGGCCTTTGGTCTCGCTGGCGGGTTCGCGCTCTTCAACATCATCCAGGGGGGGTACGAGTACGCGATCTCGGGGCTCCCCGCCGGCATCGTCGATAAGGAAGCGGCAAAGAAGCGCATCACGAACGCCATCGTCGGATTCGTCGTCGTCGTCCTCGCCTACCTCATCATTGACACCATTGTTTCCGCCATCTTCGTCGGATGACTCTCAAGAAGAACACCACCGGCATCCCCGGGACGCCTGCGAAGGGTTCCTCTTTCACGTCACTGAGGATCATCGGCGAGAAGGCGCAGAAGCTGTTCGCAAAAGCGCGCGCAATCCAGCAGCGGCAGTTCACGGAGACGGAGTCGCCCAGGGCCGTCCGGGAAGAGGAACTGCCCGAGGTCGTGATGCACCTCTCGATCGGGAGCATCGTGCGGGCGACGTTCGCAGTGCTCGCAATCGCCATCGGCGTGATGCTGGTATGGCTCCTGCAGGACAAAATCGTCCTGCTCTTCCTCTCGGTCTTCGTCGCGATGATCATCGATCCGGGCGTGCAGTTCCTGCGGCGGTTGGGTGTTCCGAGAGGCCTCGGCATTCTCCTGCAGTACTTCGTCGCCCTCTTCCTTTTGGTGTTCCTCCTCGTCTCGCTCGTCCCGCTCATCGCGTCGCAGCTCATCGATCTCGCGAGCTTGCTTCAGAGCGAAGTGAACCTCTTCCTCCGCGATCCGCAGATTTCCCTTCCGCTCCTCACCGAGGCCGCGAACAGGAGCCTCACCGAGCTCGTGGAATCGACGCTCCGCAATCTCTCGATCAACCAGTTCGCCGACGCCCTGCAGCAGTTCGGCCAGAGCCTGGCCTCGACCACACAGAATTCGCTCGTGCTCGCCGCGCACCTCGCAGGCTCCGTCGTGAACTTCATCGCGAATCTCATCGTGATCCTCGTCATGGCCTTCTTCATTCAGATCGAGAAGGAGAAGATCGTCACATGGGTGAAGGGTTTCCTCCCATGGAATATGCGGCCGTACATCGCGGACAAATCCGAGGCGATTCAGACGAAGATGGCGCAGTGGGCGCGGGGGCAGCTGGTGCTCTGCCTCTCGATCGGCTCCATGGTTTTCCTGGCGCTGACAATTTTAAGAATGCCGTACGCGCTGACGCTCGGCATCCTCGCGGCCTTCACCGAATTCATCCCCGTCATCGGCCCGCTGTTCGCGGCGATCCCCGCGGTGCTGATCGCCGGAACGCAGCACGGATTCTTCCAGGCACTGATCGTCGCGGGGATCTACTACGCTATCCAGTGGTGCGAGAATAACCTCCTCGTCCCGCTCATCATGAAGCGGGCGGTGGGCCTCTCGCCGCTCGCGATTCTCTCCGCGATGCTCGTCGGCGTCAGCTTCCCCACTGTCATCCACCCCGTCCTCGGCATCATCCTGAGCATCCCGACGACGACCATCATCGCGTTGTTCCTCGAGGACTGGAGGATGCACCATCCTCACCGCGAAAAATAAGCGACAAAAGGAACAGAGGGGACAAAGGGTCCTTTTTGAAATCTTTGTGTCGCTTTTGTTCCGTTTGTTCCTTTTGTGCCAGCCATGTCTAGTCCGATTAACACTCTCTCAAATCGACACATTTCTGATCTGTAAAACAATCCCTTCTCAGCCGTCTTTGCAGTAGAATGACCTGAAGATTCTGGACAATTAGCACTCCACATATTAGACTGCCAATCCCCTCTCCACTGTATGCACCCTTTTGACCGTTTTACTCCAAATGCCAAGCTCGCGCTCCAGATCGCCGAGCAGGAAGCGAAGAACATGAAGAGCTCGTACATCGGGACCGAACACTTGCTCCTGGGACTCCTGAGCATTCCCAAGTCCCTCGGCTTCTCGATTTTCACCGGCGCGGGCGTGACCCAGGAGAACGTCCGGATACTGCTCAAGGCGATGAAGTCGGCGAACATCGAAGGGCAGCACGTGAAGCACGGACTCTCGACCTTCCTCCACACGGTGATCGAACAGAGCGTGATCACCGCGCACAAGTTCCGGCACGCGAACGTTGGCACCGAACACCTGCTCCACTCGCTGGTCTCGACCGGCAAGAACGCCGCAACGTTGCTGCTCGAGAACATGCAGGTGGACCCAGAGGATCTGAAGACGCGTGTCGAGGAGATGTTCGGACAGATCAACACGTTCAAGCAGCAGAACCGCAACCTCGAGCAATCGCTCGAGGCGTTCTTCCACGGCCTGCAGGGGGCCATCGTCGGTATGCAACCGGGAATGGCAATGGCCGGCGAGAGCGAAGGACTCAAGCGGAAGAAGGCAGAGAGTAAGAGCAAGACACCCGTGCTCGACTACTTTACGGACGACCTGATCACCAAGGTGAAGGAGAAGAAGATCGATCCGATCATCGGCCGCGACGAGGAGATCGAGCGGCTCATCCGCATCCTCAACCGCAAGACGAAGAACAATCCCGTCCTCATCGGCGAACCGGGCGTCGGCAAGACCGCGATCGTCGAGGGGCTGGCCCAGCGGATCGCCGCGGGCTCTGTCCCTCCCACCCTCCAGAACAGGCGCTTGCTGACGCTGAACATGGGATCCCTCGTCGCGGGCACCAAGTACCGCGGGGAGTTCGAGCAGCGCTTCGACGACATTATCAAGGAAGCAGCCAAGAGCGACAATTCCATCATCCTGTTCATCGACGAGATGCACACGGTCGTTGGCGCGGGCGCCGCGGAAGGATCCCTGGATGCCGCGAATATCCTGAAGCCCGCTCTCAGTCGCGGCGCGCTGCGCGTGATTGGTGCGACGACGCTCGATGAGTACCGGACAATCGAGAAGGACCGCGCTCTCGAGCGGCGCTTCCAGTCGATCATGGTGCAGGAACCGGTGGTCCCGGACGCGATCAAGATCCTCCAGGGCATCAAGGAGAGCTTCGAGCAGTTCCACCACCTGTCCATCACCGACGGCGCTCTCGAGGCGTCGGTAAACCTCAGCAAGCGCTACATCACAGAGCGTTACCTACCGGATAAAGCCATCGACGTGCTGGACGAAGCCGCCGCTGGCAAGAGCCTGCAGCACACCGGCAGCGCGCAGCCCGACATCCGGAAGATCGAGGAGCGGCTCGAATCGCTCGTCGTCAAGCAGCAGCAGGCCGTGAAGGAGCAGAAGTACCACGTTGCGCTGAAGATGAAACAGGAACAGCAGGAACTGAAGGAGAAGCTCGATCAGCTGCGGAGCAGCCAGGACGGTGACCGACGGACGCCGATCCAGATCACCGAGGATGACATCGCCGAAGTCGTCGGCCGCATGACGGGCATCCCCGTCACCAAACTCATGAAATCCGAAGCCAAGCGCCTCACGAACCTGGAGCAGGTCCTGCGCAAATCGATCATCGGTCAGGACGACGCGATCAAGAAGGTCGCGCGCGCCATCCGCCGCTCACGCGTGGGGATTTCCGACGCCAAGCGCCCCATCGGCTCGTTCCTCTTCCTCGGACCGACAGGGGTCGGGAAGACTGAGCTCGTCCGCACGATCGCGAAGGAAGTCTTCAACCGCGAGGACGCGCTCATCAAGATCGACATGTCTGAATTCATGGAGCGGCACAATGTCTCCCGTCTGACAGGGACGACGGCCGGCTACGTCGGCTACGAGGAAGGCGGCCAGCTGACCGAATCCGTCCGGCGCAAGCCCTACTCCGTCGTCCTCTTCGACGAAGTGGAGAAGGCCCACCCCGAATTCTTCAACATCCTCCTGCAAATCCTCGAAGACGGATCGCTCACCGACGGCTCCGGCAAGCAGGTCGATTTCACGAACACAATCATCATCATGACGAGCAACATCGGCGCCGAGAAGTTGACGAAGCAGGCTGCGCGAATCGGCTTCAAACTCGAAGATGAAGCGAAGGCTGAGGCGCAGGAGTACGAGGAGAAGTGTAAAGAGGTGATCGAGGAACTCAAGGATAACCTGCGGCCGGAGTTCCTCAATCGCATCGACCACATTATCGTCTTCAATGCGTTGAACCAGCAGCACATCCGCAAGATTGTCCGCATGCACATCGATCATCTCACGCATCGCCTGAAGGAGCAGGGGTACGCGCTCGATGTTGACCCGAAAGCGATCCATCTCCTCGCCGAGGAGGGATTCGACCCCGAGTACGGCGCTCGTCCGGTCCGCCGGATCATCCAAGAACGGCTGGAATCGGAAATCGCCGAGCACATCCTCAAGGAGATCTTCCACAAGGGCGACGTCATCCGCATCGTGCAGAAAGGGGAGAAGGGACTGGAGTTCCTCCATGGGGACGCGAAGAAGGCCTCGCTGAAGCCAGTGGAGGTGGAGGAGGAAGTAGCGGCGGCATAAAGCGACAAAAGGAACAAATGCGACAAGCGGGACAAAGGGATCTCAACGGGATCCTTTGTCTCTGGAGCCTGCCCCGAGCCTCGCCGAGGGGTTCCTTCTGTCGCGTTTGTGGATCTTCCGTACAACGCCATTTTGCGCTATAATTGTTGGATTTCCCCTGCCTGCCCGCCGAAGCCCGCGGGCGAAGGCGGGAACCCCCCCTTACTATGCCCATCGACGCTGTCAAAATCCCCCAGAACGTGCAGATCGAGGACCGCGTGGTCGGTCCGCTGAGCCTGCGCCAGATCATCATCATGGCTGTCGGCGGGGGCTTCAGTTACATGCTGTACACCATGGTACAGCGGTCACTGGGGACCATGAACATTCCACTCACGGTCATCCTCTGGACGCCCGCGGCAATCGCAGCGGCGTTCGCGCTCGTGAACATCAATGATCTGAGCTTGCTGAGGATCTGCTTCCTGCTGCTCGAGAAAATGCAGAAGCCGTCTCTACGCACGTGGGCACCGCGTACGGGGATCTCCATCACCATCCGCACGTCGGCGACAGCCAAGAAGGACGACGATGCCGCGAAGCAACCCGTTGTCGCGCAGCGCAGCGCGGAAGACCGGATTGCCGAGCTGACCAAAGTCGTCGATCGCGACGTACAACCGGCAGCGCAAATGGCGGCCAAGGATAGTCCGGCAATGACTCTGTCCCAACCCCAACCCGAGCCCGAGCCCGAACTCGCTCAGAAGACCCCTTCTCCCGTCCGTCCCGAACAGATTCAGGTGGACTCCCCCGCTTCCGCAACAACGAACTTCAGCGACCTCTCCGTCTTCCGCGACGTCCTCCCTCCCCAGAGCTCATGGCCATCGTGAATCTGAAAAGCACCGTGCGCAGCCGCAAGCAGAGCGCCTTAACCTCGACGCAGCGGTTCCTCCCGATCGCGGAGATCAAGAACGACACTGTCCTCCTGAAGAACGGCGGCCTCCGGGCAGTACTCCTGGTCGAAGCACTGAACTTCAATCTCAAGAGCGAGACCGAGCAGCAAGGCATCATCGCAGGCTACGAGGGACTCGTGAACACTCTCAGCTTCCCGCTCCAGGTCGTCGTCCGGTCAGCGAAGATGAACATCGATCCGTACCTCGAGCATCTCCGCGTTCTCGCGGGCAGTCAGCAGAACGAGCTCCTGAAGAATCAGACCCTCTCGTACGCCGATTTCGTCGAGCGGCTCATCGACGTCGCCGACATCATGCAGAAGCGCTTCTACGTCATCGTGCCGTTCGACCAGAGCGTGCGCCGCAAGGGAATCTTCGAACAGTTCTTCAGCTGGATCAGCCCCGATGATTCCACGGCGAAAGCCGCCCAGCGCGCGCGTGACTTCTCCTCCGGCGCCCGCGGCCTGAAGGACCGCGTGAACCTGGTGCAGTCGGGCCTCGAGAACGTCGGTCTGATCAGCAAGCGGCTGACGACGCATGAGCTGATCGAGCTGTACTACAAGATTTACAATCCGAAGACGAGTCAGGAACAGAAGTTGCCGGTGGAGGAGGAGAAGTTGAAGATTGATAGGACGACGCTCTAATTGAGACAAAAGACGCAAAGGACTCAGAGGAAGCAGAGGAAAAGATGAGAGGAGAAGAGGAATAGACGAAACGTTCCACAGGGGTGTAGAACGTCCAGTTTTAGCTTTTGCATGAGGAAAAGTCTTGAATGAGAAAAATGATATTTCACTGCTACCTTTTTTTCGGACTGGCGATCTGGGATTGTCAATTCATGTATCAGCGACCATATGAACGACTCATCGTGTGGCAAGAGGCTCATAAATTGTTCTTATGGATCAATACGCTTGCCGCTACATTTCCAGAACATGAAAAATTTGCGTTGGCGGATCAAATGCGCAGATCGGCATACAGCGTGCCCATGAATATTGCTGAGGGGAATAGCAGAAGAACGAAAAAAGACAAACGACGGTTCTTTAACATCGCACAATCCTCTCTAGAAGAATTGCATTGTCAGATGCGGATAGCTCGCGACGTGGGCTATCTCGACCAAGAAGCTTTCGCAAATGGGCATGATTGGATCAACCGAGTTGGTTATCTGCTCATGCGCCTCAGCCAAAATTGTACATAGCCTCTTTTGCTCTTTTTCCTCTTGTCCTCTGTTTCGTTTCGTCTTTTCCTTTGAGTCCTTTTAGTCCTTTGCTTCTTTTGACTTACCCAAGTCTGTGTGTACAATATGCTCGTCTGTCATCGCTCGTGCGGGAATGACGGCCCCTTACTTCTCCCCTCGCACCTTCTCTTTCTATGTCGCCGCGCACTGCACCTGCAACGCAAACGAATTCCCTGATGGATCAACTGCTGAAGGACGCTCCGATGCCGATCCGGGTTCAGCCCGGCGAGTTGATCGAAGGCACCGTCGTCTACCGTGGAAAGAACAAGCTGCTCCTCGATATCAAGGGCATCGCGACCGGCATCGTCTCGGGCCGGGAGCTCCGCGACTCGTTCAACACGTTCCGGGAGCTGAAAATCGGCGACCCTGTCACGGCACTAGTGCTGGAGGAAGAGAACGACGAAGGCATGATCGTCCTGAGTCTCCGCATGGCGAGCCAGCAGAAGGCCTGGGACCGCTTCCACCATCTGGTGGAGACCGACGCGACAATGGAGTTCGTCGCGCAGGAAGCAAACAAAGGAGGGTTACTCGCGAACATCGACGGCATTCGGACGTTCCTCCCGGTCAGCCAATTAGCGCCGGTGAACTATCCTCGCGTCAACAATGCCGACGCGAGTGAAATCATCTCTCGCTTGCAGAAGTTCCTCGGACACCGGTTCATCGTGAAGATCATCACGATGGACGAGGAAGCCGGGAAGATCGTCGTCTCCGAGCGCGAGGCCCTGAGTGAGCAACGCTCGAAGGCACTCGAGCACTTGAAAGTCGGCGACATGAAGGAGGGCATGGTGAGCGGCATCGTGAAGTTCGGGCTCTTTGTCGCCTTCGACGGGCTCGAAGGCCTCGTGCATATCTCCGAGATTGCGTGGGGCCATGTGAAGAATCCGTCGGAGTTCGCGCAGATCGGCGACCGCGTGACGGTGAAGGTGATCGGCGTGGATGGAGAAAAGCTCAGCCTCAGCATCAAGCAACTGACCAAGGACCCGTGGGAGGAGATTGCGGAGCGCTACCCCGTGGGCAAGCGCGTGACCGGCACCGTCGTCCGCTTCGCCGACTACGGCGCGTTCCTCAAGCTCGAGAAGGACATCAACGGTCTGGTGCACCTGAGCGAAGTCGCGCACCACAAGGTCACCGATCCCGCGGAAGTGCTGACGATCGGCCAGAAGGTCGACGCGCAGGTGATCAACATCGACGTCGACGAGCGCCGGATCGGCCTCTCCGTGAAGGCGCTGAAGCCCATCGATAAGGAGACGATGGAACGCATTAAACGTGAACGTGAGGAAGAGGAAGCCAAACTGAAAACGCTGAGCGATGCCAAATCGGAAACCAGCGCGGGCATTCTGCCCGCGCACGGCACCGAAGGTGCCGAACGACCCGCACCCGCATCAGGCTTCATCGCCTCCCAAACCGGCAAGAAATATTATCCTGCCGATTCGGCCGCAGCGCAGAAGATCAAGGAGGAGAACCGTATCTTGTTCGGGACGGCGGAGGAGGCGGAAGCGGCTGGTTATTCTGCATGAAGCAATTTTCTTGCAAGTCTTATTGGTAACTACTAGACTCCCGCCTCTATGAATCAACAAATGTGGGAACGAGCGAAATCGGATGCCATTGCAGAAGTGAATGCGCTTGAGCAGAAACTACAATCTGCCAATGAGAGACAATTTTCAGCGCAATATTTGCAAGTGAGCGACGCAGTGAAACAGCTCAATTTGCATTGGCCCGGCGATCCCCGATGTATCGATGCTTGCAGAAATCTGCTGCGTCTTGGCATAGAACGAATGCAATCGAGAGCAGATATTGTTTCTGTTTTATCTCAACGCTTGCAAACACTCGATACCCACCAATTGAAAAATGAGATTTTCCTTCATGGGAGAAAGGATATCGATGAATGCCATTGGATCAGCTTCGCGATCACGGAGCGATTCGGCCGATTCTGAACGTTGCAGGGCAAGGACCTGCAGCTATGATATGACTTGATCGCTCAGGAGATGCAAGTGCAGATACGGCACTTCCTGCCCCCCGCCCTTCCCGACGTGGAACGTCAATTTGTAGCCATCAATCCCCTTCTCTTTCGCAAATCGCTGCGCCTTGAGGATCAACATTCCGGGAAGATGCGCTGTCTCCGGCGTGACGTCTGCGATAGACGCGACAAAGTGTTTGGGAACGAAGAGCAGATGTAGAGGCGCCTTGGGGTGAATGTCTTTGAAAGCCAGAATCTCCTCGTCTTCGTACACGATTGTGGAGGGGATCTCCTTGTCGAGAATCTTATGGAAAATTGTGCGTTCTTCCATGTATCCAGATTACCAGATCGTTCTCCCCTCCACCTCGCCGACCCTGAGCGGAGCGAAGGGGAGGCATGGGGGAGGGATCGGGGCCTGCCTCGCATCGTCCTGAGCCGCAGCGAAGGGCTGGTGCTGGGAGTGGGGGTTATGACCGGCGGATGAGGTCCAAATTGACTTTTCAGTCCAAAAGAGGGACAATATAGAGTACATGGCCAATGCTCTCTCCTCCTCCGCCGACCGCCTTTCCTCCGCGAAGTCCATCGAGACCGCGCGGTTGATCGTGCGGCAGCCGGGGAAGCTGCAGGAACTCACGAACCTCCTCGAGACATTCGAGAATTTGAACGCGCGTGTGAGCGAACGGACCGGCGAAGACCGCTCGGGAGATCTGGGCGGCGCGGGCACCGGCGCCGCTGGCGGACAACAGGGAACGCAAGGCGTCTCGGCGCGCGATCTCGCGATCCAGAACATCCCTGCGGTGGACATCATGCAGAAGAAACTCGCGCAGCACATCCACCAGGAAGCGCAGAAGCTGGAAACATTGGCGCGCACGGTCTCGCGATCCCCCGCTCCGGGATCGGCACACAAGCTGAATGAACTCTACGCGAAAATCCGTCGTCTCCACGCACTCATCTACGATATTCTGGAAGCGTCCATCGAAGTGCTGAAGCGATTTTTCATTCGAGTATTTATCGACCAGCAACCTATACTGTAATGAACTTGTCCCGAGTAGAAATCCGCGGCCTGCCCTGAGCAGAGTCGAAGGGAGCGGAGTCGAAGGGAGTGGATTTCGTACGAGGGATCGATCAGCAGCCGATCCTGTAAGAGAGCAGGCGCATGATCCACAGGAGGAACGGGGAGACGATCAGACTTT
Organism: uncultured Candidatus Peribacteria bacterium; assembly: GCA_964563915.1. Classification (GTDB taxonomy): domain Bacteria; phylum Patescibacteriota; class Gracilibacteria; order Peribacterales; family Peribacteraceae; genus JABFSS01. The sequence goes on along the minus strand of CAZLYW010000002.1, from coordinate 48,583 downwards.
CTCCACGTCGAATGCCTTCTCTCCTTTCTTACGTTTCTTCTTTTTCGCATGACTCAGGTGATCCATCACCCACTGGAACGCCTCGTCGAGGATCGCGAGCGGCTTCAAAATCAACGCTTCCACCTGTGCCGTCGTCTCCTCCATCCGCCGCATGATCTTGCGCAGATCGACCACGATGAAGAGCAGGTGGTACAGCACCACGATGATCATCACCGCGACGACCGCGTAGAGGACCGCGAGCAGCCCCTCCATGGTGACGGTGATCTGCGAGAAATGGAACATGGACTGACCGTGAGCGTAGTGAAGGATCGCCGTACGAGCAATGCTCTGTTGACGATTTCATGGTGCAGTGACAAACTCCGTTCTGTGTACCTCCTCCAAAACCTATGCACGCTGCGCTGCTCTTCACATCGCTCGCTCTCCTTGCACTCACGACAACGATCCCTGAAGACACATGCCTGACCGAGGCACAGTATGCGGAGCTCTCGCAACAGTGCCAGAGGGAGGGTGGGGAGTTTTTCTTCGCCGAGAAGGGTGGTTGTCACTGGACGTGCGCTGCAAAATCCCAGTGCCCGTCTGAGCAGGAGCTGCAGAAGGCGCGTCGCATGTGTACCACTCTCGGTAGACCGTCACGCGCGGATACGGACGCCTTTGGCTGCCAGTACGTATCCTGCGATAGTGCAGGACAGGTGCTCGCACCTTCTCCCTCTGTGCGCAAGAGTAGTGAACGTGTGCGGTGCAGCTCATCTGATCGGGCGAAGGCACGTCGTAGCTTGCGGAAAGGCATTGCTCTGGAGAAGTCGCTCCAACAGTGTGCTCGCAGAAGCCCTCCTGGGCGGACGAAGTAAGAGGGTCGACGTCGGTGTGGAGCGGGTTAGTATCCTCATTCATGCCAATCAATCCGATCGCCCCTCATACACCGGATTTTTATCAAACATTTCACTCATCGCATTGGCTACCCATCTGTGTGAATGGTGGAATCCCAGTGGTGTTCTTGATTTCAATAATGCGAGATAGTTTTCTTCCGCACATCGAAGACTATCCTCAGACAGCCTAGGCTGGAGAGCAAAGTCTCTCATGGAGAGCCAGCGGGATTCGTCCACTTCATTGAGATCGATGCTGATTGACGGCTTTTCTTTGGAGAACACATGCCCATTGATCACGAAGCGGGTTCGAGGTGTTTCCCATTGATAGAGGGGATAACCATGATCTGCAAATACCATTCCTCCGACCAGATATACGGTATTCGGATCGTCCATTGGGTGGCTATGCGCATACATATACAGTTCCATCTCGCTCCCCGGCCACACGATCACGTTGAACGGCTTGGTATTCCGTCCGTGGCGTAATTCTTCATTCAGTTCCAGAGCGGCATTCACTAGTGCCGCGTAACGAAGATCAGTGATGGGCGTGCCATCGGGGCGGTAGAGGAGTTTTGCCACTCCATGTGCCGATATGGACTCCTTGCCAGGGTCAATCTTCTTTTGCGGCGAACGACGCGGCACACAAACGTCACCTCCATGTTCGAGGAGTACGGAGACGAGCAAGTATCGACGCTGTTGATCACGAGCTTCCTGCCGACTGATACGTTCGCCGGTCGGAGTGCCGTTTTCATGTGTTACGTATACATATTCTTCAGCGTGCTCAGCTTCCTGTTCAATATTTTCGTACGGCTCGGTTTGGATATGGAAGATGTCTCCCGTCAGTGGATCATAGGTGATGGAGCAGATTTTTTTTCCCTTCGCATCAAGAATCTCATAGGGTTTCTGGACAGCTTCGATTTTCCGTATTGCCCCTTCCATTTCTTCCCCTCTTCGGACGGACGTACTCGGATAACTGCCGGACACTGATGATACCTCCAGACGCTTGCCATGGGCATCCACAATGTACGGCGCACCGTCTGGATGTTGTCTTTCCAGAAATAACTCAGGATCTCTGGAGCTATAGGGAATGAGCAGCGCCCGCATGGCTCCTGTTGTCTGTTGCTGCCATGGTCCAATACCATCGATGAAATGGCTTGGACCATTCCTGATACTGATTCGCAGAAGACTACTTTTGCCAAGAATTGCTTGCCAGAAAATGCCAGACTACGCGCAGCGGCGCTTCGTCCGGCAGCCTTCGCCATGATGTCATGACAAACAGTGGCCTGCCGGCCGTAGCTCCTTCGCAAAGGAGCGAAGGCTGGAGCGGGTGAGCGGAATCGAACCGCCATCTTCAGCTTGGAAGGCTGACATAATGACCACTATACGACACCCGCGAAAGGAAAGAGCGAATGATAGAGAAGATACTCAATCTTGTCCGAACAGGGAAGAGGGACAGGCAAAGGAACACGCAGGGAAATTTCGTGATCTGCATCCCGATGTTCCTTTCCCGATGGTAGAATCACGGCAATGACTCCCCTCCGCGAGCGCCGCACCAGTCCTGAGTCTCTCGGCAAAGCTCGAGACAGGCTCCGGCGAAGGATCGTCGTGAAAGTCGGCACCAACGTGCTGACAACGCAGAATGGACTTCTTGCGGAAAACGTCATGGCGTCGCTTGTGGCGCAGATCTCCAAAGCGAAGGATGACGGCGCGCAGATCATCCTGGTCTCCTCGGGCGCAATGGCTGCTGGGCAAGCTATTTTGAACTCGAGAAGTAAGCGCTTGCCCCGAGCGAGCGAATCGAGACGAGGGGTGGGAGAGCGTCAGGTGCTGGCATCCGTGGGACAAGCCGAGTTGATTCACCGCTACGGGACGCTCTTCCGGAAACATGACGTCACCTGCGCCCAAGTGCTCGCGACCAAGGAAGACTTCCGCGACCGCCAGCACTATTTGAACATGCGCGATTGCTTCACCGCGCTGCTGCAGGAAGGGATTGTTCCCGTCGTGAATGAGAACGATGTGGTCTCCGTCAGTGAACTCATGTTCACGGATAATGATGAACTTGCCGCGCTGATCGCGTCGATGGTCGGAGCGGAGGCATTGATTCTCCTGACGAGCGTCGATGGAATTCAGGTCACGGGAAAAGACGGAACCAGCGTGGTTCTTCGAACAGCGGAGAGAGAAGGCGATTGGAAAGATCACCTGCGTCAGGAGAAATCTTCCTTCGGCCGCGGCGGCATGCAGACCAAGTGCCGCAACGCGCAGCGCCTCGCGACGCTCGGCATTACCACACACATCGCCAAGGGCACGGAACCCAACGTGATCAACCGCATTCTTGTGGGAGAAGAACTGGGGACGACGTTCCCCGCAAAGAAGACGATTTCGAGCGTCAAACGGTGGGTGGCGGAGAGCGGGGGCAAGGAGAAGGGTGTCGTCACCGTCAATCGATGCGCGCGGGATGTTCTCACGGAGCCGGGAAAAGCGGTCAGTGTGCTCCCCATCGGCATCGTGAAGATCGAAGGAGAATTCTCCAAAGGCGATCTCGTTCGCATCCAGGATGAAGACGGCGGGGAAATCGGACTCGGCATTGCCCAGTATTCGTCGCAGGTCGCGCGCGATGCGATCGGCAACAAGGGGCAGAAAGCCCTTGTACACTACGACTACCTCTATCTGTTCACGTGAAGGACGTCATCGCCATTCTCGGCGCGGGGAACATGGGCACCGCCTTCTATAAGGGGATGAGCCAGCACCTGATGAAAGTGCGCATCAACGTATGCGACCGGAACCGGGAGAAACTGGAGGAACTCGACGCGGAGCACGCGTACACGGATCCAGCAAAAGCGATTATCGACACAGACGTCGTGCTGCTTGCGGTCAAGCCGCAGTCGGCGCAGGAGTTGCTCGCTCCCCTCTCCCGCGACCTGACGGACAGGCTCGTCATTTCGATCATGGCGGGGATCGGCCTGGCGTCGCTGCAGAAGATGACGCGCAGCGCCACCGTCATCCGCGCGATGCCGAATCTGCCGGCACGGGTCGGTCGCGGCCTGACCGGGTGGATCGCCTCTCCCGGCGTGACGCCGAAACAGCGGGCGTTCGCGAGAGAACTCTTCCTCGCTGTGGGACAGGAGATCGAATTGGAGAACGAAGCGCTGATGGATTCCCTGACGCCCCTGAGCGGTTCCGGACCCGCGTACTTCTACCTGCTCGCGGAGCTACTCGCCGCGAAAGCGTTGAAGGAGGGCTTCACCGAAACGCAAGCAGCGCTCATCGCGCGCGAAACGCTCGTCGGCAGCGCACTGCTCCTCGATTCCGGCGCCGAAACGCCATCGCATCTGAGCGTCGCAGTTGCATCCAAGGGGGGAACGACCGAAGCTGCTCTCCGGTCGCTGGAGGAAGACAATGTTCCGACGCTCTTCTCCAATGCCATCGACAACGCCATCGCCCGTTCCCGGGAACTGAACCGATGACCTCCATTTCGTCCGCACTGGCAAAGACGAAGCGGGCGGGTAAGGCGCTCGGGGTGCTGCCGAACAAGACGGTGAACGAGGTCCTGAAGGATCTGGCTCGCGCGCTCACCACGCATCAAGGGAACATACTCGCCGCAAACGGGAAAGATCTCCGGAGAATGAACGAAACCGATCCCCGCTTCGACCGTCTGGCACTCAGCCCGGCGAGACTGAAAGACATCGCCCGCGATCTGGAGACCGTCGCGGCGCTCCCCTCCCCGCTGAGTCGCGTGCTGGAGGAGCGGACGCGGCCGAATGGACTTCATCTGAAGAAGGTGACCGTCCCCCTCGGCGTCGTCGGTATCATTTACGAAGCGCGTCCAAATGTGACCGTCGACGTCTTCTCGCTGTGTTTCAAATCAGGCAATGCGTGCGTGCTGAAAGGAGGAAACGACGCCCGGGACAGTAACCACGTCCTCGTCTCCATCATCCAATCCGTATTGAAGAAGCACCACATCGATCCCCACGTGGTCCTTCTTCTGCCTCCGGACCGCGCTTCCGCGGCAGCGATGATGACGACGCATGGAATGATCGATGTGCTGATTCCGCGCGGCAGCCAGGCGTTGATTGATTACGTCCGGAAGAACTCGCGCATTCCCGTCATCGAGACCGGCGCAGGCATCGTCCACACCTACGTTGATAAGAGTGCCGACGCGAAGAAAGCGACAGAAATTATTTTCAACGCCAAGACCCGCCGGCCGAGTGTCTGCAACGCACTCGATACGCTCATCATCCATCGGTCGAGACTCAAGAATCTTCCGATGATCGTCGCTCCACTCGGAAAGAAGCGTGTCCGAATCTTCGCGGACACTCCGGCCTTCTCCGTGCTGAAGAACACGTATGATCCGACGTTCCTGAAGCGCGCCAAGCAGCAACACTTCGGCACCGAATTCCTCTCCCTGAAGATGTCAGTCAAGACGGTGAAGAATCTCGACGAGGCTCTGAAACACATTGATCGCTACAGTTCACGACACAGCGAAGCGATCGTCGCGCAGGATAAGAAGATCATCGAACGCTTTCTGAGTGAAGTGGATGCCGCCGTAGTCTACGCCAACGCCTCCACTGCCTTCACCGACGGCGCGCAGTTCGGGATGGGCAGCGAGATCGGCGTCAGCACGCAGAAGCTCCATGCACGGGGACCGATGGCACTGGGTGAACTGACTTCCTCTACGTGGATCATTCGCGGGAATGGGCAGGTGCGGCCATGATACAATCCGGCACACCCATGCAACTCCCCGCTCTCCTCCACCAGGTCGATACCCTACTCGGGCAGAAGGACGATCTTCGGCTCAAGAGCCTGCTCCTCGGCAGGAGCGCGGAGGAACTCGCGCACATCATCGACAATCTAGACCACGGCAAGCGCAAGACGTTCACGACACTACCGCCCGAACTGCAGGCCGACGTCGTGGTACAAATGAACGAGGAGAGCAAGCAGTACATCCTGCCCAAGCTCTCCGATCACGCGCTCGCGCGCTTCCTGCACTTCGCCGAAGAGGACAACGCCGCCGACGTCATGCAAATCTTGCCCGAGGAGCGCCGCCCAGGAGTTCTGCAATACATGAAACCGGAGAAGCGCGTGAAAATCGAGAAACTGCTCTTGTTTGGACCGGAAACAGCAGGAGGAATCATGGATCTGAATTTCATCGCGGTCGTTCCCGAGGCGACGGTGCCCGAAGTGACCGCGACCGTTCGCGAACATGCGCGGGAGCACAAGCAGGTTCCCGTCGTGATCGTGACGGGCGTTCAGGGAACGGGGTGGGTACCCGCACGCGCGTTGGTCTCGGCGGCACCCGGCGTGAACGTGGGAGATCTCCTCCGCCCGATGCCGGCGGTCCACCACACCGCAGACAGGGAGAAAGTTCTCGCATTGATGGGCAACGAGAATGCAGATGTCATTCGCGTCACTGACGAGCACCACAAGACGCTGGGAGTGATTCACCTGCATGATCTCCTGCGCGTCGCCCAAGCCGAAGCGAGCGAAGACGTCTATCGCATGGGCGCCGTCGGACTGCTCGACGCGAGCTATTTGGAGAGCAAGTTCTCAACAATCTGGCGCAAGCGCGTCGGCTGGCTCTCGGTCCTGTTCGTCGCAGAGCTCTTCACCTTCACGGCGCTCTCGCATTTTGAATCTTCTATCGCCGCCGTCACCGCACTCGCGCTCTTCGTGCCACTCTGCATCTCCACAGGCGGCAACAGCGGCTCGCAGGCGGCAACGCTCGTCACGCGCGCGATGGCGCTGGGGCACATCACCACCCGGGACTGGTGGCGCGTCCTGCGGCGGGAACTCGTCATGGGCATCGCCCTCGGCGCCTCGCTCGGCATGGTGGGGTTCGTCCGCGCATTCCTGACACCGCAGGAGGTTCTCGGGGGCATCGACCACCGGATGATCGGCGTCGTCATCGGTCTGTCCGTCGCAATCATATGTCTCTGGGGCACACTCGTCGGATCAATGCTGCCCGTCTTCTTCAAGAAACTCGGCCTCGATCCGGGTTACGCCTCCAGCCCCTTCGTCGCGACATTCGTCGACGTCACGGGGATCGTGATCTACTTTTCGATTGCCAGCACATTCATCCTCACCTGATGGAGCATTCCTCTCTCAGCAAGACTATCGGCACCCGCTGCATCGCGGTCATCGGCACGAACGGCGCGGGGAAGACCGTCTTCGGCAAGCGGCTGGCGTCCAAGCTCGAGTGGAAGCGGGTGGACACCGACCGGGTATTCGAAGAACGCCACGGCGATCACTACGCATACATTACGCGGCATGGGTGAGAGAATTTCCGCCGGAGGGAAGAGCAGATCGCCCTCTCTGCGTTTCGTCCCGGCCACGTCGTCACGCTGAGCGGAGGTGCCATCGAATCCTTCGCCGTGCGCAAAGCACTGGAGGGGCGTGCCATCGTGATCTGGCTGCAGGCAGGTGCGAAGAGAATCAAGAAACACCTTGCACGCGCCAAGGTGTCCCGTCCCGAATTCGCTGAGGGACTGCATCGTGAAAAAGTGCAGAGCATGCTCGATACGCGCGATCCTCTGTACAAAGCTGCAGCCACAATCGTCATCCCGGCGTCCATCCCCTTCGCCAAGCAGGTTCCCACCGCTATGCTGGAACTCCAAAAGCATGGCCTCTCCCCTCATCCTCGTCGATGAACGCAATGCCTCTCTCGGGACCATCTCGTGGGAGGATGCGCACGCGCTGCCATCGGGAAAGCTGCACCGGGCTTTCTCCGTCTACGTGTTCCGCAATGACGGAACGGAAATGCTGATTCAGAAACGAAGCGCCGGCAAGCTCTTCGCCGGCCTCTGGGCGAACTCGTGCTGCAGCCACCCGCGGGAAGGCGAAGAGATCACCGACGTCGCTCCCCGGCGGCTGCGGGAAGAACTCGGGTTCACTTGCGCGATGAGGCCAGTCGGAGAATTCGTCTATCAGGCGGAGGACCCGGAGGGAAAAGGCGTCGAGCACGAGCATGTGACGATGTTCCGCGGCGACGTCGACGACGTGACGGTAACGGCGGAACTCGGTGAAGTGGCGGAGTGGAAGTGGATGAACGTGAACGATCTTCGGAAGGATATGAAGGAACATCCCGATCTGTATGCTCCGTGGTTTCACATCGGATTGCAAAAACTTTTGACGTAATTCTCAATTTTCAATTTTCAATTCCGTCAGCATGCCTTCGACTTCTCCCATCCATCTCGCGATCATTCCGGACGGAAACCGCCGCTGGGCCAAAGCACGCGCCCTCCAGCCCTGGAAAGGCCACGAAACCGCTATCGAGAACTTCCGTTCGATCACCGAGTGGTGCAGGAATGATCCGCGCATCGGAATCCTCACCGTCTGGTGCTTCTCGACAGAGAACTGGAAGCGCGACCAAAAGGAAATCGCCATGCTGATGACAATCTACGAAGACTATTTGCGTAAGGAACGGAAGGCCTTTCTCGAGAAGAAGACCCGCTTCCTCCACTCCGGCCGCTTCGACCGGATTCCCGCGTCACTCGCGGCGCTCATCAGGGAAGCGGAAGAGGACACGAAGGATCAGACGGAATTCACACTCAACCTCGCGGTCGACTACGGCGGAAAAGACGAACTGATCCGCGCGATGCAGAAGATCGAGGATCCGAAGAGCGTCACCGAAGATTCCTTCCAGCAGCTGCTCGATCATCCCGAACTCCCCGACATCGACTTGGTTCTCCGGACATCAGGGGAGCAACGGACCAGCAACTTCTTCCTATGGGAAAGTACGTACGCGGAGTGGGTGTTTTTGGACAAACTCTTTCCGGATCTCACGGCGAAGGATGTTGAGAAGGCGGTCGATGATTTTGAGAAAAGGACGAGACGATTCGGAAGCTGAATATTCAATCAACTTCGCAATTCAACCCGAATGGCAACGCATTCACTTCATCGAAATCGGACAGATCGGTCACACGCTGCTTTGTTATTGCGATGATGTTGAACGTGCCGTACCGCCGCTGACTATCAATGAGTTCCTTTTCAACAAGTCGTGCTATCTCTACGAATTCTGGCCCGTAATCGAGAAGCACTTGTTGGTAAAACGCTTCATCCAATGGTTGCGGCCCAGTGACGACCATGGGAGCATTGTACCATGATGAGAACCTTCGCCCCCAGCAAAATGATCCTCTCCGGCGAATACGCCGTAGTATTCGGCTATCCCGGCATCGCGGTACCGACGACGGTCGGCGTGGAGGCGATGTGGGAAGAGAGCGGCGACGCGCCGATGAAGATCATTCTCGAAGGACTGGCCGGTGAAGAATCATACGCACGGAAGATTATTGATCTCTGCATTCAATCCAGCGCGGGTCTTCGACCAGCGAGTTCAACGGGAACGCTCACGATCAAGAATCAGATTCCCGTCGGCCGCGGCATGGGCTCCTCGACCGGACTTGTGATTGCAATCTGCCGCGTACTGCTGGGACCGGAAAACCGTACGCAGGCGGTCCTCGTGGAAGATCTGATCAATCCCGGCAACAGCGGCCTCGACTTCGCGGTCATCTGGGCCAATCGTCCGGTGATGTTCAAAAAGGGATCGACGCCTGAGCCGGTCTCTCTGAATTTGGACTTCCTGAAGAACAGCACGCTCATCGATGCGGGAAAACCAAGTGAAAGCACGGCGGAACTCGTCGCGTGGATGACCCTTCGCTTCGCTCAGGGTGACAAAAACGTGATTGCTGCATTCGAAACAATCGGCCAATGCACGGAACGCCTCCTCGCCGGCGAAGATCCGATGGCGGTCATTCGCGATCATCATCGCGCCCAGGTCGCACTCGGCGTGGTTCCCGAACCGGTGCAGAAGCTGATCGCGGACATCGAGAAGAGGGGCGGAGCGGCGAAAGTGCTTGGGGCAGGGGCGCGGACAGTGGGTGGGGGGATGGTGTTGGCATTTACTTGAGAAAAATGGAAAATGGTAAATGGAAAATTGAAAATCATGCTTACCATTTTCCATTCATGACAAAAGCGATTTCAACGCCGAACATTGCCTTTGTTAAGTATTGGGGCAATAGAAACAACGATCTCCGCCTCCCCGCCGCGGATTCCCTCTCGATGACACTCGATACGCCGCACGTGGAGATCACCGTCGATCATACCGATACGATGTCCGTTCGATCATTCGACGCTGACGATGCCGAAAAACAAATGAAGGAGAGGGATGTCGCACGCTTCGACCGCCATCTGGATCTGACGAAGCAGTATTTGACCAAGCTCGGCGCCGCGAATGCCATCCCTGCTTCCGTAACGATCACCGTGCGTTCCCATATCCCCTCCTCCATTGGATTGGCCTCGTCCGCCGCCGTCTTCGCCTGCATCGCGAAAGCGTATGCAGAGTTGATCAAGGACGCCATCGCGTTGAATGATGCACAGATCAGCGTGATCGCGCGCTTCGGCTCCGGTTCCGCTGCGCGGAGCATCTCCGGCGGGTACGGCGCGCTGCTCGCAGGATCGGGCGACGCAATGGATTCCTCCTACGGCGTCCAGATCGCTGACGAGAATCATTGGCTGCTGTACGACATCATCGTCGTCCCCACGCAGGAGGAAAAGAAAGTCGGATCGACGGAAGGTCATGCGCTCGCGTGGACGAGTCCGCAGTACAAGAAGCGCCTGGAGCAGATGCCGCGGCGGCAGAAGGAATGCGCCGATGCGATCCTCTACAAAGATTTTGAGAAGCTCCAGCGTGTCGCCGAGGAAGATTCCCTCGATATGCATCACGTGATGGAGACGAGTACGCCGTCGCTCAACTATCTGAACGACGCGACTCACCGGATCATCCGGGAGATCACGACAGTGAGAACAACCGATCGCCTTCCGGTTCTCTACACGATGGACGCCGGCCCGACGGTACACTTGATCTGTCCGGAGGAAGCGGCAACCGCGGTGCGGGAACTCGCGCATTCGCAGAAAGGGTGCAGGATTTTTGAGGCGAAGACGGGATCGGGTGCCAGACTCCTTGAAACCAGATAAAATTGGTATAGGATTTGACCATGAGGCAAATCATTGTTCTTGGCGACGATATCGCAGAAACGAACCTTCGGGTAGGACTCATCGCTGAAGGTTTAGAATGCAAAGTGACACATATCGGAAAGGAGTGAACTTGATGTAAAAATTTTTCTTTGAGTTGTTTATTTATGCGGACCAACAATATCGCTATTCTCGACGGAGTCGAAGACGGCTGGGAAACTGTAGTGGATTTTACTAATGGCGGTAAGAGGAGAGGGGTTCCTGCCGCTGAGGTTATCAAACTACTTGAAAAAATTAAAAATGAGCGGAGGAAGAAAACGAATCGACATCAGAATTTTTAATGGATATTCGAACGCTCCCCAGCGGCCTCACTCCCGAACAACGCTGCTCTGAGCGCCGCTCACGCGTGGAGAAAGAGCTGAGCATTGACCTCTCGCGTTTGACACCCGCAGATGGTTACATCGGCCATGCTGACGAGAAGAATTGCGAGCAAATGCTCGGCCACGTCCCGATTCCCGTTGGCTACGCCGGACCTCTGAAGGTGATATTCAGTTCCGGAGAGACACAGGAGATTCATCTCCCTCTTGCGACGACAGAAGGCGCGCTCGTGGCGAGCGTGAATAGAGGATGCAAGGCTCTGACCGCATCCGGCGGAGTGAAGACGACGTCGATCCATCATGGCATCAGCCGCTCAATTGCTTTCAAGTCCCGCAACCCGAAACTCGCAACCCGCAACACGGAAGAGAAGAGAGAACAATGGATTGCGATGGCTGAATCGACCAGCAATCACTTGAAAGTACTTCGCTATGAAGTAGACACGACAGAGCATTTCCTCTTCTTAACGATTTATTGCGACACCGACGAAGCGATGGGCATGAACATGGTGACGATTGCCGCGCAGGCCGTCGGCGAATGGATGGAGAAGAACATTGAGGGATTGGAATTCATCACCGTCGCGGGAAACGTCGATTCAGACAAAAAACCCAGCGCACGTGTTCACACGTGCGGCCGCGGGTACGAAGTCACCGCCGAAGCAACACTGATGCCGGAGATCATCCGTGATGTTCTGAAGAGTACGCCGGAAGCCATGATGGCCGTCGCTGAAGCCAAACTCAAACACGGTTCGCAAATTGCCGGCGCGATTGGATCAAACCTCCACACCGCCAACATCATTGCTGCGCTGTATTTGGCAACCGGACAGGATGCGGCGCATGTCGTGGAAGGTTCTCTTAGTGACACACAAATTAACCAATTAACCAATCAACAATTGAAGGTGTCCGTCCGATGTCCCGCGCTCTTGGTCGGCCTCCGCGGCGGCGGCACAACCCTACCTGCGCAATCGCAATGCTTGAAGATGCTGATGGGCGACACGACGTCACTTCACCCGAAAGCACAACTGGCTGAGAGTATCGGGGCGGCTGTCCTTGCCGGAGAGATCTCGCTGCTCGCGGCGCAGGCTGCTCACCGTCTCGCAGAAGCCCATCGTCAGCTCGCGCGATAAAAAACGACGCAGGTCTCAAGGCTTTCGCCCTGGCCTGCGTCGTAGGTGGAGGATGCTCAAGAAGCACAAGAATGCCCCTTGAGCACCCTCCGTGCGCACGGTATCAGAATTCGCAATGAGGTCAACCGCTGCGAATACAAAAAATATCCATGCTATACTCCACCGGATGTCTCACTCCGCCATCATCGGTTTTGGCAGATACCTACCGAAATACCGTGTCAAAACTGCCGCGATCGCCGAGCATCACGGGCAAGACCCCAAAGGCATCGTCAGCGGCCTCGGGATTAGCGAGAAGACCGTGCCCGGACGAGAGGAGGATAGTTACACGATGGCCTTTGAGGCTGCCCGACAGGCGATTGAGGTCGCTGAGATTCAGTCATCGGAGATTAGCGCAATCTTCGTCGGCTCCGAGAGCCACCCGTACGCAGTGAAGCCGACGAGCTCGATGCTCGCGTCATCACTCGACCTCCATCCGTTCTGCCACTGCGCCGATCTGGAATTCGCGTGCAAAGCGGGAACGGCGGGGATGCAGATTGTCGATAGTATGGTTCGATCCGGACAAGTGAGTTACGGAATGGCGATTGGGACGGACACCGCGCAAGGCCGCCCAGGAGATGCACTTGAATACACAGCGGCGGCGGGCGCGGCGGCGGTGATCATCGGGTCGGAGAAGGCGTCTAAGGCGCTGTGCCGCATCGAGCACACGCTCTCGTTCACGACGGATACCCCGGACTTCTGGCGCCCGAACGGCGAAGAGTACCCGCACCATGCGGGACGCTTCACCGGCGAGCCCGCGTATTTCCGTCACGTGCAGGAAGTGACGAAGGGAATTCTCGCGATCGCGAAGAAGAAACCGGCGGACATCGATCACGTTGTGTTCCACATGCCGAATGCGAAGTTCCCCAAGGTTGTCGCGAAAAAACTCGGCTTCACAGAGGAACAACTTGACCTCGGCTTCATCGTCCCCGCCATCGGCAACACCTATGCCGCCTGCTCCCCTCTCGGGCTCACGTACGTTCTCGAGCAGGCAAAGAAGAGTGACACGATCTTCCTTGTTTCCTATGGATCCGGATCGGGCTCCGACGCCTTCCTGATGACCATGATGAAAGACGGAGTTGAGCTCCCCCGCGATGACAGACAGCCTGAATATCTGACGTACGATGAATATCTTGAACACTCCCATGCCATCTGAAGTCCAGCATTTTCAATTTTCCATTTTCAATTTTCAATTTTTCGCCCGTGAACTCCGTTGTCCACCTCATCGGCCACGGCCAAACTCGCTTCGGCGAGCTCTGGGACAAAAGCATCCGCGACCTGATGGAAGAAGCTACCGACGCCGCCATCTCCTCCTCTCCGTGCACTGCCCTCGATATCGACATGATCATCGTCAGTAACATGCTCGCAGAGGTGACGAACGGCCAGGCGCACCTGGCGGCGATCGCTTCCTCTCTGCTTCCGCATCATCCTCCCGCATTGAGAGTGGAGTCCGCCTGCGGCTCGGGAGCGTTTGCGCTTCATACGGCCTGCGCGATGCTCGAAAGTGGCAGAGCGAGGAACGTCCTCGTGATCGGCGTCGAGAAGATGACGGATGTATCGGTGGACACGGTAGCATCAGCGCTGATGGGGGCTGCGGATAGCGAGGAGGAGCGGCCGGCCGGCCTCACCTTCCCCGGCATCTTCGGCCTGATCGCGCAGCGCTACATGCACGACTTCGGCCTCAGTAGAGAGGATTTGAGCCTGGTCAGCGCGGTGCATCACCGCAATGCCTGCCGGAACCCCTTCGCGCAATTCCGGCAGGAAATCAACCCGGAAACCGTCACGAAGAGCGCGATGATCAGCGACCCCCTGCGGCTGCTCGACTGCTCGCCGATCAGCGACGGCGCCGCGGCGTGCATTCTCTCGAGCGAACACGTGAGCGGCGTTCGGATTGCCGCATCGCAGATTGCGAGCGATAGCCTGAGCATCCTCCACCGACCAGTCATCACCTCGTTCTCGGCGACCAAAGACGCCGCGGAGCGCGCTCTGACCGAAGCGGAGATCAAGTTGAACGACGTGAACGTGCTCGAGACGCACGACTGCTTCTCCATCGCGGCATTGATCAATCTTGAAGATCTCGGCTTCTGCGATCCCGGGCAAGGCATTCATGTCTACAGGAATCTGTTCGATGGGAAACCAACCGGGCTCGGCGTGAATATGAGCGGCGGCCTCAAAGGTTGCGGCCATCCCGTCGGCGCCACGGGCATCAAACAAGTCATCGATGTTGCGAAGCAAATGGAGAAGAGCGGAAATCGTTTTGGACTCGCTCATAACTTCGGCGGAGCGGCTGCCACCTGCGGCGTCCACATCCTTGAACATGTTTCTTAATCTCTTCCGAACCCGAGCCCGTTCCCGAGCCCGATGACCACCCCCCCCATCCTCCACCGCCAGAATGCCAAACGCCGCAGGAAGCTGCAAGAGGGCACCGTCCTCTCCTGGACCACTATGACTCACCCCCTCGAAGGCTTCGACAACCGTCCGCGAACGGTGGGCCTGATCGAACTGGAGGACGGTACACGTTCGCTCGGGCAGATCCTCGGAGCGCATCCTGCGGTCGGGCAGGGAGTCCGCCCGCGCATGGTCCTCTCTTCTGTCAGTGATGATGGACTCCGCATCTACGACGTCGCCTACGAGATTGTGACGGCGGTACCGGCGAAACCCGAGAAGAAGAAAATCTTTCCCGGCTACATCCTCGCGCTCACCGGCCCCTCAGGCGTGGGGAAGACCACCGTGAGCCGGCTCCTCGTGAACATGTTCAGCAGTCACGTCGAATCCGTGCCAATCCTGACGACGCGCGATCGGAAGAGCGGTGATGACGGCGAGTACCGGTACGTGAGCACAGAGAAATTCACTGAATACGTGGAGAACGGCGAGATGATCGCGTTCGCGCATCTCCCCTCGTCCACCGAAGAACGCTGGTACGGGTACCGGAAGGCTGATATCGAGAAGCTCTGGGAAAAGGGCAAGCTCCCCGTCGTCATTACCGAGATGCACCTGCTGCGCGGCATCGCCGAGCACTACGGACGACGATCGATCCTCAGTTTCGGTCTCCTGCCGCCCGGCAACAGCAAGCGTGCGATGCTCAGTGCCCTCCTCCACCGCCTCCGACTCCGCGGCCGCGATGCGGAGGAACACATCAAGGACCGGCTGAAGAACGCCGCGCGCGATCTCGAATTCTTCCGCGAACGGGCGGATTTGTTCGATAAGATTTTGGTGAATGACAATCTGGAAACCGTTGTGGACATCGTTCGAAAGCACGTGCCGGGATTGACGTAATATGCCTCATGCCGTCCGCATCGAACGCACGCGCAATAGACATTCCCGCGCGGTGCTGCAGAATGATACGATCGTGATCCGTCTGGCTCGCTGCTTGAGCGTACACGAAGAACAGCGCCACATCGAAAGCCTGGTCAGGAGAATGGTGAAGATGCTCGAGCAGGACCGCGGGCGCATGCGCATTGATCCGTTCTTCCCCCTCTTCGACGGGCAGGCCGAAGAAATCGCAGAACTCGTACATAAGATCAATGCCGCTACGCTTCGCGTTCCGATCCGGAGAATCCGCTTCCGCCCCATGACGTCCCAATGGGGCTGCTGCTCGCATCACGGGAACATCACACTGAATACCGCTCTGCTGAAACTCCCGCGGCACCTCCTGGAATACGTGACCGTCCACGAGCTTGCGCACCGGCTGGTGAAGAATCACTCGTGGAAGTTCTGGGCCATCGTCGAGCGCGCGTATCCCAACGCGAAAGCGGCGCGGCGGGAGTTGCTGGGCTATCGCCTGATCAGAAAAGGTCCCTCGTACGCTCGGCGCTCTGCGCCGAGCTACTCGGGATGACAACACGAAGACAGACAAGCGCCTCGATACGCTCCCGGCTCCGCCAGGAGCTACTCGGCGCTCGCCGAGTAGAAAACCACGAAGTGGTTTTCGTATCGAGGCGATGCTCGTAATTATTGCTTTGTCATTCCGAGTAGCTCGTGACTCCGTCACGAGCGTACGAGGAACGCGAACGTACGAGGGACCTCAGATCGACACCCCTGCTTTCTTCAATAATTCCCCCAGAAGAAAAACCGGCAACCCAACCACCCCCGACCAATCCCCTTCTATGCGCTCGATCATCAGCTGCCCCAACCCGTCTATTTGAAAGGATCCTGAGCGGTCTTCCCAGAGTTTCGTCCCGATCCACCAACCCTCTTCTTCTTTGGAGAGCTCCTTAAAAGTGACGGACGACGACGAGACTCCGCTGTATTCCTTCCCATTGGAAATGACCGTCACTCCCGAATGCACCATAGAGGTCTTGCCCGACTGGAGCCGGATCATGTTCCGCGCATCTTCTTCATCCCGCGGCTTCTCCAGCAGATTGCCCTCCGCGCTCACCACAAGCGTGTCGCACCCGATGACGACGCGACCCGGATGCTTCGCCGCGACATCTCGCGCCTTGAATGCCGAGAGGAATTCCGCACGCCGAGCAGGATCCTGCTCGGTGCAATCGGCTTCATCAACACGGCTCGGAATGACCTCAAACGAGAGTCCCAGATCAGCGAGGAGCGTTTCCCGCTGCGGGCTGGCGGAGGCGAGGATAAGCTTCATCGTTCAGATCATACCTCACCCCTAGCCCCTCGGAGCTTGTCCTGAGCCTGCCGAAGGGGCTGCACGGAGTGGGGCATGTTTTTGTTTTTTGGTTGTTACTTTTCAAGCAAACAAAACAACATACATTCCCCTCCCCACGTAGCGTGGGGAGGGGTTAGGGGTGAGGTCATTTTGAACTGCTGCTGCTCGCATCCGCCGCCCTCCCACCACTCTTCCCATACGGAGTACGCGGACCCGACCGATTGTCCTTGAGACCGTCGAAGAGATTGACCTTGGCGGAGGTTGAACCGCGCAACACAGCCTGCTGCTGGATCCGCGCATTGGAGATGTCATTGCCGAATCCCATCGTATTGGCAGGTGTTTTCCCTTCGATGAATTTCTTGCACAGCGTCATGTATCCGGCCGAGAAGCCGGGGAAGTTCCAGCAGCGGCCGATCTTCGCGGCGCGCGCGAGCTCGGCGCGCTCCTTCACGGAGAGCGCGTCATCGGCGGGCTTCTGTTCCGGCGGCTTTACGTATTCGGTCGTCGAGATGGGATCGGTGCGGATCGGCTCTACCTGCACGCGGTCTTCTACCGGATTCTTGAGGTAGTAGTCGATACTCGCACGGCTGTTGATATCCGGCTTTGCGAGACCCTTCTCCCCTTTCTGCAAGCGCGTGTTGTACATCTGCAGCGCGCGGCTGTAGTCTTGGCGATCCTTCTGCGTCACCGCGCGGTGCAGTCGCACTGTCGCGCTATCGGGTCTGCCGAGAGCGACACCCTGCGTCGAGGCGAGCAGTGACGTCGATGCGACGAGGGGAAGAGCTGTCCCCACCACCATCGAGGCGACGAAGAGGACAACGGAGCGTGTCGGAAGAGTCATAGCGAGCATGTGCGTGTTTATGGACATTATACTATAATTTTGTCATTAACGCAACCCCGTCGCCTTCCGCACCCGTTCCATCGTTTCCACCGCAACAACGGTAGCCTTTCTGGCGCCGTCCGCCATCGTTTTCTCGACGGTATAGGGATCCTTCTCGAAGTCCATTCGGCGCTTCCGCATGGGCGAAAAGTGATCCATGAAGGTCTGGAGGAGCCGCTTCTTTGCTTCGCCGTAGGGTAAACCGTTCACGTATTCCTCCGTCAAGGCCTTCCGCTCCCTGTCGTTCAAGAAGAGTTTGTGGATCTGGTAGATGAGGCACGTATCTGGGTCTTTTGGATCATTCATGCCCTTGGAATCGGTCACGATGCCCATGATCGCTTTCTTGCAATCCGCGTCGGGACCGAACAGCGGGATCGTGTTGCCGTAACTCTTGCTCATCTTCTGTCCGTCCGTCCCCGGCACCACGGCGACCTCATCTCGGATGAGCGGCTCGGGTACGACGAGCGTTTCGCCGTAGACGTGGTTGAACTTGATCGCGATATCCCGCGTCATCTCGAGATGCTGCTTCTGGTCCCTGCCGACGGGCACCAGATTGGCTCCGTACAGGAGGATATCCGCGGCCATCAGGACCGGATACGAAAAGAGTCCGGCAGAGGCCGGTATCCCTTTCTCCACCTTCTCCTTATAACTCACCGCGCGCTCGAGCAATCCCACCGGCGTGACGGTGGAGAGGATCCACGAGAGTTCGGTGTGGAACGGCACGTCGGATTGAAAATAGAGAACTGCTTTTTCGGGATCGAACCCGCACGCGAGGTAATCGAGCACGACGTCGCGCCGGAGCCGCCGCAGTTCCTCCGGGTCCTGGATCGACGTGAGCGCATGCAGATCGGCGACGAAGTAGAAACTCGACTCAGCCTGCCCCACGTACTCCAAATTCGGCTTCATCGAACCGAAGTAGTTGCCGAGATGCAGATGGCCGGAGGGCTGGATACCGGAGAGAACGCGCATGTATGGAATTTGGGGAATGGAATAATGGAGTATTGGAATATTGGGATGTTATTGAAACTTCCGAATATTCCATTATTCCAATACTCCAATACTCTAATCCCCAATGCCCAACTCCTTCAATACATTGATGAATGCCTTCGGCATCGGCGCTTCGATGATCACCTCTTTGCCGCTCACCGGATGGGGAAGCTGAACTTTCCACGCATGCAGGAAGAACCGGCGGTACCCGAGCTGCTTCGAGAACTTGCGATTGACCTTCTCATCCCCATAGATCTGATCGAGGATCAGTGGATGGTACATCATCGCGAAGTGCCGGCGGATCTGGTGGTGCCGGCCGGTCTCGATCTCTACTTCTACATACGTAGAATTCTCGAACCGCTGGAGAACCTTGTAGCGAGTCATTGCGGTGACGTTGCCTTCCTTTTTTACTCTCGCAGGCAACGGCATGGTGATCTCGCCGCGATCCTGCTTGATTCTCCCCGCGACGATCGTCCGGTAGATCTTCTTCCAGCCTTTGAATTTTGACGCGAGGACTTCCGCGAGAATCTTCTTGTTGCGCGCGAAGAGGACGACCCCCGATGTCTCGAAGTCCAGACGATTGAGGGGGTGAATGCCAGGATACTCCTTCCTGAGGAAATCGAGGAGCGGCAGCTTCTGCACGTTCCCGAAACCCTTTACAACTAATTCCCCCGCCAGCTTACTCACGGCGAGGATCGTGTCGTCACAGTAGAGGATACGGTCGCGAGAGATGGACATGCGGAGAGTCTACAGTCCCGGTTACTCATTTATCCGGCAAATCATCCGCCTGTCCGGCATCAGTGAAATATCCCGTCCCCGCTTCCGTGACGTCTCCGCCGTCATCGTCATCCACCGCTTCCGCCAATTGCAGCTTGTAGTCCTGCAATGCAAATTCAATCTGCTGATGTGTTCCTCCGTAGCGCTCTTCGAACGTCAGATTCCCGTATCTCAGCGCATGAGCATAGTGCTGCCGGGCGCTGCCGTCGCACTGCACCATAGTCAACCAGTACTCAGTGGCAAGAGACTGTTGCTCCGCGGAGAGCGTTCCCTTGAGCAGAGACGCTTCGAGCTCCTCAAGCTTCGCTACAGCCTCGTCGTACGTACTCTGGAGTCTGCCGAGCTCTTCATCGTAGGCGCTGGTATTCATCGTGTTCATTTTACATTTAAACATCTTGTTGTCAAGGAATGTCAGACCTGTAGCGAGAGTGTCTTTCTGGACAACTGCATTGGATGCCGCGACTGCATCGGCTGCATCAACCAACGACAGAAGAGTCGCATGATTCTGAACAAGCAACTGACGAAAGAGGAATATGAAAAGCAGAAAGCGGCATTGAAGTTGAATACGTATGACGGGTTGCAGGCGATGAGAAAGCGCGCTGATGACTTCTTCCGGACGCAGCCGCACAAGCCCGTCCAGAACGAGCACAACCAGAACAGCGCCGGTAACCACCTCTACGATTCCAAGGATTCGATCGACTGCTACGACTGCAAAGACCTGGAAGACTGCGTCCGCTGCGCGCGCGTCTTCTCGGCGAAGTCCTGCATGGATTACAACTCCTGGGGCGACAAGGCGGAACTGGTCTACCAGACGTCCTCCAGCGGAGACAATGCGTACAACCTGAAGTTCTGCACGACCTGCACGACGGGGAACAGCAACCTGGAGTATTGCGCTCACTGTACGGGTTGTAGTGACTGCTTCGGATGCATTGGCGCGCGTAAGAAGAAGTTCTGCATCCTCAACAAGCAGTACTCCGAGAGCGAGTTCAAGACATTGCGCTCCCGATTGATCGACCACATGCGCAAAACATCAGAGTGGGGCGAATACTTCCCCAAGCACTTCTGTCCGTTCGCATTCAACGAGACGATTGCGATGGAGTACTTTCCGTTAACGAAGTCTGAAGCGTTGAAGCGCGGGTATACGTGGCGTGAGCCATCGGATGAGAAACCGAACGTGAAGAAAGTGATTCCCGCGGAGAAGCTCCCGCTGTCGATTGCCGACGTTCCCGACGATGTAACCGACTGGGCGGTCACCTGCATTGCGACCGGCCGCCTGTTCCGCATCATCAAGCAGGAGCTCGCGTTCTACCGGCAAATGGATCTCCCTCTGCCGCGCAAACATCCGGATGTCCGACACGATGAACGGATTGCTCGGCGGTCGGGCATCAAACTCTACCCGCGATCGTGCGGCCAGTGCGGGAGGGAGATCCGGACGACATACGGGCCCGACCGGCCAGAGATCGTCTATTGCGAGGAGTGCTATCTGAAAGAGGTGTACTGACCTGTGATCAATTCATGCTACACTCGGCCCTATGGATAGTGATTCTGAACGGATTGCGGCTGCGCTTGTAACGGTGATCCAGCGCGAAAATAAGCGTGCGCAAGGCGACGTTGTTCATCTC
The DNA here is from genome assembly GCA_964563915.1 of uncultured Candidatus Peribacteria bacterium. Lineage (GTDB taxonomy): Bacteria > Patescibacteriota > Gracilibacteria > Peribacterales > Peribacteraceae > JABFSS01. The sequence goes on along the minus strand of CAZLYW010000002.1, from coordinate 27,342 downwards.
GCATACCTCCATGGCACACGCGCATGCGGGAGAGCAGATCAAGAAAGCGACATCGATATCGGCATTCTGGCCGCACCGTCACTTGATAAAGGAGAACGATTCAAGCTGCGGATCCGCCTGATGCGTGCACTCGCTGACACCCTTCATGAATATCTAGAGAAGATCGACCTGATCATCCTGCAGGACGTTCCCGTGCTACTGCAATTCAACGTCGTTCGCAAAGGTATCTTGCTCTTTGGGCGCACACGGCAAGAGAAGATTGAATACGAGTTACAGGTCGAACGTGAGTACGACGATGAACGCTACTATCTTCAACGGGAAGCGGACATCACCATTAACCGTATTCTTTCACGACCCGCTGCATGACGCCCGCCGACCGCCAGTCGCTCATCCGTAAACTCGGTTACCTGCAGAAGAACCTGGATCTTCTGGCGCCCTATCGGCAGCTGTCAGAACAGGAACTGATCGGGAATCCCGAGAAGAAATTCTCCGTGGAACGGCTTATGCAGACTGCCATCGAATCGGTCATCGACTGCTCTCGTCTGCTCGTCCTCATTCAAGACTGGCGAAGGCTGCGAGACGAGCGGGATGCGCTGATCGTCCTCGCGGAACGATCGGTAATCGCGGAAGATCTTTGTGAACGTCTGCTCCGCGCTAAAGGGTTTCGCAATGTGCTCGTACACGAGTACGTGGAAGTGGATCCGCACCTCCTCTATGTCCATCTCCAGACTGGGATTGCAGACCTCCAAGCATACGCACGCTCGTTAGCAGTGTGGCTGGAGACACCTGAGGCCGATATCTGAACTTAAAATTTGGTAGTACAAAATGATAGAATCAGCACTCATGAAGATCTGCGCAAACCCCTGGTGCAAGCAATCCTTCGAGATCACGCAGGACGATCTCGCTTTCTACGACCGTGTATCGCCGGTCTTCGCGGGTAAGAAATATCTGATCCCGCCGCCGACACACTGTCCCGATTGCCGGCAACAGAGACGGCTGGCGCAATGCAACGAGCAGAATCTCTACCCCGGCCAGTGCGGGCTCTGTACAAAACGCACGCTGACACAATTCCCAGCCGGCAGCGGAATTCCCTATTACTGCCGCGAGTGTTGGCATAGCGACAAGTGTGATGCTCTGTCGTACGGACGGGAGATCAATTTCTCGCGACCGTTCTTTGAGCAGCTCGCGGAGCTGAAGCGTTCCGTTCCGTCGCTCGCACTCGACGTGCAGGGGGAATTAGTGAACTCCGAATATATCCACTTCGCTGGCAGTTCGAAGAACTGCTACCTGATCATGCACGCCGACTTCTGCGAAGACTGCATGTACGGATACGGATTCAAATATAATCGCTCATGCATCGACGGATTCTACAACCTGCACTGCGAGCGATGTTATGACTGCGTGGACGTGCTCAAGTGCTACGGGCTGGTTCACTGCCAGGATTGCGCAAACTGCTCCGATTCCGCATTTTTACGGGATTGCATCGGCTGCAGGAATTGCTTCCTCTGCGTGGGGCTTCGCAATGCAGAGTACTGTTTCAATAATCAGCAGATGACACGCGGCGAATATGAGAAAAAAATGAAAGAGTATTCACTCCGTTCATACCGCCAATGCAACGAGTGCGCAGCCGAGCGCAAAAATCTAGAAGCGAGACATCACTTTAAATTCTTTCAGGGGAACAACGTCGAAAACAGCTCGGGGGACCACTTGAATAACTGCAAAAACGTCCATGCGAGCTTTGATTGTGAAAACGTCGAGCAGGGAAAATTCCTCTACCAGGTCGTCACCGGCGCCAAAGACGTGCAGGACATCTATCAATATGGCCTCAACTTGCAGCAGTCCTACGAGTCTGCGATTGTCGGAGAGAACAGCTATCATCTCCTCTTCAGCTACGGAGGCCACACGACCTCGGACCTCACGTATTGCTGGTATGCCGAGCGGTGCAAGAACTGTTTCGGCTGCGTTAACATTTCCCGGGCGAAACACTGCATCTTGAACAGGCAATATTCACCGGAAGAATACGAAGTTACCGCCGGGAAGCTTGCCGAGCACATGAAGAAGACCGGCGAGTGGGGCGAATTTCTCCCGATGAGCATTTCCCCGTTCGGCTATAACAAGACGACTGCCCAGCAGTACTATCCGCTGAAGAAATCTGACGCTGTCAAAAGCAATATCCGGTGGGACGATACCGAACTTCCGCCGCCGAAAGCGACCAAAGTGATTCCGGGCAGTCGCCTGCTCGATAACAGCAATGATGTTCCCGATGACATTCTCCAATGGGCCATCCAATGCGAAGTGACGGGACGTCCCTTCAAAATTCTCCCGCAAGAATTACGCTTCTATCGCGATCATGGACTGCCGCCTCCTCGCAAATCATGGCAGCAGCGGCATTTCGACCGGTTCGCACAACGCAATCCCCGGAAATTCTGGACGCGCAGCTGCGCCAAGTGCCGCAAAGAGATCCGAACGACATGGGCGCCGGAGAGGCCCGAAACCGTCTACTGCGAGGAATGCTATCTGAAGACCGTATACTGATTTTCCATTTACTTGAAGCCATTTTCCGGCACAATAGGGCACATGGCGCAGAGCCTCCGCTTCATGCACATCGTCATCCCGCAGGGAACTGAGGGGGGGACAAGAAGCTCGAATCGAAGTTCCAGGAGCTCCTCGTGAATCTGTGGAACACCTTCACGGGCAAGCGCGTATCGCTCGAATTCTACGGCTACGCCCAGTACACGTACTTCTTCATCGTTCTGGAGGAAAACTTGTACGAAACGGTGGAAGGGTTGATCTACGCGACTTTTCCCGACGCCGAAGTGAAGGAGATGAAGGATTACACACTGAACTTCGATCCATCGAAGCAGACACTCGCCGGCGCAGAAGTCTCGCTGCACCACAGTGACATCTATCCGATCAAGACGTACGATGTGTTTGAGGAGGACAGTGGGTCGCGCCTCTTCTCCGTCATCTCGAAAATCGGACGCGATGACCAAGTGTGGGTGCAGATCATCTCGGAACCGCAGAACGATACGGGCGCGTTCCATTACTTGAGAAACTGGCGGCGGCGGCGCGCGGACGTCGGGCACTTCTTCTCGGTGCGTGATCGACTGCGTGAGGGCGGCCGAAAGGGCGTCGGCCACCGGCGACATGAGAAAGCCGCAGAGAAGGCCACGATAAAACCGTTCCGCGTCAGCATCCGCTGCGCCTACGTCGCCAAGGATACCGCGACGGCCGGCCGTCACTTGGACGCGGTGGTTGCGAGTTTTTCGCAGTTCAACGAGAAAGACATCAACGAGATGCACGGGCACCACGTGCAGAACACCACCAAATTCATCGCGAGCTACCGCGCGCGCATACACGCGACTCCCTTTGTCCTGAACGCCAAGGAAGTTGCGACGCTGTACCACTTTCCCAACGCCGACTCTGTCCCGCACATCGTCCACGTCCTCGCACGCAAATCCGATCCGCCGCAGGACCTGCCGAAGCAGGGGGAGAAGGAGGTCAGCGCGTTCGGATTGACGAACTACCACAACAATTTCGTGTCGTTCGGGATTCGCCGGAGCGATCGCCGACGTCACCTCTACACCGTCGGGAAATCCGGCGCGGGCAAGAGCAAATTGCTGGAACTGCTCATCAACGAAGACCTGAAGAACGGGGAAGGCATCGCCGTCCTCGATCCGCACGGTGACCTGGTCGATGCGATTCTGCGGTATATCCCCGAGAACCGCATCGACGACGTGATCCTGCTCGATCCGGGTGATACGGAATTCCCCATCGCATTCAACCCGCTCGAAAAAGTTGATGACGCGTTCAAGATGCAGGTGACGCTCGGCTTCCTCCAGATCTTCAAGAAGCTCTTCGGGAATAACTGGTCCGATCGTCTCGAACACGTTCTGCGCTACACGACGCTCGCTCTCCTCGATAGTCCGAATACGACGGTCTTGAGCATCCTGAAGATGCTCACGGACAAGAATTATCGACAGAAGATCGTCGCGCGGATCCAGGACTCCGTGGTGAAGAACTTCTGGGTCGCGGAGTTCGCTGCGTGGAGCGAGAAGTTCGATGCCGACGCGATCACCCCTCTGCTCAACAAAGTCGGTCAGTTCGTCGCGACGAATATGATTAGGAACATCATCGGCCAGCCGAAGACGAAATTCGACATCCGCGAGATCATGGACAAGAAGAAGATCATGCTGATGAAAGTCTCCAAGGGGCTGCTGGGGGAGGAGAACTCGTCTTTGATCGGATCGATGTTCATCACGAAACTGTACCAGGCAGCGATGAGCAGGGCAGATACCCCCGAAGAGAAACGAACAGACTTCTACTTCTACGTCGACGAGTTCCAGATTTTCGCGACGGACACCTTCGCCGAAATCCTCTCGGAAGCCCGCAAGTACAAGCTGAATATGACGCTCGCGCACCAGTACATGGGCCAGCTTTCGGACGTCGTCCGCAAAACCGTCTTCGGCAACGTCGGTTCCATCATCAACTTCCGCGTCGGCGCCGAGGACGCGGTAATCCTAGCCGAGGAGTACACGCCCACTTTCAAGGAGCGCGACATCATCAACCTGGGCGTCCGCGAGTTCTACATCAAGATGTCGGTGAACGGTGAACTACGCGAAGCGTTCTCGGGACGCACGCTGGACGTCCCCAAAGTGGAGAAGGACTTCACCAGAGAAATCATCGCCGCCTCGCGGAAGAAGTACTGCCTCCCGAAGGCCGAGGTGGAGGAGTTCATGAGGAAGTGGGATGAAGCTGCAGCCGCTCCGCCGAGCAAGGAGGAACAGGCGGCAGTTGAAGAACAATTTGAAGAACCGCTGATTTGATAAGCATATGCCCCACATGCGCAGTCTGCTCCATATCCAGCCGCCAGTTCCCGAAGCGCCGCCATCCGATGCGGGCGTGGCCGCGCGGGAAACCGTCGTCACAACGAATGATGTTACACACCTGCAGCTCTTGCAGGCTATGACGGGGGATGAACCGGAAGCGCTCGCCCTCCCGGAAGCGGTCGACGCGCTGTGGGATCTTGACGCCAATCCTCCACCGTTCGACGATCCGTTCCTGCGCTGGATCTCTGAACTCCCGGCGAGCAAAGCCTCCAAACTGGAGACCATGCTGGCGCGGATTCCCGAGTTAGCAGATCATCCCGAACGACGAGAGATTGAACGGCAGTTCTCCCAATTCTGCGCCGAGATGGGGTCTCCCCTGCCCCGTTCTCCGCAGCTCACCGCTGCGATCTTCGAGAGAATCTTCGGAAAAGGTGACCGAGCGACATACCGATCGGTGCTGGAAGAATGCCAGAGACTCGAATCGGTTCCATCCGAAGACTCCTGGGATACGATCATGGACACATACGCCGCAGTGCTAGAGCACAAGGCACTCTCGCTCATGCGGCAGAACGTCGTGAACGTCGTTCGACGGCATTTTGCGGGAACGAGTGGAACTGCGGCGCACCGACATCTCCTGATCCGGGACGAAACGCTTGACCTCGCTCATGCCCTCCAGCACGCTTGCGCGACGGTCACCGTCCTCGCGGGAAGCGAGAGTACGGCGAAGCAGTTGGCGACGAGCAGGATGCGCGACACTTGGAGAGTCCTGCCTGGGTGCTTGCCCCCGGAGAGTGCGAGACGATCACACGACATCATCGTCATCAACGGCATGCGAAGAGGAACCCTCTCGCAGCAAGACTGCGGGGAACTGATCCGCCGGTGCTCGAAGCAGTTGGCCCCCGACGGGTTGCTCCTCCTCCTGCAACCCGAGCGCATGCGGAGGTCCATGCTCGATCTGGAGTCAAAGGCGCGCGATGCTGCGGACCACGAGCCGATTCTGCAGAAGTACAGAACAACCTTGCACCAGACAGGATTCGAGACGCACGTGCTGGAACCGAATCTGATCGTGAGAGCAGCGACTCCAGCATCATCCCCATATCTCGCCGCCCTGATCCATAGCCAGGTACCGGTGGACCAGCGGAGAGCGTACATTGAGGGACTGATCGAGAACGTCGATGCCGAACGAGAACGCAATGGCGGGGAATTCGTCTACCCCTTCTACATCATCGCCGCGCATCACGGGGTGCGGAAGACAGTAACGCCCGTCTCCGAACCCCCGGCCAAACCGAGAGTATCGGTTACCCGCGCGCCGGCCCAACGGTGGGAGGATACGGTGCCGACGCTGAAGAGTACGCCGACAGCCCGAGAGCTGCACGACTTTCTCACCGCTGTACTCGAAGCGACGGAATCGGGAACGCAGGAACGTCTGATGGAAGAGATCGTCAGGAAGCGCGGAGGCGACATGGCACTGTCGACGTTCAAGTACTGCGTGACGCACCTTCCTCGCATAGCGTCTGCCACGCAGGATCCGGTCACGGCAGATCGCCCCTACACGATAATCGGGCGCCAGCTGGAGCAAGCAGCCGATGACTCGGAGGATGGCGCATCTCTGCACCACCATCGACGCTCTCCGTTCAAGAACAGAGTGAATACGACGGACTCCTGCAATTCATGGGGACGCTCCCCAAAACGGAGGAGGGAAGACGGAGGAAGTTCACGGAAGTGCAGAAGGAGAATGTCGTCCGCTTCGCCGAGCTGCATAAGAAACGCGGTACGCGTGACCTGAAGAGAACACTCGCGGCGTACGGAATCGATATTCCTACCGTTCACTGCTGGGAGCACAGGAATGACTTCACCCTCGTAATCAATGTAGACAATCCCCATGCTCTCGCAAGTACCGTTCCACCTATAGTTTCCGTACTTGCACCTCCGACACCAAGCGCATCCCCGATGCCGCGGCCCGAACGCGGCGATCCGCAATTCCCGGCGTACCTCCTCCAAATTCTCGGACCGAGATTCTCGCGGGGATGGAAGGAACCGCCGGATGCGAACACGCGCAAGCTGGTCGTCCTCCTCACGCGATTATTGGACACATTCCCGAATGCCGGTGGGGCGCTGACGAGGATGTACTTCTCGTTGCGGCTGAAAGCTGCGGACGTTCAACAATGGCAGGCTGATTGCTCGCCCATTTCCGATGATGACTTGTTCGCGGAGGTGCCGTAGCGATGACGGGTATTGCGTTATACTTCCCGCATGCCCTCCCTCCTCTTTCTCGACGTCGAGCCCTCGGATCGCAAGGTGGTGCTGGAGAAGTTTCCGGACGCGACGTTCGCAGAGGGAAAGATCTCTGGGGCAGAGTTGATTCAGGCCTGCCGTGACACGGAGATCATCTCCCCGTTCATCACAACGCAGTTCACTCGCGCGGTGATCGAGAAGCTGCCGAAGGTGAAACTGATCGCGACGCGCTCGGTCGGGTACGACCACATCGACCTCGAGGCCTGTATAGAGCGCGGCGTTCTGGTGAGCAATGTTCCCGACTACGGCTCGCATGTGATCGCCGAGCACGTGTTTGCATTGCTCCTTGCGACGATCCGACACGTTCATGCAGGTGATGCGAAGGTGCGGAGCGGCACCTTCGATTACCACGGACTCCGTGGCATGGCCCTGCGCGGGAGGACGATCGGCATCGTCGGGACGGGGAAGATCGGCCGGAAAGTCGCGAGGATCGCGCACGGCTTCGGGATGAAGATCCTCGCAGTGGACCAGTGTCGCAATACGGAAATTGAAGATCTCCTGGGTGTTCGGTACGTGACCATCCCCGAACTCCTCAAAGAGAGCGACATCGTGACGCTCCACATCCCCGGAACGAAGGAAACCGAGCACATCATCGATGCAAAAGCATTCACGCTGATGAAGCCGGGAGCCGTGCTCGTGAACACGGCCCGGGGATCATTAATCGATTCTCACGCGCTCCTCGCCGCACTGAAGAAGGGCACACTCCACTGGGCGCTCCTCGACGTCCTGGAGCACGAGCAGAACTTCGAAGAGAACAAGGAGCTCGTCAGCCACCCGCATGTCGTCACCACCCCGCACATCGCCTTCTACGCCGACGACAGCATGCGCACGATGTTCAACGATTGCTTCCGCAGCATCGACCAGTGGATACAAGGAAAGGTTCTGGATCATCAGGTTCGCCCTTTGCAGGTGGTCTGTGATTTGCCTGAAATTAAAAAATAGTATATAATATCAGTATGCCTACGCTCACACGCAAACACATCCTCATCATCAGCGGTGCTCTCCTCACGACGTTCATCGGAGCCGCCGTGCACTTCCAGGTTTTTCGCGCGGCGCTCGTCGTCAACACGAACACGCAGGCCATCAACGCGCAGAACAAATTGAACGCGACGCAGCAGGCGCTCAGTAGCGTCTTCGAGCGAATCTCGAACGGACTCCGAATCAACACAGCCGCAGATGATGCGGCTGGTCTCGGCGTTGCGCAGGCACTGGATGCGGAGATTCGTGCTCTCCGACAGGCAATGAGGAATACCAATGACGCAATCTCGCTGATACAGACAGCGGATGCATCCGCGAACGAGATAGCGAACATCCTCAAACGCATGCGCGAACTTGCCGTGCAAGCCTCCAGCGAGACGCTCGCGGGCGATGAACGCGGGTACATTGAGGATGAGTACGGAGAGGTCGACGATGCATGGACGGAGCTCTACGCTGTGGGCGACGATCTCTCCCTCGCAGTCAGTGATGTGAAATTCAGCGGCCCAGTCAGCGACAGCATCCCCGGCACGACGCCATCGAACACCATCCAACTCGCGCAAGAGCGGTACGTCTCGTTGCTGGAGAACATTGCGGAGGCGATCGATGGAGCTCTCCTCGATGAGGACACCACGTCTCTCCTGGATCAGCTCGAGAAGAGCCAGCAGGTTCTCACCATCGCACAGAAAGAAGTCTTGAAGACCGCCGACGCCATCGCCAAGAGTGCCGAGCAAACAGTGAAGACAGCAGAACGCAAAGCGCAGGAACGGGAACGCAAGAGTATCGGCGCATCTGGCCGCTCAACCGTGAAGAAGCAGAAAACCTCATCACGCAGTGCGAAGAGCTCTGGGTCGACACGTTCGCGATGAGTGAATGATCGAAACGATCGGCCGCCTACCGGTCGTCATCCCACATCATCCCCGCCTTCTTCATCATGCCATCGCCGCCGAGTTCCATCCGAGCGGAGATCGCGAGTGATGTGAGGAGGAGCGTGCCGACAACACCGACGGCCAGCAACCACAAGCCGACTTCCTTCAACTTCTGCGCCGGGAGATGCTTGATGGCCCAGACCACGAGGAACAGGACGCCAATCACGGTGAAGACGTTGAAGAGCCCCCGGAGGAGCAGGAAGATGCCGTAACCGCCCTGCATCGTGGAAAGAGAGTACATCATGAACAGTGGGGAAGGAGACGGTCCTCAGCGTAGAACAGACGGGAATGGTTTTCCATGGAAAGATATTGACGAATAGTGGGCAATGCTTCATCTGAACCGCGGCGAAGTTGCGAATCAACGGAGCCGGGTGGTGGGCAATACTGGATTCGAACCAGTGACCTTTCGAATGTGAATCGAACGCTCTAACCGGCTGAGCTAATTGCCCGAGAATGTAAATGACGCATGGGACTCTAACCATCCGCTTGAGGCGAACAATTGCCCGAATTCGGAGGAAACCAGTGTACGTTTACCTCTTATTTCTGTACAATAGACACATGACCTATTACTTCTCTGTCGTGATCACCCAAGATGCTGATGGGACGTACGTCGCTCACGTTCCTACGCTGCGCGGCTGTCATACGCAGGCAAAGTCCTTGCCCGTGCTGCACAAGCGTTTACAGGAAGCCATAGAGCTCTGCGTAGAAGTTGAAAAATCAAAGAAACAGGACATTCCGCAGGAAAAATTCATCGCGATCGAGCAGATGGAAGTACATCTGTAAGACATGACTACTCTTCCTGTTCTCTCCGGGAAGAAATTGCTCAAAGTTCTCATCAAGCACGGCTACGTCGCTCTTCGAAAAAAAGGCAGTCACGTCTTCGTCGAGAGTGTGAATGGAGAATGCAGCACGGTCATTCCTATCCACGGAAATGAAGACTTGGGTACGGGGCTATTGAAGAGCACTTTGAACGATCTTGAGCTGACCGCAGACGATCTTCAGAAGATGTTACGCAAATGATCCGCCGCCTCATCATCAATGCCGACGATTTGGGGATGAATGCATCACGTACCCATGGAATTTTTCAGAGCTTCGAGTTCGGCATCGTCACCAGCGCGACACTCATCTGCAACGGCAGCGACGCCACGCAGGCGGCAAAACACGCACGGGAGAAAGGTCTGCCGGCCGGATTGCATTTGAATCTCACAGACGGCACTCCCATCAGCAAACCGCAGGACATCGGGTCGCTACTCCAGTCGACCGCCGGAGAGTTCAGGCAACGACATGAGCAACAGCGTGCGCTTACGGAAGGACAGATAGACACCGTCCACATCGAACGTGAAATTCGGGCGCAGATCGAATGGTTCTTGGATCACCATGGACAGCCGACGCACGTCGACGGACATCATCACATGCACATCCATCCGGCCGTCACTCCCTTGTTGATACCGATTCTAGACCGCTACGGCATCGGCATGATGCGCATCCCCGCCGAAGATCCCCTCCCCCCGTTCGGGTATGTGATCAGAGAGGAGCAACTGGCAGCTGTGCAGGCATTGGCAGTGCAGGCTCGAACTGCACAGACATTCATTGCGGCGCACGGCATTCGCACCACCGATCACTTCCGCGGAGCAACGCTCGTCGGGAATGCCTCGCAGAAGAATCTCCGTCATATCCTGACGAGACTTCCCGAAGGCACGACGGAACTGATGGTCCATCCCGGGAACCAAACGCCGATCGGTTCGGACTTTGATCTCGATCCGCAGCGGCAGACGGAACTGCAGATGCTGATGAATCCGGATGTTCCCAGACTCCTCAGGGAACGGAAAATCGAACTGATCTCGTATGCGAAGATGTAAGACTTCTGTCTTTCATCTTCATTCTTACGTCTTCTTCGCAAACTCCGGATCTGCATCCAGTCTGCTCTCCTCCGGCAGGATCTGTCCCTGATACTTGCTGAATGGCTTAGCATGATAGGGAGTGTCCGCGGGGCTGCTCATCTGCTCGAAGGCGATTTGGCAAATGCGCATGCCCGGGTAGAGCGCGATCGGCATGCGGTTCAAGTTGCTGATCTCGAGCGTGATCGTTCCCGAGAAGCCGGGATCGACGAAGCCCGCGGTCGAGTGGACGATGATGCCCAGCCGTCCGAGGCTCGAGCGACCCTCGACGCGCGCGACGAGATCGTCGGGGACCGTGAGGATCTCCTGCGTGACGCCGAGAACGAACTCCCCCGGCTGCACCATGTACGGATCGCCGTCCTCGATCGTGATCATCCGCATGTGCCCCTGGAACGTTTCGGGGCGCCGCGGATCGATGACCGCGAATTTGCTGTGCTCGTACAGCTTGAAAGAGTTGCCGAGGTGAAAATCCATGCTGCTGGCGTGAATGTGTTCAGCATACTTCGTCGCATGGGCAGCTCCTCCAGGAAAATCGACCTTCACACGCCCTGTCGCAAGCGCCCGTTTGATGTCGCGGTCAGAGAGAATCATAGATCGGGAAGGCATTGTCACCCTGAGCGAAGCGAAGGGTCAAGCAAAGGCTGCTTGGCTGGAGCGAGCTTGCTCCGTAGAATAACAGTCCCCTATGGGTAAGACCTATCAGGAAACGCTCGACGGCATACAAGGAGGCTACGGCGCTTCGCTTATAGATCAACAGAGAACATTCGAGCGACTGCAGAGGCGCTGTATGAGTCGGGTACTGACACTCGTCGCTGCCAACCCAAACACCCTGAGCAAAGCAGACGTGCAGGTGTATGAGCGCGATGTCTTCTCGGAAGAGGCGCTTGCGATATCAGGGAAAGTCAGCTTCGAAGATAAAATCAAAGCGCTACAGGAAAACCTCGACAGATTTTTGCCCGAAATGGAACGTGAGGTTCCTGCCCTGGAGAGAAAATTTCGCTCGCAGCTTGAAAACGCCATTGCTCAGAAATGGATCGGCAGAAGAAGCGTTGCTCGGTGGATGCAACGTCTCGCGACGGACAATGCGTACTACTATCAGAAAAAGGTGTTCATTGAAGACCCGGAAAAATTCCCGAAGTTCCTGAAGAACTGGGAGAAGGTCGCGACTGAACGGAAGAAGCTGCTGGACAACCCCTTGATAAAAACACTCAGCGGAAGCAACGTCAAAAATCTCAATATCTTCCTCAACGAGGAAGACTTCCTCAACCGTCCATTCGAGGAGCGCGAGAATCTCGTGGCGGCGGTCCAGGCAGCACTGTCGGTGAAGGCGCAGCAAATGCCGCAACTGCACGCAAAAGCGAAATACATGCTCGAGGGAGCTGCACGCAATAAGGCGCTCAGCTGGAACAAAATCGGCGTCTGGCTCGACCGCATCTTCAAGAGCGGCGCGTCGTGCGAAACCATCGAGGCATTCATTCAAGGGCAGGGCAGCACGATCGGCGGCAAGAGGATGACACTCAATCGCTTGATCGCAAACTGGAGCGAAGCGAGCACGCACTTCCGCACCATCGAACACAAACGGCAGAACAAGGGCACGCCGCGCGGCTTTCATTTTGTAACATTGGAAGTCTTTTTAAACTGGCGGTTCGAGCAGCGTAAAGCCTACCTCAGCGAAGCGGAAAACAGCTTTGAGCAAATCAAGCATCAGAATGAGGATGTTCTGAAGATACGACACGAGCTCGCGGCGCAGGATTGGGATTCCGCAGAAGATCTCCTCACTCACGCCATGGCGAAGCCGATGACTCTGGAACAGAAAACCAAATTGGAATCCCTGAAGAAATTTTTGCGGGAACACCAGAAACAGGAGGATCGGCCTCCCGCAGGAACAATTCCCGAAACGGCGCTGGAACTCCGGAAAGAAATGCGTGCACTGCTCGCGCAAATTCCCTCTCCCATGGTTCCTTTCTATGAAGAAGCACTGCGCTACGGCGATTACCAGACGCTTTGGGCTCTGACGACAATCGTCTTCAACCGAATCTGGTGCTACCAACATAATTTTCTCGATGATCAGAAGGAGAGGACACTCGAGAAGCAGGCAAAGGATGACACAAGAAAATATATCAGACAGGGGCATAAGCGCAGGGGTCACGAAGCGGTCAGCGTGAAAGAAGATACGAACACCGAATCGGCAGTTCGCTACCAGGCGGGAGTGAAAGGAGCTTTGTTCCAATTTGTCAAAAAAGAGAGTGCGCCGACGCAAATGAGACAAGTCCACAAACAGGCGAACATTAAAGATTACTGGTATTGGGCAAGTTTAATTCCCGAAGGCGTTCCGTACGCTGATCAATTGAATGTCGTGCAGAATATTCATCCTCGCATGAAGAAACTGGCGCGGAAAATGCAAGATCTGGGCATCGGATACTACGACAATGCATTTGGGAACGATGGAGCCGCGACAGCTGTTCCGGCAAAGAGAGCGACTCGCATACCACTGCCATCTATGAACTGAAAACATCTGCTTCAAGCACCCTGAATCCTGATTGTTGAATCCTGCATCCTCTCTCTATACTCCTTTCACCATGAAACGCTTTCTCTCCTTCACCGCCCTCCTGCTCATCGCTGCATGTGCCAGCGCACCCTCCGGCCCCATCGGCATGCCGCTCCAGGAACGCCTCCATAATCCCCTCGTCGCCGAGCGGTACTGGGGCGAATTGACCGAGCACATGGCCGATCTCGTCCGCTTCCAGGATCCGATCACACAGGACGCCGTGAAGATGGCAGTCATCGACGAAGCGCGGCTCCGCGCTCTGGACCGCGTCGCGGAGGCGCGAGCGCTCAAGAATGAAGGCATCTCCGGGATGTTCCTGCAGCCGACGGCGTACGAAACGGCAATGGGTGAAGCGCTCCTCCGCGGAAACACGCTCTCCTTCGGTGTCAGCTTCCTGACGAACCCCAACCCCTCCGTCCACGTCTACCTCACCGTCGTGATTGACCCGCGCGATGCGGCATTCCCGGACTCGACGAGCCTCGATCTCGGCTTGCTCCAGACAGCCTTCGGCGCGCAGGAGTACGCGATCCCCGAAGGCAAAAACAGCCCTAGCTTCCGGACGGTGGTGCTGTACGACACCACATTGGATCGGCTGATTGGGTTCGCCCAGTTGAGCAAATAACCCTTCCGGGTTTTACTCCCTCTCCCATCCTGAGCGACCTGCCCTGAGCTTGTTGCCCCTTGGCTGCGCTCGGGGCGACCCTGAGGAATCGAATGGGTCGAAGGAAGCGAAGGAACGGGAGAGGGTGCCCCGCACCCAAGCGAAGCGCGTGGTGCGGGGCGGGTGAGGGCATGAGGAAGGCATCACAACCTCTGCGTCGCTCCCTTCAGCTGCCCCTCAATCGCCGCGGAGAGATCGTCTACAGTCGCCGGGGTCTGCTTGCCGTTGACGAAGAACGTCGGCGTCCCCTGGACACCCATCGCGATTCCGGCATCGTAGTCAGCCATGATCGCGTCCTTCTTGATGTGCGACCGCGTACAGCGGGAGAAGAGGTTTGTATCGGCGACGAGTTCTTCGCCCCAGAACTGCGCGCTGCCGGTTTTCAGATCCGGCTGCTTCTCGAACGCGGTATCGACGTACTCCCAGAATTTCCCCTGGTCGGCGGCACACTCGGCCACTTCGGCGAGATCCATGGTGTAGCGGTGCAGCGACCGGAGGGGGAAATGCCGGAAATCGAAGCGGACCTGCGTGCCGTACTTCTCGAGGAGCGGCTTCACGATGGCCGTATGGGCGGTGCGGCACGCGGGGCACTCGAGGTCGGCGTACTCGGTGACAAGCACGATTGACTGCGGATTGCCCTTGGGCTGTTTGCTCGAATTTGGCGAAATACCCGTGGTATCGACACACGCTATCAGGAAGAGAGTGAGACCGAAGAGTGAGAGAGGGCGTTTCATAGGCTTTGAGCATAGAGGATTGAAAGCAAGCGAAGCAAACAACACAAACGAAGAAACCGAGGAATCATCATTTGCATCGTATTTCTTCGTTTTCCTCGTTTGCGTATACTGTCGGTCCATGTCCCTCTACCGCACCTACCGCCCCAAAATCTTCGCCGACGTCGTCGGACAGGATCACATCGTCTCGACACTCGAGAGTGCGGTGGCGCAGGAGAAGCTGACGCACGCCTACCTCTTCGCCGGCTCGCGCGGGACGGGCAAGACCTCCGTCGCGCGGATCCTCGCGAAGGCAATGCTCACGCAGGGGATGGCGGACGAAAAACTCGCGGAGCAGATCCGGACGGCGGTGGATGACGGTTCCCTCGTCGACTTGGTCGAAATCGACGGGGCCAGCAACCGCGGCATCGACGACATTCGCAACCTCGTCGAGAAGATCCAATTTTCGCCGGTCGCATCCGTCGCCAAGGTCTACATCATTGACGAAGTGCACATGCTGACGAAGGAGGCATTCAACGCGCTCCTCAAAACGCTCGAGGAACCGCCTCCGTACGCGTACTTCATCCTCGCGACGACCGAACTCCAGAAGATCCCGGCGACCATCCAATCGCGGTGCCAGCGCTTCGCCTTCCGGCAAGTCCCCGAGGAGGACATCATCCGCCGGCTGCAATTCATCGCCGATCAGGAGCACGTCACGGTGGATCGCACGGCCCTGCGGGCGATCGCCCACCACGCCGACGGCGCCGTGCGGGACGCGATTTCGCTTCTGGATCAACTCCGTTCGCTGCCGAAGATCGGCATCGACGACGTGAAGGAGCGAACCGGTGAGAGCGGGCACGAGATCGTGGAGCAGATGCTGGCCGCGATCGACGCGCTCGACCGCAAGGCCGTACTCGATCTGGTGCGGACGATGGAGAGTGCGGGTATGTCGCTGGAATCGGTCACCCGCATGCTCCTCGGAGAGATCCGCGCGCAGATGCACCGAGCGATCGACGAGGGCCGGCCCATCGCGGCGCCCGCTCACACTCTCACGCTGCTGCTCGACACCCTGCGGGAGATGCGCATCGCGCCCGTGCCGGGATTAGTCCTCGAAGCCGCACTCCTCTCGCTCTGCGAGGGTGCCGGTGAACCGGCCGCCGAACCGAAAACCCGCCTATTCGGCAAAAAACCGGCAGCTAAAACTCCTGACCCCGTCCCCGTCCCCGGCCTGCCCGCCGGCCTGTCCCCCGAAGCCCGAAGGGTGAAGGGGGAAGCTCCCGCAGGAGCGAAGGCGGGTCCCGGTCCCGTGACTCCGGAAGGGGCAGCGCCAACTGAAGCGATCGTGGAGGCCCCGGAATGGACGATGACTGCTGTGCGGGAATGCTGGCCCTCCGTCCTCCGCGACCTCTCTCCTCCCTCACTGAAGATGTCGCTGAAGAACGGCCACGTGCACGCCCTGGGCGGAAACAAGATCACCCTCGGCTTCGCCTCGGCGTTTCACCGCGATAAAGTCGCCAAGACCGACGCTTCTCGCGCCATCGAGCAGATCCTCGAGAAGATTTTCAAGCGGCAGCTGCGCCTCGAGTGCATCCTGGAGGAAGAGGAGAAAGGGCCGGCCGCAGAGCCGGATAGGGAGATGGTGAATCTGGCGGAAGCGGCAGCTGAAGTATTCTGAAGAATAAAGAATGAAGAATTATGAATTACGACTATTCTTCATTCTTGATTCATAATTCATAATTCTCTCGTGGACCCCCGCGCAGCCAAAGCTGACCTCCGTCAGGCAATCAAAGACCGTCTGGATCGTCTTTCCCCAAAAGACCGCTCCGCCGAGAGCCGTTCACTCTGTAGAAGAATCCTGGAAGCACTGCCTCCTGCTCCCCTCACCCTCTGCGCCTACTCCCCTCTCTCCGGTGAAGCCGACATTCTCCCGCTCCTCGGGAAACTGCAGAAGCGCGGCGACCGGATCTTCTTGCCCGCGCACGACGGCGGGAAATTGGTCTTCCGGGAAATGACGTCCATGGAAGATATGGTACCCGGCGACTTCGGCATTCCCGAACCGCCGCGGTCTTCCAGCGAGCTGGACCCGCAGGATCTCGCAATCGCCCTCATCCCCGGACGAGCGTTCGACCGCAACGGCAACCGCCTCGGCCGCGGCAACGGCGGCTACGACATCTGGATCCGGAAACAGCGCGCGTCTTCGACGCGCGTGCAATTCTGGGGCGTCGCGCTGGAATGCCAGATCGTGCAGGAGATCCCGATGGAAGCGCACGATGAGACGGTGGATGCGATTGTGACGGCGCGGGGATTCATGAAAACGAGGTGAGCCGGAGGGAAATTGACAGGAGCATCGATGATCGTATGCTCTTCTGCTATGGGACCGCCCGTCCATCCCCGATTCAACTGGGAGGAATTCCGAGGGGCAGGGAGAATTGATGATACCGATACACAGGCAAGGCAGCGCCACTTCAACGAGAAAATTCTGGAATTCAAGGTCTTTCTCGACACGTTGCGCGATCACCACGGCGTGCCACCGACGGGAGAAAACGCGATGGAGCTCCAGCCGGCTGGAGATGCCGCTATGGTCAGCCGGGAACCGGATGAACTCTTGGTGCGAATAGACCAGGCAACGGAAACGATGGAAATATTGTTGCTGTGCCAAGAAATGTTAAAACTCACGCGCATCCGCATCGGGAATTGCATCAAAGAGATCGGAAAAACAATCGAACGCGAAAAAATGGCTCCAAAACCGGGAATACTGAAAGCGGCCTGGAAGTATGTATTCGGAAAGACAGAAGATATCCACCCATTGGAGTCGACGCTGCATGCTTTGCAAGTATTGGAGGGACAAACCGCTGATTATGCACGAGTGCTGCACGAATCGATCAATGCTATTCCGGACCATTCAACGCAAAAAGTTTCCGAAATGTTTCTGCTGGCGTGTAAGAGCGCAGTACATACGCTCAAGAATTACGGTTGCAATCCGGAATCTATTCCTAGGCGGCATTGCCCAATGTCCGCGAATCGTGAATACTCCAGTCATGCCCACCTACTCCGCCCTCCAGGCCGCCGATCCCGCCGTTTTCGCGACGGTGAAAGGAGAAATGCAACGTGAACAGAACGGCGTGGAACTGATCGCCTCCGAAAACTACGTGTCGGCCGCCGTCCTGGAAGCGCTGGGGAGCCCCTTCACGAACAAATACTCCGAAGGGTATCCGGGGAAGCGCTACTACGGCGGACAGGAATTCACCGATCAGGTGGAAACGCTCGCGATCGAGCGCGCGAAGAAGATATTCCGCTGCGATCACGCGAACGTGCAGCCGTCCTCGGGCGCAGGGGCAAACGTTGCGGCGTACTTCGCCTGGATGGAGCCGGGCGACACGATCCTGGGCATGGACCTCTCGCACGGCGGCCACCTGACGCACGGTTCACCCGTCACACACATGGCGAAACTCTTCAGATTCGTCCGGTACAAGATGAAGGACATCGAAACGGGCGAGATTGATTACGATCAGATGCGGGCAGTCGCCAAAAAGGAGAGACCGAAAATCATTCTGGCGGGATTTACTGCGTACCCCCGGGAACTCGATTACACCGCATTCAAATCGATCGCCGATGAGGTCGGTGCCGTGGCCATGGCCGATATGGCGCACATCGCGGGACTGATCGCAGCCGGAGTCCTCAAGAACCCCTTCGATGCCGGGTTTCAGATGATGACCACCACCACACACAAGACATTGCGAGGGCCGCGCGGCGCGATGATCATGACCAAAGGAACGGTCGGGAATCCGCTCAAGGCCCCGGAGAAAACCATCGACAATCTCCCGACGCTCGTCGACCGCAGCGTGTTCCCCGGCCTGCAGGGCGGGCCGCACATGCATCAGACGGCGGCGATCGCCGTTGCTCTCGGGGAAGCGATGCAACCGTCATTCAAGGAATACGCGAAGCAGATTCTCAAGAACGCTAAACGCATGTCCGAGAAACTGATGGAAGGAGGATGCAAGCTGGTCACGAACGGAACGGATAACCACCTCATGGTCATCGATTGCGTTCAATCATGGAATATGCCGGGCAAGGAAGCCGAGGAACTCTTCGACCGCATCGGCATCACCGCGAGTAAGAGTCCTATTCCGGACGATACGCGGCCTCCGTATTCACCGAGCGGATTGCGCCTCGGAACGCCCGCAATGACTACGCGCGGCATGAAGGAAGCAGATACGGAACAATTAGTTACATTCATGTTTGCGGCCATTGAAAAACGCACGGATGAATCGGCATTGAAGAAACTGCACGATGAAGTGATCATGTTCTGCAGAAAGTTCCCCGTCACGGGCATCTCCGTCTGATCCTATGCACTCCTCCATCCGCAGCTTCCGCTTCGCCTGTGCCGGACTCCGCCACGCTCTGGCAACGGAGCGGAATCTCCGTCTCTTCACAGGCCTCTATGTGCTGTCACTGGTCATCGCCAGTCTCCTGAAGATCACTCTCCGCGATTGGGAAATGATCATCTTCAGCGGTGGCATCTTTCTGTCAGTGGAACTGATCAATACGGCACTGGAACGTTTTACCAATGCATTCGATGCCCATTCCCAGAGCATTCACTCCCCCGCCATCAAAGCGACCAAGGATATCGCCGCAGGAGCCTCGCTCGTGTGCGCTGTCGCGTGGGGGGTGATCCTGTGCATGATCTTCTTGCCGAAGTTGGGGATGCTGCACATTGGAGGAATCGGCGCGGGAATATGAAGCATCGCGCTTGCATAAATTATTTATCCATATGGAATAGAACACGATGTAAACGACCAATAAACGATGTATTCTTGATATCCTATCGAACAAAAATACTACTCAACCATACTTCTTGCCATCGTGGCACTTCAGTTTATTGCAGTCCTGAAGATCGGGAATATGCTGACACGATCCTGCTCAAGACGGATCCTGATCCCTGACATCACCGACATGTAGAGAGACTAGTGGCCACCCTTCGACGCCTAGTGACGTCCGCGTTACTGGGCTCCCGTTCGTCACCTGAGAGCTCCTCAGGAGCTACGGCAGGGTCGCAAACGTTCCTCCCGGCCACTACATTGCATGTATGCACACTTCTGGGCATAGCGATCGTCATTGCATCCGGCTTCCCCCAAGAGGGAGTCAGTGCGTGGCCACTATCCTCTCTGCCTGCCCACCGAAGCTCGCTTCGAGCGAGCGAAGGTGGGTCACAACACTGCCAAGCCGCCCATCCGTTCCGGGGAACGGGTGAGCGCAGTATAGACGCAACATTGTGCGTTTTCTCGGGTGGTTCCGAGCATAAAGAAGAAACTGCAGCTGGTAGACAGGGGTGAATACCCTCCGACCGCTCAGGACCGCTATTGGTCCAGATAGCCGAGGAGGAAGACACACAAACAAAATGGCCAGCGATTGCTGGTCCTTTTGTTAAGGCTACCCCGTTGCATGAAATGTGGAATTCATTCCGCATGATACGTCTGCATGATTATTCAGAGGTTCCTTAATGCCAATGAGTATCACGCCATCTTCTTCCCCTTTTCGATTTCCGCCATCATCGTCTTACTCGGAGGAGGCACTCCCCCACTCGCTTCGAGCTTTTTCTCAAGCTCCGCCATCTTCGCTTCGTCATCCTTCGTGAGGGCTTCGCCCTTGAACTTCTTCTTCCGAAGCATGTTGAAGTCGTTCAACCACATTTCGCGGTCGCGCCACTTGCGATAGTCCTCAAGCGTCATGCCCTTCGCCTTCGCCTTCTTCTTCTCCTCTTCCTCTTTCTCTCTGAGTTTGGCGGCAGTTTTGACTTCTCCCGCGCTCTCGCGGGCACTC
Organism: uncultured Candidatus Peribacteria bacterium; assembly: GCA_964563915.1. Classification (GTDB taxonomy): domain Bacteria; phylum Patescibacteriota; class Gracilibacteria; order Peribacterales; family Peribacteraceae; genus JABFSS01. The sequence goes on along the minus strand of CAZLYW010000002.1, from coordinate 6,677 downwards.
TGGACCCACTTGGTGATCTTGTCTTCGACGGTTTTGCGGTCTTCGGCGTAGCGTTCGCTTGAAAGGCGCCGGATGGTCTCCATGCGCTTCTCATCGAGCTGCAGATCCGGCGGCGGAAGCGTGGAGACGGAGAACGGCTTACTGGGGACGCCGTTGATCATCAAACGGACGTACGCGTGGTACTTGGGCAGACTGAGAATGTCCTTTGGCAGGACCATTTCCTCGAATTGCTCGCTGAGCGGCTCCGCGTCGTCGCTGCCGACCTGGAAGCAGATGACCGATCCCACGTTGCCGAAGACGGCGTCGCGCAAGGCGGTGTTGTTGCCGTCGAGGAGCAACTGATTGACGTACTGGTGTGCGACGGTCAAGTTGAGCCGGTACTTGCGAGCTTCAGAGAGGATCGTCGCGAAGGATTCCGTCGCGAAGTTCTGGAACTCGTCGACGTAGAGGTAGAAGTCGCGCCGGTCTTTCTCCGGAATATCTGCCCTGCTCATTGCATCGAGCTGGAACTTCGTCACGAACATCGATCCGAGGAATGCCGAGTTATCCTCTCCCAGACGTCCTTTGCTGAGGTTCATGAGGACGATCTTCCCCGTATCCATCGCGTGGCGGAAATCGACCTTGGAGACGACCTGGCCGACGATGTTGCGGATGAGCGGCGCACTGAGGAGCTGGCCAATCTTGTTCTGAATCGCGGCGAGCGCTTCGGTCTGATACTTTTCGGACCACGCCGTGAACTCGTCCTCCCAGAAGCTTTTGACCATGTGGTTTCCGACGTGCTCGAGGATCTTCTTCCGGAACGCGGGATCGCTGAACATGCGCATGATGCCGAGCATGGACTGGTTCCCCGCTTCGATGAGTGCCAGGAGGGTGTTGCGCAGGATGTATTCCATGCGGCCACTGAACGCCTCGGGCCACATTTTCTTGAAGATGCTCATGAGCCCGGAGACGACGAGCACGCCTTGTTCGGGATCCTTGCAGCTGAGCATGTTGAAGGCGACGGGGTGCTCCTTATCGGCAGGATCGAAGAGGATCACGTCGTTCGTGCGCTCCTTCGGAATGAACTTCAGGACGGCTTCGACGAGATCGCCGTGCGGTTCGATGAGCGCGACGCCCTTTCCCGCAATGATATCCGAGTAGAGCATGTTCTCGAGCAGCGTCGATTTGCCCATGCCGGTTTTCCCGATGGTGTAGATGTGCCGGCGGCGGTCGTCGGGTCGGATGCCGAATTTCGTGCGGTGACCGCGGAACACGGCCTCTCCAAGAACTGTGAGATCATCCTGATCGGGATTCTCCCCTCTCCCGCTTGCGGGAGAGGGTGCCGCCGTCGCGGCGGCGGGTGAGGGTTGGGAGGTAGGGGCCGCAACAGGGAGATCGACGGGCGGTTCCAACTTTCTACTCAGGACCCAATCAAAATTCGGCGTTTTGACCAGAATATTGGGCACGTGCCAGAGGGTTGCGACCTCTTCGTTCGAGAGGACGTAGGGAGGTTCGTGAAACCCGAGCGGGAGTGTCGTACTCTCCCAGAGGTGGCCCACGGCGAATCCGTTGCAGTGCGGCAAATTGAATTGTCGGAAGCTTCCGGCGATCTCCTCCATCTTCGCTTCGGCTTCTGTACGGGCGGATGCAGAGGTGATGACGCTCACGCGGACATTGCAGGTGAACAGCAGCCGGTTGAGCTTGTCGACCGCGCCCGTTTCCTTGTTCTCGCGGTCGTGGTTGCGCATGCCGACGACGTTCTCTTCGTCATCATGATCACGCGTATCCACGTCTCCGGCCGAGAGGGACACCGACGGTAACTTCATGAACCAAGCGCGGAATCCGCCCATGAGCATATCGAGCGGAAAGTACGCGAAGCGCCTCCAGCCGCGCGCAAGGTGCGCTGTGGCGAAGAGATCCTCGTACCAATCCCAGTGTTTCGGGAGGCCCTGGAGTAGCAACGGCAAAAATCGCAGCGCTCGACGGCGGTAGCGCTTGCCAATGGGCAGGATCGTGACACTCACGTGCCCGCGCATGCCAGAGACGGGATAGCGCACCATCGAGGACGTGATGCCGGCGATCGTATCGATGGTCTGGCGCGTCACCATGTCGACGTACTGCGGGAACCGCTTGATCGGGTAGACCTCGGGGTCGATGAGCGTCAGATCCCGACTCAGGACGATCTCATCCTGCCGCGGACTGAACGTATCGGCAGGCACTGGCTCGATCTCGGCATCGGGATACTGCGCGTAGAGCTGGCTTTCGACGAGCGGGGCCGCACGACGTGTCGAGCGTACAAAGAGAGCGATCTTCCCATCGCAGAGACCGATTTCGAGGCTCACAGGATCATTTCCCTTCAAAGAATGGAGAGACGAAAGGACCGCCTCCATCATCAACGGCCCGCGCGACGCCGAAACTTCGTCCGGATCGGGGAGAGACGGGCGAATGCGGAGCAGGATTTGGTCGGTTTCTGAAGCCATTATTACGCTTGAGTATAGCATAGTTCAGGCCCTTCCGCTTGTGAGAAACTTGGATCAAGGAAAACGAGGGAAACGAAGAAAACAATGTAAATGACGATCCTCGTTTTCCTCGTTTATGTTGTTTGCCTCGTTTACATTCATCACGCCGATCGAAGAAGATCAGCAACCATTTCGAGCGCTACGGTGTTGTATGAGTAGTCCATTCTCATATGCCCGAGAATCCCAATGACTCCCTTGTTCCCGCGCACACTGTATCCCGTGATCATCATCGCGCAGCTCTGGAACTGCGGCAGGATGTGCTCCTCGCCGATGTAGTAGCGAACGTTCTCATCGATATCGATCGATCCGAGGACGCCGGTCAACCGCTCTTCGAGGACTTCGACCACCGCACTCGCGAGCAGCGGATTCTGCTGGAATTCGATCTGCCGCAACGCGTGCGCGAGACCGAGGAAGTACACACCAGGCTTGTGCGGCACCGTCGCGAAGGCAACGTTGGGGATCATCTGACTCAGGAGTCCGACCGCTTCGTACGCGCGTTCTTGATCCTTGCGCAGGAAGTACTGTTCTTTGAGCGTCATGAATTTCTTCCGCACGGCCTTCTCCTGTGCGGAAGGATCCAGATACTCCTTCACGTAAATTCGATACCCCTTCGCCGTCGGCACGCGTCCCGCGGAGATGTGCGGCTGGTCGAGGTAGCCCTCGTCTCCCAGCGCGCGCATTTCATTCCGGATCGTCGCTCCCGAAAGAGAAAACTCCGTGCTGTGGCTCAGGAGATGCTTACTCCCGACCGGCGCGGCGGTCTGGATGAATTGATCGATGATCGCCACGAGGAGCTTGCTTTGGCGGGGGTCCATACCAAAAGTATAGCAGTCTTGACGAGCGAGTGCTATCGGGAGCTTCTTTTAGGTGTTGTCACTTCTTGTTGTCACTTCTTCTTTCCCGGAGCCTGCCGTGTCTTCCCTGCCGAAGGCCCTGAGCTTGCCTGCCGTGAGCTTGTCGAACTAGTCGAACGGGTCGAACCTGCCGAACGGGAGCTTGCCGAACGGGCCGCCGCCTGAATCTTGCGGAACCGTTCCACGCGGCCGCCACGGGCTTCGGTCTGCTTCTTGCCGGTGTAGACGGGGTGGCACATGCGGCAGACTTCCACCTGCTGGTCTTTGACCGTGCTCGGGATCAGGAAGACGGCCTTGCACGTTACGCAGGTCGTCTTGGCATCGGTGAACATTTGGGGGTGGATGCCGGTTTTCATGACCGCGGGATGATACAGGGATTTTTGCTCTTGCCAAGTATATACCAATGATATATACTTATTCCATGACGACCGCAAAACTGTTCCAGAACGGCCGCAGCCAGGCTGTCCGGCTGCCGAAGGAATTTCGGTTCATCGGGAAAGAAGTGCGCATCGAGAAAATGGAGGATGGCGTGCTTCTGCGCCCCGTGCATCGAACGTGGAAACCCATTCTTGAAGCTTGCGGAAAGTTTTCCGATGATTTCTTTGCCCACGGCAGAGAACAACTGCCGGTGCAGAAACGTCCCGGCCTCCGGCGATGATGTACATGCTCGACACCAATACGTGCATCTACATCATGAACGGCAAGCCCGCCGAAGTGCATCGTATATTTTCGGGGATACACCCCGAAGACGTCGGCGTATCGAGCATCACGCTCGCGGAGTTATGGTATGGAGTGGAAAACAGTAATCATCGGGAGAAGAACGCAACTCTTCTGCACATGTTCCTTTCTCCTCTCACTCTCGGGGATTTTGACGAGGATGCCGCGCAGGAATACGGAATAATTCGGGCGCATCTCCACAAACGCGGATCAATGATCGGCAGCATGGATTTGCTCATCGCCGCGCATGCCAAAGCCCTCGGCGTCACTCTCATCACAAATAACTTCCGGGAATTTCGCAGGGTCCCTGGATTGAAAGTCGAGAATTGGGTAGGATCCCGCTGATGGAATATTTCAATCTCGATCCTGGCAGGAAGCGGTCGATTATCCTCGACTGCTGTGATCTGACGCAACGACTGTCGAATGACATGAGAGATATCAGGTTTGTGATTTTGGATAAACTGAAACTTGACTCTGACCTGTCGCCTGAACCTGATCAGGACCTGCCTACGCCTGTCTACATCGACAAGAAACCTCAGTGAACGGAGGAACCTTATCGTCGTTTCTTCTTCGCAGGTTTCGCCTTCGCTTTCACAGCCGGTTTCTTCTTGGCGGCCGCCTTTCCGCGGATCGAAGATCCACGCTGGACAGGCTTCGGATGAGCTTTGGCTGGAGACTTGGACAACTTCCTCCCGGGTTTCTCTTTTGACTCTTTTTTCTCCTTTGCCTCTTTTGCCTCCTTCACAAGGGCCGGCGCCTGAATCCTCGGCTTCTCCATCACCGCCACCTTCGCCTCCTCGAGGGAGACCCCAGCGGCCGTGAGGGACTCCACGGTCTTCTGCGCGGCACGTCGTTCCGCACGCTTCACTGCTTTGGTATCGTCGACGATGGCCTCGACTTCTTCCGCGCGTTCGACCTCCGCCGCTTCCGCGATCGCCTCCTGCCCCTCCTTGTCCTCCAGAATCACGCTCATCGTCGCCACTTTGTCGCTGCCCGTGAGGCGCATGACGATGACACCCTGCGTGGCGCGGCCGCGGCTGGGGATGTCGCTGAGCTTCATGCGGATCATCTGGCCATGCTTGCTGATGCAGAGGAGATCTCCCTCTTCGCCTTCCGTGAGCACGTGTCCGCCGACAATGTCGCCGGTCTTGGGCGTGAGCTGCGCGGCTTTGACGCCCGTCCCTCCCCTGCCCTGGAGACGGTACTCCTCAACGGCGGTCATCTTGCCGAGCCCGTTTTGCATGACGACGAGGAGCTTGGACTTCTTGGGATCGGTGATGAGCGCGGCTTCGACCACTTCGTCGCCAGGGGCCAGGTGGATGCCGCGGACGCCGGCCGCTGCGCGGCCCATCGAACGGACTTCGTCTTCTTTGAAACGGATCGACTTCCCTTTCTTCGTCAAGATGTAGACCTCGTCGCGGCCGCTCGTCGAGAGCACCCATTTGAGCTCGTCGCCCAGCGGGAGCTTTTGTGCAATGAGACCGGAACGGCGGATGTTGTCGAACTCGGTCAGATCGGTGCGCTTCACCGTTCCCTTGTTGGTCGTCATGAAGAGATGTTTCTTATCTTTGAGATCGGCTTTGAGGATGGCGGTGATGCGCTCTTCGGGCTGAAGTTGGAGGAGGTTCACGATGGCCTGCCCCTTGGCGATGCGGCCCGCTTGCGGCACTTCATACGTCGGGAGCTTGAAGATGCGTCCGGTGTTCGTGAAGAAGAGCATGTCGTCGTGGTTCATCACATGCACCATCGAGAGCACTTCATCGTCCTCCTTCGCCGTCATGCCGATGACCCCCTTGCCGCCGCGGTTCTGAACGCGGAACTGGACGGGGGACAGGCGCTTCACGTAGCCCCCCTGCGTCAGCGTGACGATCATGGGAGCATTCGGGATCGTGTCCTTCGCGCTGAATTCGCCAACCGCATGCGAGACGATGGCCGTGCGACGTCCATCGGTGTAGGAGGCCTTGAGTTCTGTCAGTTCCTCAGTGATCTTCCCGTCCATCTTCTTCTGGCTCGCGAGGAGTGCTTCGCACTCGGCGATGAACTCCTTCTGTTCCTTGAGCTCATCCTCGATCTTCTTCCGCTCGAGTCCGGCGAGCGTCTGCAGACGCATCTGGAGGATGGCATCCGCCTGGATCGCCGTGAGTGTGAATTTCTCCACCAGATTCTCCTTCGCGATCTCCTTCGTCTCGCTCTTCCTGATGGTCTTGATGACTTCGTCAATGTGATCGAGCGCTTTCTTGAGGCCTTCCAGGATGTGCGCCCGTTCCTTCGCGCGGTCGCGGTCGAACGTGATGCGTCGCCGGACGACCACGCGGCGGTGGTTGACGAAAATCTGCAGGAATTCCTCGAGGTTCAGCAGTCGGGGCTGGATGCCGTCCGCGAGTGCAATCATGTTGTAACCGAAGCTGCTCTGGAGATCCGTGTGCTTGAAGAGCTGGTTCAGGATTTTCTGTGGGTAGGAATCCTTCTTGAGTTCAATGATGATCCGGATGCCGTCGCGATCGCTCTCGTCACGGATGTCGCTGATACCCTGGATGACTTTGTCGTTGACCAGCTGCGCCATCTTCTCGATCATTGCGCTCTTACTCACCTGGTACTGTCTCTTATA
>CAZLYW010000001.1:0-69086 GCA_964563915.1 uncultured Candidatus Peribacteria bacterium | reverse complement strand
CGATGAACTGCCCACACCACACGCAGATCTTCGCATCCCGGCAACGCAGTTACCGTGCAATGCCGCAGCGGTACAGCGAAACGACGACCTGCTACCGCGACGAGCAGACGGGGGAATTGCACGGGCTTTCGCGTGTCCGCGCCTTCACGCAGGATGACGCGCACGTCTTCTGCCGACCGTCACAGACGAAACAGGAGATCCTCAGTATCTGGGAAATCGTCGATACGTTCTACGCCGCTGTCGGGTTCGGCACACTCCGCGTGCGACTCTCGCTCCATGATCCGGAACACTTCGAGAAGTATCTCGGCACGCCCGCAATATGGAAGCGCGCCGAAGAGGAGCTCCGCTCGATTGCCAAGGAACGAAAGGCGGACTTCCTCGAAGCGGTCGGTGAAGCGGCGTTCTACGGCCCCAAGGTCGACTTCATCGCGAAGGATTCCATCGACCGAGAGTGGCAGGTGGCGACGATCCAGCTCGATAGCAACATGCCCGAGCGGTTTGATCTCTTCTGTATCGACGAACAGGGGAGTCACGAACGCTGCGTAATGATTCATGCGGCGATCATGGGCTCGCTCGAACGCTTCCTCTCGATCTTCATCGAGCACCACGCAGGACTTTTTCCGCTCTGGCTTGCCCCGGTGCAAGTCGGTCTCCTCCCCGTCGCGGAAAGCCATGAAGCCTTCGCGCATCAACTCGAGGCGCGCCTCAAGGAACACGGCATCCGAACACAGTTCTTCGATCACACAGATTCGCTCGGGAAGAGGATCCGGGAAGGGGAGACGGGGAAGATACCGTACCTCTTGGTCATGGGGGATAGAGAAGTGGGGGAGAAGACTGTCACCGTGAGGAGTGTGAAGACGAAGAAACAGGTCGCTGTTCCGATTGAGGAATTCATCAAGAAGATCATCGAGGATGTTGCGAAGAGGAAGCTGGAGGCGAGTATGTAGTGATTAGTTATTAGTGTATCGGTGGTCTCCGATCACTAATATACTCATCACTAGTATGTTCCAAGCCTTCGAACTCGGCCCCTTCCTGATCTGGACCCGTCTCCTCTTCATCCTTCTCGGGATCTGGCTCGCGACCGAGTTTTTCCTGCGGCTCGCCGAGAGCGCGAACCTGAGCCTGCAACACTTCCGTGACCACGGCTGGTGGTACGCGTGCACGTTCGTGCTCGGCGGCCGAATCATCGCCATGCTCGCCGCGTACAAGGTGTATCTGCACGATCCCGTGCGCAGCGTGTTCCTCCACGACGGAAACTTCAGCTTCCTCGGCGGCGCGATCGGCATCGGCGTCGTCCTCTACTTCGCCACGCGCGGCCAGCGGACCATCTTCCTCCAGTGGCTCGATGCGCTCCTGCCCGCGGCGACGCTCGGGCTCGTCTTCTCATGGCTGGGGTCGTTCTTCGCGGGCGACGCGTACGGCGCGCCGACGGACGTCTTCTGGGGCGTTCTGTACGATACGCCGTCCGTGCGGTACACGATTCCGCTCCACCCCGTGCAACTCTACTACGCGTTCTTCTACTTCGCACTGACCTTCCTGCTCCTCGTCATCCGCAAGCGCTCCAAGCGCGTGGGCGCCGAGACGCTCTTCGGCATCGTGACGGCGAGCCTTGGCGCGTTCGTTCTCGAGTATTTCCGCGGCGATTTCAGCATTCCCGTCTTCGCCACGGTGCTCGACTTCGGCGTCCTCACGTTTCTCTTCGTGAGCCTCGGTGTTTTCGCGCTCATCGAGAACCGCATCCCTGCGACGGCATCGCTCGCGTACGAACTCGGCCTCCTCGTGGGCACCGCCTGTTACATGTTCGCACGGACGTGGCTCGATCTCGAGACGTTCGATCTGCGGGTGAGCCAGCTCATGGCTGTCCTGGCGCTCCTCGTGACCGTTGTCTACGTTGTTGTTGAACGGAGAAGACATCCGTATTTCTAGACTTGGAGCCATCGATGAGCAATCATGCATCTGTGCAGCTCTTCCTCTCTCTCCTCACAGACAATCCCATGATCCGTGCCTTGCAGCTCTCGCTGCTCGGAGCCGCGGTCATCGCTATCTACCTCGTCTTCTTCACGACCCGCGATATTCTCCTGCGGACGCGGTCGTTCGTGTACCAGATCATCTGCATCCTCTTGGTTGCGCTTTTTCCAGTCCTCGGATTCTTCCTCTACCTCTTGATCCGACCGGCGACGACAGTGCGCGAGAGAGAGATAGAGAAGATGTTGAAGAAAATTATGCAAACTTCCCGCTCCGGATCATGATGAATGTCCTCACCACCCTCTTCCATCCCAACCCCGGGCATCTCACGTACGCATCGCCGTCCGTCATCGCCGTGCTGGTCGCCTGCGCAGCGCTCATCGCCCTCTCCTTCGCCATCACATACTGGCGCGCGCGGGTCCAGAATGCCGTCACGAAGAAACTGAGCCGCTCCTGGTCTTCCCTCTGCTTCTGGTTCGGCGTGGTTGGTCTGGTACTGGCGGTCTCCCGCGTCGAGAAGATCCAGTTCATCGCGATGCGGTTCCTCTGGGTACTCTGGGGGGTGCTCCTGCTGCTCGTGATCGTTTTCCAGTGGAGGATGTTCCGCATGCGTCACTACGAGGTTCTGCCGCGGATGGGGAAGGCTGATCCGCGGGATCAGTATTTGCCCGGCAAGAAGCGCTAGGGGAAAGGAGACAAAAACAAGGAGCAGGGAAACCGTTTTACTGAACCTTGTATGTGAATCCTTATCCCTACAATGAATTGACAGTCCGGCAAGTATAGAAGATCATACCCCTCCTATGCCTCTCAAGCATCTCACGGAGACCGTTCTCGTCGTACTGCTCGCGCTCGTCACGATCGCGGCGGGCGTCGCGAGCTCCGTGCTGCCGCCGATCCCGGAAGGGTTCATCCCGTGGGCGATCGTCTTCGTCGCCGCCCTCGTCTACCCCGCCATCCTCTATCCGATCCTCAAGGGCAACCGCGCCGATTACTCCTTCCGCGCGCTCCACTTCGCGCCCGTCGCGCTCGCGCTCGGGTGGGTCTCTCTCCAGATTGTGATCCTCAAAGAGCCACGCGCGCAGGCCGTCCATGACATCTACACCTGGGGCTTCGGGGTGGTGCCCGTCGCCACGATGTTCTTCCTCCTGGCGGTCTTCTGCCTGCAGGTCATTCGTCGGCGCGTCCCGCGGATCACGTTCATGATCCTTCTGCTGGCGCCGTTTGCCGTGGCAGCCTACGTGAGCGAAACCAGGACGCACTGGGACGCGCAGCTCGCGTCACTGCTCTGGACGCCGAAGCCCGTCGAGGTTGCGGAGGTAGCCGACGATGTACGTCGACGGGGACCGTCCTCGATGCTCGCGGCGAGTTCGCGCGGCGAGAAGAACCTCTCTCTGTCCTCCGTTCCCGAAGAGGAAGCCTGGCGGCAGAAACTGCGGTCGGTGGAGCAGGGGAGCGTCCACGCCACGTCGGTCGGAGGAACGCTGAAGGGAGTCAATGCAGCACTGAATCTTGCGGTTCCCGAAGAATCGGGTGCGGTGGTCGGCACCCGGCGGATCGCGAAGAAGCCGAGGATGAGGCTCCCTAAGTCGGGAGGGGAGACGGAGGCGATCGGGATCGCCTTTCTCGCGCTGTTTGCGGGAACGCTGCACGCGCGGGGACGACGGAGATTGACTCAGTCGAGCGTTCCCGTACGATGAAAACTATGTCCATTCCCGATTCCTTGCGTGCCGAAGTCCAGGTAATGGCCGATATATTTGATCGGCGTCCCATCGATCTCGATGAGAATCGTGCGAGGGCAAGGAGGGTACGGGATGTGTGATCCTCCTCTCTTCATTCTATGACAAGCGGTTACGAGTTCTTCGGCGGCAAGCGACCGTGGAGTCGACACTTGCAGAACCAGCGGACGAAGCGAACGAAGAAGCAGTGGCCGGTCGCGGAGGTCGTTACGGAAGAGGATATTGAGGAACTGGCGGAAAAAACGTACGCGGAAATCGAGTACCATGTTCACGGGCATTTCCTGGAGGGACATGAACTCAGCGTGGTGATCAAGGCGCGCAACAAGGGAAAAAAGCGACGAGAGAAAATCGGGTACTACAATTTTCTTGAGCAGTTCAAGCGTGGTGATTGCATCCCCGCAATGCAGGAAGTCCTAGCGGGAAAGTTCGCCACTATGCGCGCCGCACTATTGCAGCGCCTGCGCGAGCAGGGGATTGAGGTGGCGCCGGAAACTGATCTATGATCTCTCTATGCTCGTGATTGCCACTCTGAAAGCGCGTCACCTTTCGACTACGCTCAGGGTGACGCTTGCCTAGCAAACTTCATTGTTCTCCACATGCCTCTGATACAACATCTCCGAGCGCGTCAGATTCTCGACTCGCGTGGAACTCCCACCGTCGAAGTTGATTGCCTGCTCGACGCCCCCTCGTCAAGCTCAGGGCAGGCTTTCGGCCGTGCCGCCGTTCCCTCCGGCGCTTCCATGGGGAGTCATGAAGCGCTGGAGTTGCGCGATGGCGACAGGAAGATGTACATGGGAACGTCGGTCACCAAAGCGGTGGCCAACGTCAACGGGCCGCTTTTCCAGAAAGTGAAAGGCATGTCCGTCAGCGATCAGCGGACACTCGACCAGGCGCTCATCGACGCGGACGGGACGGAGAACAAGTCCACCCTCGGAGCGAATGCGATCCTCGCCGTCTCGATGGCGGTCTGCCGGGCACGAGCAGCCTCCGAGAAGCAGTCGCTTTGGAAGTCGCTCGCCGAGCAGTTCGAGGTGAAGATGGGCAAAGACGTCACACTCCCCGTGCCGCTCATGAACGTCCTCAACGGCGGCGTGCATGCCGATTCCGGTCTCAGCTTCCAGGAATTCATGATCGTGCCCTCGGGGTGTTCCTCCTTCTCCGAGGCGCTCCGCGCGGGCGCCGAAGTCTTCTACGCGCTCAAGGACATGCTGAAGAAATTCCAGTACGTGATCGCGGTGGGGGACGAGGGGGGATTCGCGCCGCACGTCGCCGACGCTGACCACGCGTTCTCGATCCTCACGCATGCCATTGAGGAAGCCGGCTACGGGGGACGCGTGAAGTTGGCGATCGATGCCGCGGCATCCGAGTTCCGCACGAACGGCACGTACGTGGCGGACCGCAAGACGTTCACGTCCTCCCAACTTGCCGACTACTACGCGCACTTGGCGGAAAACTATTCCATTGTCAGCATCGAAGACAGTCACGCGGAGGACGATTGGGACGGTTTCATCCTCATGGAGAAGAAACTGGGCAAGAAGCTCCAGCTGGTGGGTGACGATCTCTTCGTGACGAATACCCAGCGCATCGGGGAGGGCATCACGAAGAACGCCGCGAACGCCGTCCTCATCAAGCTCAACCAGATCGGCACCGTCAGCGAAACCGTCGACGCGATCCGGATGACGCAGGAGCATGGATGGAATGCGGTCGTCAGCCATCGCAGCGGCGAAACCGAAGATACCTTCATCGCCCATCTCGCGGTCGGCCTCCAGACGGGGCAGATCAAGACGGGGTCGCTCAGCCGGACGGATAGGATTTGCAAATACAACGAACTCCTCAGGATCGAAGAGGAGTTGGGGAAGAGTGCAGTTTACCGGTCGCCGTTCCATTCATGATCACTTCCGCTGAGATCGCATCCAGAATCGCTTCATCCACGGAAGCGTCAGTGTGGAGAACACGTACGAGATCGCTGGAATGAATGACAGCAAGAGAACGCGTTCTTGGCCGAGCAGCGAGAGAAGAAGAGCCGCTGTCACATAGGTGAGAACTGCGAGGAAGGCGCGTCTGGTGAAACTCACTTCCCATGCCTTCTCCGCTTCGACGCGCTTGTTGCGGTCGACGATCGCCTGAAGGGTTTCTTCCATGTTCAGCATCATGCACAGTATACTCACGTTGCCGGGACCCTTCGGCTTCGCTCAGGGCAGGCTCCGCTCCCACCTTCGCTCTGCGGAGCTTCCCCCTTCGCCTCTCGGGCTTCGAGGGACAGGTCGGTGGGCAAGCAGTTGGCACGAATGTGCTCTTTGAACTACCTTCAGTACACCGGGACGTAGCTCAGTTGGCTAGAGCGCTTGCATGGGGTGCAAGAGGTCGCTGGTTCAAGTCCAGTCGTCCCGACCAGAGAAATTACTTCCAAAAACATTTGGAAGAAGCATCATCTGCGAACGACCCCGGCGAAGCGCCGACTTGTCCCGCGAAGTTCGCAGAACGCAGTGGGAAGGCGCGAAGAGGGGTCGTCCCGACCATCGTCTGTTTTTCCCCGTTTTGACCATTCCTCGAAGTCGGGAGTGAGGCTCACCGTAGCCGTTCCGTCGGCATCCACAACCACGTTCGAGACGATGAGATCGGCGAGTTTGCGCTTTTTTTCGGGACTCGCCTTTTTCCACCACACAGAGGCGTTTTTCGCGAGTTCGAGGAAGGCGTCGAGCTCCCAGTACCGCTGGGTGCTGTCTTCGTTCAGCTTCTCCTTCCGCTTCCCGATGGATTGCTGCTCTGTTTCGAGCCGTTCAAGACGTATGACCTGCACGGCAATGTCCGTGTCTGCCGCCTTCGGCTTCCCGTACCGCATGGTGTTGAGCACCTCGCGCGCTTCGGTGATGTCGAGGGTGTTTTGCCCTTCGAGGGCATTGAGCTGCCGACGCTCGGCGTCCTCGGCCTCCCGCTCGCCCTCGTACTTGTGCCATGCGGTGATGACGAACTTCGTGTGCTCGCGCTCGGTGAGCTTCACGCACCGCAGCTTGACCTCGACGGCCTTGTAGAGCTTGTCCATGTTGATGCTGTGCGTCGGGCGGCAGCGCTGGCAGGCGAAGCGCGGCGAGGGTTTCCCTGACCCGCCCGTGTTCGTGCTGCCCGTCATGGTCGCAAGCTCCCCGCGTGCGTGCAGCTCCTTGCAGAACACCTTGCCCGAGAGCGGATACTCGCTGCGCCTGCGCGGGCGCAGAGCATTGCGGGCAGTGTCGCTGAAGAGATCGGGATTGATCTGTTTGAACTCTTCGAGGGTAAGAACGACGGGGAAGGGATGATGAAACTGCTCGGGGTAGATCGCGTTCAGATCGACGCGGCGGGGTTCCTTGCTGTTCTCGCCCGTCACAAGCCACCCGCAGTGCAGAGGATTTTTCAGGTGCTTCCCGATGTAGTCTTTGTCGACGTTCACCGTCTTCCACTGCTTTTTGTACCAGTTGCGGTGGACGTATTTTTTTTCCTCCACGAGTTTCCGTGCGATCTCCTCGTTCGCCATACCGCTGCGCTTCCACTCAAAGGCTCTGCGCCAGTGTTCATGGAGTGGCGAGGGGATGATCTTGAGGTAGTCGGGGTCATCCTCGTCATCGACGACTGCGAAGGCAGGGGGGAGCGGGCGCGTACCGCGTCCATGGAGTTCCTGTTGGATGAGCCCCCGTAGCACGTTGTCTTGCAGGTGATCCGAGTACGCCTTCGCGCGGGCGAACTCCATGGCGAGGTGCTCCTTCCCCGACGAATCATTGTGGAAGGAATACATGGCGAACTGCATGTCGGCGAGCGGCCCCTCGTCGAGGAGGTCGATGATCTCGGCGGCGTCGGGCATGTTGCGCGCCAACCTGTCAGGGTGCCACGCAATGATGCCGTCAGGGCGTTCCTTGCTGCGCTTCATGCGTCGTCGAGGCAATCGAGTTCCTCCTCGCCCTTGATGGCGCGGATGAGGTTTGTGAACTTCAGATGCCCGCGGCTCCGTGCGCTCATCTGCTCGCGGATGATGCCGATGACGTGCAGACCCTCCTTGCGCGCGAGTTCCTGACACTGGCGCAGCTGCGCGGGGATGCTGGTGCGATCATCGCGCTCGTCGGACTTGCGGCAGTAGATGACGTAGTTCTTCGCCTTCTGATCACGTGCTTTGCGCCCAAAGGAAAACTGCACGTCGCGAATGTCGGGGAGTTCATCGAGGAACATACGTGCATTGTATCTGTTTTTCGCTTCAGGCGCAGGCCGTGCGGATACCATGACAGTGCGAAACGAGTTCGACGAGCCGTGATCCCTCTGCGAAGAACGTCTCTGCGTTGCCCCAGTCCTCGCCACGCACGTAGATGCGATTGCCCTTGATCTCGTAGGGGATAGGGCAGGAGGTGTGCCGCTTGAAGTACGCCGTGAGCGGGGCGATCTGCGACGCGAAGACTTCCATCGCCTCTTCGGCGAGATCAACAGTCTCGGTGGCCTCTGCGTGCTTCGTGCGAGCGTTCACCGAGCGATGGTGCGCCCGTCGAGAGCGCTTTCAGATGGGTGGGACAGAATCAGAACGTCGGTGGGACACATCAGTGCTTCCTGTCCGCACGCTCCCGCTCCCGTCGCTCTCGCTTGCGTACCCGCTCGTACTCGCGACGGCACGCGCCTTTCGTGCAGCACTTGCGCCGCTGCCTGCCGACATCGACGATCCGATCCCCGCAGTACGGGCACAGACTGTACGCAGAGGGTTTCGTGAGGTCGTCGCCCGAGAGGATGGCACTGACGGGTTTCCCGAGTACGAAGCTCATGTAGCGTGCGAGGCAGGCGTCGATGGCGTAGAGGACGTGCGCGTAGCGGGTTTCCCCGATGGAGTTCGCATCCAGTGCGAGGCGATCCTCCACCGAGAGCTTCGAGAGGATACGGCGGACTTTGACGTAGTTGTCGGTGCGCAGAATCCGCCCGTAGAGTTCGAGCCGCATCTCGGCGGCGTCGGCGACGGGTACATTCAGGCGGGACAGAATAAACTTCAATGCCTTCTCGCTCTTCATGTCGAAGAGTTCCTGTTCTTCAGGGAGTGTCAGAGGATGTAGCTCCGCACGCAATATGTGCTGCGCTTTTGTAAGATTTCGACGGCGAGCGTTCTCTCGGTCAACGTCCATGCTGATGGAACGGTGTGCGTCGTTGTAGGCGGCCTCGATGTCCTTCACGAGCCTGATCATGCGAACGTAGAAGTCCTCCTTGCCGACTTCGCGATGAAGGAGGCAATCGACGAAGAAAAGATCAAAGCGATGGAAGCCGTCGTACTCTCGAAAAGTCGAGAGTTTCTTCGGGAGAGAAGTGAAATATCGCCGTGCTTCGGGTGTGCGGAACAGCGCCTCGTCGACAGCGAAGTGGCACTCCCGACATGCCGAGAGGAACGAGATCAGGCGCATTGTCCCACTGTACCTCAATCGGGAGCCTGCCCGAACTTCCTGATGTACTGCGGGTCATAGCGTGCAGGGTCGCGCCGTTCGAGGAATTGCATCGCCAGCTGCCCGTCGCCCTTCGCAATGCTGTGTGCCATCTCCATCTGCGCCTTCACTTTCGGATAGAGCTGCGCCAGTGCCATGCGACGTGCGAACTCTGCGTCGGCTTCGATGGCTTTCTCGTAGTCCTCCTCTGCGACCCCCGCGTAGAGGCAGGCCGCATCGATGTCGTAGCCGTTCCAGTACGCCAGTTGCAATTTCCTGATGGTTTTTCTGTCCATGATCATTTCTGCGAAACAAACCCACCGTCGTCGTTCGACACATCGACCATGACGGGGCTTGCGACAGCTTCGCCTTTCCTCATGCGCTGTAACCGCTCCAGTTCGTGCATCGCCTTGTAGAGACGGTTCTCGATGGTCGTCTGGTAGCGCAGGTACACCGACGACAACCGTTCGATGTCCGCGTGCTGAATGACGGGCTTGTAGCTCTCGTCGTCGAAGTCGATGAAGCACAGGCGGTCACTGATAGGCGGCTTCAGGCGCATCAGCATGAATTCCCGCTCGGCTTTCGCGGCGCGGTACAGCATTAGACAACAGATGGCGATGCGCTCGACGAGAAGCCCCTCCATGAAGCCTTGTGGGTCATATTCACAATGCAGGCGACGTAGGTAGCCATCGTAGGCATTGCCTTCGTACTTCGTTCGTAGTTCGGCGAGGATGCCGTGCGTGCGAGCATTGTGACGCACGACGGATTTTCCGTGTGCGGATTTCACACCGCCGAGGGTGCTATTGTTGCGGTTTGCAGTTGTTCGTTTCTCGGAAACGGCAGGCGGCATAGCAGTATTCTCTCATGGAAATCTCATGCCTGAAATACCCCCACCGTTGAGGGTATCTCGTCTGTGTCATGTGAGATGTTCATTCTTGCTATTATTGCCTCTCTCACAGAGCATCTCGATTCACAAAGCCCATAGGGACACGATCAATGATATCCTGATATCGGCCTCGAAGAGCTGCTAATTCTGTTCGCAGCGCTGTATCCATTTCTTTACGATCAATTTTACTATCAGCTTCAACAAAGCGCGTATACGCAATCCTTCGTGCATCCTCTGTGGGAACTCCAGCTGCTGCCAGCCTTTCAGAATAACTGTCCAAAGCCTCTCTTTGCATAATACCCATATAAAAGTGATAGAAAGAAGTAGCTCTGGAATTATTGCATGCAGATTGCACATTGTCAATATGAATAAACATGGTATATTCGCTCTTCGTTCGAGAACGGGTCAGGTTATAGAGGAAACAGGAAGATTTCGGCTCAATACAGCCAGCTCATTCTCATTTCGTGGCCGATACTGCGGGATGAACTCTCGGATCACTTCGACGTACCGTTTTCCGAGATTTCCCTTCTGCAACTGATACAATCGTAGGCGTTCGAGTTGTGCTGCCAGTGCCCGACCAGAGAAATTACTTCCAAAAACATTTGGAAGAAGCATCATCTGCGAACGACCCCGGCGAAGCGCCGACTTGTCCCGCGAAGTTCGCAGAACGCAGTGGGAAGGCGCGAAGAGGGGTCGTCCCGACCAAGGTGAATTCGAGCTGAACGCGAGCCTGAAAGGTGAAGCATGAGGCCGAAGATCCTTGGCCCCGCATACGAGCGCAGCGAGTTGTGCGGGGCCAGAACACGGAGATGCCGCCGAAGGCGGCGCATCGTTCAGAGCTTCAGTGGGCCTCTCCAAAGGCACATGTGCGAGAGAATGCCTGTCTTTTCCTATCGGCAAGCGCTGCTCAAAAAATCAGCGTGGTTTGTCAAAATGTCGCTGTCTAGACCCTTGCATTTCCGGAGAAGATGCGTAATATATACAAAATAGCTTTTTTATTGTATTTTAGCTATTTGTGAGAGGTCAAGCGTGTTCTCTCCCTCTCTCCTATGCCCCCTCCGGATGTCTCCGCGCTCGCTGAGCGCCCGCGCACGTCCGTATGCTCCTCATGGTTCCCGGTCACCACGGGAAGGGATACCGTGAGTCTCTCGCGGTATTTCCCCGCCGGTACCCAGTACTTCTACGGGTATCCTGCAGGGCAGGATTCGCAGTTCTTCAACCGCGTCCCGCCGGTGAGTGAGGAACTCGTCGCAGCCCGCTCGCTCGTCTGCGCTGGAGCATCTGTTCGCCCCATCGTCTTTCCTGCCGCCATCGAGCCCCACGTTCTCTCGATTCTCCGCGATGACCTCGGTGTCTCCCTCGTCCGGGATGACTGCATTTTCCGGTTGCCCGAAACGATCGGCCCCGAGATTGTGGGTGAGCACCGGAATGTGCTCGTCAAAGAAGCGCTGCGGAATCTCGCCGATGAAGGCGGATTCATCATGGCGCAGCCGTACGACGATGCGATGCTGAAAGATCGTTTTCAATTTCCCACGGATTGGACGATTTGGCTGAACGATAAAGTGCATTTGCAGTCCATCGTTCCCGCGGCGTACCTGCCCGATCGCTACGCTGTGTTTCCCAGCGGGGCGGCATTCGCACAGTACACGGGGAAGTTCCCCCTGCCGTGTGTGGTGAAAGTATCGTCCTCCAGTTCCGGCGACGGCGTCCGCATCTGCCGGACCCGCCGCCAATTGCTGGATGCCCAAGGCGAGTACGCGGAGATTCGGTCGTCGATTCTCGTGCAGGAGTACATCGACGTCGCACGGAATTTCGGCATTCAGTTCGGGATTCCCCACGACCGCCGCTTTCCCGTGGAAATCATCGGCGTCAGCGAGCAGTTGACGACGCCCGAGGGGGAATTCATCGGCGGCATCGTTGACCCCGATCATCTGATGCCGACGATTGACGGCGTCAACGATCTTCTCCTCCGCGTCATCCTCCCCGCCGTCCGCGAGCGCGGTTGGTACGGGGTGGGAGGCTTCGATGTCCTCGTGGACCACCACGGCCGTTTCTTCATCACCGATCCTAACTTTCGGATGACGGGCATGACGCCGTACCTGTGTGAGGCACGCAACGAGCGTATCCGCAAGCGCATGGTCAGCTTCACTGGCACGTTCCACGGCGATTCGGAATCCTTCAGGCGCGCGATCGTTCCTCTGGCTGTCGAGGGGCATCCGGATCAACTGCTACATCTCATCGCCCTGACACACCACGGCGACACCTACCGGATGAACGGATCGATGCTCTTCGATGACGATGCCGATGTGGCTCCATCCGCCGCACACCTGCTGCAGATGGGCTTCGCATCGAAGGCACTCGAGAAACTCCGGAAGAACGGCCGTTCGCACTACCCCGATTTCCCCGGCACACAAGGGGCGTTTACTGGGTCAGTAGGCGATTCAGCGTAGGTACTTCTTCAGTACTTCTCCGAGAATTCCAGCAACTCTCGCTATTTTCCCCTTGGAGGGAAGACAATCGACAAGATTGAATCTTTCCCCGGGACTATCGGCAAGATCATCCTTTCGGAAATCCACAGAGACTCCTCTCTTCTCAGTGAACATGGGGTGGCGCTTGCGGGATTTCGCATAAGGCTTATTGAATGCAACGGGATAACCGCTCTGCTCAAATGCTGACTTCAATTGCTCCGACAATTTCCGATCGCCGATCATCTCACCGTCTTCGGTCGCATCGATCAGATCGATCGGGCGAGGTTCGCCGCCGACCGCGTTCGCCCAATAGGCAACATGCTTCTCGAGCCAATTCCATTGCGTCTTCGGCGCCATGCCGGCCGGACTCCACGGGGACATACTGTGGAGATCCAGAACGGTTCGAGCGCCTCGTCCATCCTTGGTTTCATCGAGCGCCAGTTGCATCGCGGTGACCGTACTCGAGTGCAGTTGAAGCAGCTGCTCCGTGATCCGGTCAGTGCAATTAGGCGGAAATTCCATCGGGAGCGCGCACTCCCGCAGGCGATTGACATCGACGATGCCGCGAGGAGGGAGAACGTGAAGCGCGAGCGTGCCCTTGATGTCCTCTCGCACGTCGTCGGCGAGTTCCGTCGTTCCGATGTCGCGCTCGATATGAATGTATTCACGAAGATGTTCTCGATACGACGCAAAGATTTCTTGGACATCACCGAGCAGGCGATCCTCCGTGCCGTCGTGCAGAACGGCGAGCATGAGTCGTGCTTGCGAAATGTACGGATCGCCAGAGCCCATGGAGTGCTGCACCCGAAGGGTGCCTTTCGACGCTTCGACGATATCGGAGATTCGCGGCTTGGAAGACATGATGCATAATTTACATTTTTTGATACTATTGTCAATAGCAGAAGCAAAAGATGCATGACGAGCAATAGAGATTCGGAGTTAGTAGTGGTATCTGCACGAAAGTACGACAATCGCTTTTTCCGTGACACGGTACACAAGGCGATGCGTGCGGTCGATTCTCCTGGACCAGCATCCCTGTAGATCGAACTTCAGAGGCTCCGGTTTCCCCATTCCCTCGAACGGGTGAAGGAGAGCATCTTTGCATATCTTCTCGATGCGCTCTGTTTTTTTAGGATCCGTTCGCTTCCAATACTGATAGTCCTTGTGCGCCGATTCGGTGAAACGGATCTCCACGTCGTCTTCAGAAGTTCATGCGGATGGTCTTTCCTTTTCGCTCTTCCGCCAGGGATTTTTCCAGATGCTGCCGGTTCTTTTTCGACGACAGCAGGTAGGCAGTTTCCTGGAGCGACAGATAATCATCGAGGGACAGGATAATGACGTTTCTCTGTTTCCCACGGCTGACGACGATTTCCTCGCAATTCTCTTCCGCCCGGTTGAGGAAACGCGCAAGGTTGGCTCGGAGTTCGGTGTAGGTGGTCGTCGTCATGCAAAAGTACGTAAATACGTACTTATTCTACTCCATCGTCCGCAAGGCGGCAAGGAGACACGGAATGGAAAATAGTCCTTTCTCCCGACAAGCCTTTGTGCTTCCCTGTCCTCTAATTTCCAGAGTACTTGCATAAACTATAAAATTATGTTATAGTAGTGAGTTCGCTTCGCTCACAGCTATCCCCCAATCATGGCCCTCAGCCCCAAAGATCTCTCGGCCGCAACGGATGTCATCAACAGGCATCAACGCTTGCTGGTGATTCCGCATGCGAACGTGGATCCCGATGGGCTGAGTTCAGCGCTCGCGTGCTACCAGATGTTCAAGAGCATCGGGAAGGACGTGACGGTCATTTGCCCCGATACACCGCCGGAGTCGCTGCGGTTCCTTCCCGGTTTCGAAAAACTGGAAGGCGAGATCGCCGAGGACCAGAATTTCGTCGTCACCATCAATCTCGATGGCGGTGTCGAAGTCGACAAGCTCCGCTACACTGTCGAGGACCGGAAGGTGAATATCATCGTCGTGCCGAAGAAGGGGAAGATCGGTACCCGTCACATCACGTTCGCCGAAGGCGAACGGCAGTACGACCTCATCGTCATGGTCGATACCGCCGACCTTGCGCTCCTCAGCACGCTCTACACCGACCATATCGATCTCTTCTCGCAGATTCCCGTTCTGAACGTCGATCACCACATCAGCAACACGCGCTACGGGCAGACGCACTTAATCGATCCGACGGCCGCCTCGGCGACGGAGGTCCTCTACGGCTGGTTCGTGCAGGTGCCGGGTTGGCAGAGCAAGATCACGCCGGATATCGCAACGCTGCTCCTGACAGGTCTCATCACCGATACGCGCAGCTTCCAGAACCCGAATACGACGCCGCGATCGCTGGAAGTCGCGGCGGAATTGCTGGAGAGGGGGGCGCGGCAGCAGGAGATCATTCAGCACATCTACAAGACGAAGCCGCTCAGCACGCTCAAGATCTGGGGCCGCGCGCTCAATCGGATCCAGATGGACGCGACAACGGGGATCGTGTGGTCATCGATCAGTCGCGAGGACCTGCAGGAGATGGAAGCGTCATCGAAGGAAACCCATGGTATCCTCGATGAATTGATTTCAACGATCCCGAATGCCGACGTCCATGTGCTCTTCACGGAAGTGGAAGACCCTTCGGCGGATTCGTCAGGCTCACCGCAGGCAGGCTCAGGGGGGGCAGGGGGACTCAAGGCGAGTATGCGCTCTTCGGCATCCATCGACTGCTCCCGCCTCGCAGGCGAAACCTACGGCGGTGGAGGACACGCGCGCGCGTCCGGATTCCGCGTGAAGAGTTACGGGAACTTCCAATTGCAGGTGCTCGAGTGCGTCAAGAAGTTGAGGGAGGGAATGGAGAGGCAGAGGCGAGAGAGTGAGCAGCCGACTACCCCGGCACCGGTCGTGTCGCAGAAAATTACCAAGAACCAAATTCCAAGTACCAAAGAAGAACCAAAAGACCAAATGCCAGAACAATCTAAACCGAAACAGAAATCGCAGGACGTCGTGCAGGGAATCACGAACGGGGGAGCGGGGGATAGTGGGACGGACGTTGTGAAAAACATCAGCGAAGAATGACTGTAGAAGGAGATCATTTGAAAATTGAGCATTATTTGATCATTGATGCTTGGTGATTGGTAATTGCGCGGAAGCGCAAAATCGCTATACTGGGAGCGGTCATTATCTTCCACCCGTACCCAATGCGCCTCGTGCAGGTCGCCAAAATCTTAGGCATGACGGGACAAGAGCTCCGCCACGAGCTCACGCAGGTCAACGTCGGCATCAAGCCGACGGACCGCGAAGTGCCGGATGCGCTCGCGAAGGGGATCATCCGCTTCGTCGCGCAGAAGAAGGGACTGACGATTGACCTGGGCGCGATCGGGTTGGGCGACGACGAAGGAGAGGAAGCGACGAATGAAGATGCAAGGGCCACTCCCGCTCAACAAACATCCGCAGCTCCAGTAACCGCACCCCCCGCGGTCCCACCTGCCCCCCGCACGGGTGAACGGATGACGGTCCTGCGGAAACTCACGCTCGAAGGCGTGTCCCCGTCCGCGATCGCACGCGAGGAGCAGGCGCTGAAGAAACTCACGAAGGAAGA
Organism: uncultured Candidatus Peribacteria bacterium; assembly: GCA_964563915.1. GTDB lineage: Bacteria > Patescibacteriota > Gracilibacteria > Peribacterales > Peribacteraceae > JABFSS01. The sequence continues at coordinate 53,036 of CAZLYW010000001.1, read as the reverse complement.
GCGCGAGGAGCAGGCGCGCGAACACCGGAAAGCGGCCGAAGCCCTGCGTCAGAAGACGTCCGCCACCGGACGCGACCAGGAGCAGATCAAGAAGAAGGAAGGCCCCGTCGCGCTCCCGGACATGATCACCGTCAAGGAACTCGCCGAGAAGACGGGCATTCAGGTCCCCAAGCTCATCGCGGCACTCATGAAGAACGGCGTGATGGCGACGATCACGCAGTCGCTCGACTTCGATACGGCATCGATCGTCCTGGCAGAGCTCGGCGTCACCGTCGAGCGCGAGGAGCGCAGCGCGACGGCGGAGCAGCTGATCAGCCGCAACCTGAAGGAACTGATTCAGGACGAGCCGGAGAATCTTCTTCCCCGCCCGCCGATCGTCGTCGTGATGGGACACGTCGATCACGGGAAAACGGCGCTGCTCGACGCCATCCGTTCGACGGACGTCGTCTCCCAGGAAGCCGGCGGCATCACCCAGCACATCGGTGCGTACCAGGTGGAACATGAATCATCGCTCCTCGGACGGCGGAAGATCACCTTCCTCGATACGCCCGGCCACGAAGCGTTCACGGCGATGCGCGCGCGCGGTGCGCAGGTCACCGACATCGTCATCCTCGTCGTGTCGGGAGAGGAAGGGGTGAAGCCGACGACCGTCGAAGCCATTGACCACGCGAAGGATGCCGACGTGCCGATCATCGTCGCGATCACGAAGATCGACAAAGAGCGCGCCGACATCGACCGCGTCAAGGGCGATGTCGCGAGCCACGGCCTGCAGCCGGAGGAGTGGGGCGGCAGAACGCCGGTGGTGCCGTGCTCCGCCGTCACCAAGCAGGGGATTCCCGATTTGCTCGATCACCTGCTGCTCCTCGCGGACGAGAGGAAATGTTCGGCGAACCCCAACCGCTCGGCGATCGCCACCGTCATCGAAAGCCATCTGGATACGTCCATGGGCCCGCTGGCGACCGTCATCGTGAACACGGGCACGCTCCGGGTGGGCGACGTCTGCGTCTGCGGCAGCACGGGCGGTCGCGTGAAAGCGCTCATCGATGCCCACGGGAAGCGTCTGCATGAAGCGCAGCCCTCCGCGGCTGCGCGTATGGCCGGATTGGAAAAGCTGCCCACCGTCGGAGACATTCTCCAGGTCGTTGCGTCCGATAGGGAAGCGCGCACGCTGCAGGAAGCCTTTGCGGAGCATGCCGGACGCACCCAGAAGCGATCGTTCGCGGATCTCGTCCTGCGGCTCACGCAAGGGAAACTCAAGCAGCTCAACGTGGTGCTGAAAGTCGATACACAGGGGTCTCTCGAGGCGATTTCCGGCGCGCTGGAGAAGCTCTCTCCCGTCAGCCCCTCGACTCCGCTCGGGGTAAGCGTCAACATCATCCACGGCGCCATCGGATCGGTCACGGAGAGCGACGTGATGATGGCCTCGGCGAGTGAAGGCATCGTCCTCTCGTTCCATACGCCCGTGCCGGTGGACGTCCAGCGCACCGCCGAGCGCGAGGGGATCCAGGTGCGTCAGTACGAGATCCTGTACGAGCTCCTCGACGAAGTCGAAAAGCTTCTCCAGGGACTCATCGAGCCGATCGAGGAGGAGAAGATCCTGGGCCATCTCGAAGTGCGTGGCATCTTCCTCAACAAGAAGAGCGAGCAGATCATCGGCGGCAAGGTGACCGACGGCATCCTCAAGCGCGTGCAGTTCCGTCTCATGCGTCCTTCGGGCTCAGGAGAAAACATCATCGGCACCGGCCGCATTACCTCGCTCAAGCACGTGGAGAAAGACATCAGAGAAGCGAAGGAAGGGCAGGAGTGCGGGATGCGCGTCGAGAGCACCGTGCCCGTGCAAGAAGGTGACCGGCTGGAGGCGTTTGTGCGGGAGCTGCGGAGGAAGGAGGAATGATCCGCTTTGCTCGTTGCCCATCTTATGCGGTTCTGGCCGGTGCTGTACTGTTGAAGAGCGCGTCCACGCTCTGCACCGTCGCTCCTTCCTGCATGAACACGGTCACGAGGTTCTGCGCTTCTTCCGTGCGTGCGCGGCCGAGGAGTCCCAAGAACCCGCGGAAGTCGCGGTGAGCGCCCTGCCCGGTGCCGCTTGCGAGCATCGCCCGCACCTGTTTGTGAATCTCGGTCGGAGCCAGTGCGACGATGGTGTTCTGTTCCTCCTCCGTGAGCGTCGTGCGGGACCGGCGGACGCGCGCGATCGCCGCATTGCCGCGCTCGTCCTGCATGAGAGTCCGGGCGAACTGCGCCCACGCCGGTCCGCGGAGTCCGTAGGTGCTCTGGAGATTCTCCCAGCTGCCGTTCGGACTGGTCAAAAATCCCACTTGTCGCCCCAGCCGATCATTGCGGCTGCCGGTGATATCGCCCCAGCCGGCTGCAAGTCCGGCGAAGAGGAGCCAGATGGCCGGGAGCTTCCAATTGGGATTCTCCTTGGTGAGAAGTGCGATGATGCTCGTCGCAACAAAACTCGCTGCGGCGAGGACGAAGACACCTACTCGTACCAGATGTCCGCTGCGCTCCGCGATGTCGGGATTGTGCGCCCATGCGAACGGATCGCTGACGATCGCTTCTGACGGCAGCGTGCCGATCGCGTTCTGGAATGCAGTGAACACGTCCTTGATCTTCTGCGCGGCTTCCAGCGCAGGAGGCAATCCGATGTTTGCGGCTTCGCGCTCGACCTGCGGCTGCGCATCGTAGATGTAGCGGAGAATGGCGATGGGACTCGGACGCGTGGGCAGACGCTCGGGAGTGGTGGAATCGCCCGATGGTGTCGCAAGCGACTCCAGGCGAGTGAGCCATCTCTTCCACGGGTCGGGAAGCCCGTCGCGCGTCTTCTGCAGCTGCTCCAGGCACCCGCGGTCGACGATGCGCTTGCGCGCGGCAGAGATGGAGTCCAGGAACGCTTTGTGTGCGTTCTCGCGGGATTCCTGCTGGGTGCGGGTTCTTTCGGTTTGTATCTTGAGTCCCTCCAGTTGTGCACGTTCCTTCTCCAGAAAGTCGCGTCGAATGGATTCTCGAGAGGGGCGAGCCGGTACTCCTGATTCGAATGTGGGCATGGATGTGGGTGTTCACCGATCACGGAGGGGCCGGCGGCCTGCTGCGTATATCTCGAAGGAGATCTTCGAGTTGTTTGTGCCGGGCAGCATCGATTGCTCCTGCCTGTTGGAGATTGATCAGCACTTGTTCATTGGAAAGCGGGCCGAGACTGTAGTGCGTTCGTAATTCTTCAAATCCTGCAGTGAGCTGTTGGAGTGCAGCGGGATTATTCGGAGTCCGCAGTGCATTTTCAAAGTGTACAGTATTGATGTTCGTGGCGACGTTCATGTTTGCCCGGATGCGATTCACAGCCTGCGGATTGGCGACCTGCGAACCTTGCAAGCCCAGGACTCTGCCAGCGGAGCCTGCGTCGAACCGGCCCAGGCGAAGCTCGTCGCGCCAGCGACGCGGGTCGGCTCCGCGGAGCAGTTGCCCGATCGACGCGCGTTCCTGGACTTGCCCTCCCCTCCCGTCTGGCACCATCCTGCCCGGCATCGGGATGAACGGGATGCTCGTCGGGATTTGCATGGCGACGGAGCCGAGGCTGGAACCGATCGATTGGATCCTCTCGGTGAACATGCCCATGAAGCCGGCCTTGTCGCCTTTGAGCGCGTCGAAGCTGTACTTCCAGATGATCGTGATGGCGACGCCCATCCAGAGGATCTGCCACAGGTTATTCACGCCGACGATGATGGGGACGATGTTGACGTTGAGGCCGTCGAAGTTCATGGGCATGTCGATTCCCGAACCCGCGTTGAGCATGATGAAGCCGATGACGAAGGGAATGGCGACGCGGACGGGGAGGAACACCGCCTGGAGGAAGTGTTCCTGCCATTTCCAGAAGAGGTCGGCGTATTCGCCTTCACGGAGTTTGGGGAACGCGAAACCCAGAGCGATCAGCGGCATGAACGCCATCGAGACCCACAGAATGGGGATCCGGATGAAGAACGCTGCCGTCATCGCGATGATCGGGAAGAGGAGGGCGACGTGGATGAGCAGAACGACGATGAGCTTGATGATGATGCTGGCGAATCGAATGAAGGCCTGTGCGTTGTTGATGCCGTTCGGCAGGCGGACTTCCGCCTCGGTCGGGCGGATCTGCACGAGCCACTGGAGCTTCGCGTGGTTCACGATCAGGCCATCGAGCACCTTGGTTGATGTCCGGAGGTTCTCTGCGCGCGCGTCGTTGATCGGAACGCTCTGGTAGCAGACGATCGAGGGAAGAGGGCACCGCCAACCTTCGACACCGTTGATGATTCCGTTGGCCTGATTGAAGAACTTGAACTGCAGAATCACTTCGCAGGGACGTCGTGGAAGCGTATCCGTCGGCGGGAGAGTGCATTGATTGTCGCCGAGGAGAGAGGGGAGCTGGTAGACCGTATACGTGAGGACTTGGGAGACATCGAAGATCACGCGGGGAATGAACCAGGAGAAGTTCACGAGGACCACTGCGAGCACGAATTTCGGCAGATGTTCTTTGATCTTCGTACCGTCTGCTGTGACGATCATCAGCACGGCGCCGATGATGAGCCCGAGAGCGAAGCCGAGGTTGACGAGATCGCGCGAGAATTGCCAGATTTCCCGCAGCATCAGGAGGAGCGGCCCGTCGCCCCCGTTGGGATCGGTTCCGAAAATGAACTGCGGGTCCATGATGAAATCCAGAATCATCAAAAAGAACCACGTGAGGAAATTGAAGATGCTGATGAGGAGTGACACGAGACTCGTCGCGCCCGAAACGAGCTGCTGACTTGGCTGCAGTAATTGCGCAGAGGTCACCTGCGGAACCAGGAGAAGAACCGTGGCGATGCAGAGGAACAGCACGCTTCTCTGGAGTGTGTGTCTGTGCATAAATCCGATAATTATACAGTATTTTGGCTTTCTCTTCAATAATCACTCCATGTTGACTGCTACGCATTGCTGAAGACAATGGAGTCCTACCACGACATAATTTGAGTGAAAATGCGAGTATAAATTGTATTCAACAAAGATTAATTAAACAAGTAAAATACTAAATAATTGGCTTTAATTAAACTAAATATATGAATATTTATATTGTTCACAAACTTGATCACTTTTCTTGCGCTACCTCTGTACTCCTGAGTACTGTTTGTGATCAGCATGTCATCCGTCACGCTCAAAGCACTGTTCTCGTCGCAGACGAGAGTGAAGCTGCTCTCGACGTTCCTGCTCCATCCCGAGAGTGAGTACTTCATCCGAGAACTCACGCGGTTGCTCGGCGAACAGATCAACAGCATCCGCCGTGAACTCGAAAACCTCCGGCGCATCGGGCTCGTCCGCGCACGGCACCGCAATCGCAAGAAGTACTACCGTGTCGATAGCGAATTTCCGCTCTACGCGGATTTGCGCAGTCTCTTCAGCAAGGAAGTGCAGGCCGAGAGCCCCATCGTCGCGAGCCTCAAGAACCTGCCGAACATCCAGCTCATTGTCCTCGCGGGGTCGTTCGCGGGGACCGAGAGCAAAGTGGATTTGCTCATCGTCGGGACCGTGAAGAAGGAACTCATCGAAGCGCTCCTCCTCCAGGATCCGGAGCTCAAGCACGTGAAGTACTCGATCTTCTCCGAGGCAGATTTCCTCTACCGGCTCAGTCTCAAGGATCGCTTCATCCGGGAGATTCTGAACGATCCACGGCACATCACTGTTCTCAATGCGATTGCGGAAAAAGTGGCGGAAGCCCAGGGAAAGTAATTTCGGGTTTCGAGAATCTCGTAACTCGCAACTCGAAACCCGTAACTCTCCCTTGCGGCTAGGATAAACTCCTCTACCATAACCGGGCTATGACCTCCCACATCATCCGCCAGCACGTTGGGAAGTACGCGCGCAAGCGTCCGGACCTGTCGCCGGGGAACACCGTCCGCGTGCATGAGCGGGTGCAGGAAGGCGACAAGGAGCGGACGCAGATCTTCGAGGGGCTCATCATCGGCATGCACAAGGGGCATGTACCGACGGATCGATCGTTCACTGTTCGCAAGGTGGTCTCCGGCGTTGGCGTCGAGAAAGTCTTCCCCCTCCACTCACCGATGCTGCAGAACGTGCAGGTGACCAAGGAAGCGAACGTCCGTCGCGCGAAGCTGAACTTCCTGCGCGGCCGCAGCGGCCGGTCGGCGAACCTGACCGAGCGATTTACGAAGAACGAGGATTTCGCGCAGGCGGTGGCGGTGCCGGTACAAGAATTAACAACGGGATCGGATGCCGCGGAATCCGAATGAGTCGCGTATACTTTCCCCATGAACTGTGTCCTCATCGGGAACTACGGTGCCGGTAATCTGGGAGATGAAGCCTTGAAGGAATACTTTCTGACGCGGTTTCCCGAGATCCGCTGGACCGTCCTCTCCGCGGCTCCCTCGGGTCCCCAGGAAGTTCCCCGACTTCCCTTCGGCCTGCGGTCGATGCTCCTAATGCCCTGGTGGAGGACCATCCGCGCGCTGCGCCGCGCCGATGCCGTCGTCTTCGGCGGCGGGTCACTCTTCACGGACAGCGAATCCGCGGCGGCGTGTCTCCTCTGGTGGTGGCACGGGTGTGTCGTGCGATTGTTCCGCAGGCCGCTGATTCTGGCATTTCAGGGGGTCGGGCCGTTTGACAATACGGTAGCCGGCGGCTTCAGCCGTCGGTGTGCGCACAGCACGGTCGCACATGCGGCGTTTGTGTCGGTGCGCGACGACGAGAGCGAACGGAGGGTGAACGGTTGGAATGCACATGCTGTTCTCTCGTTCGATCCGATCCTGGGAATGATCAGCCCGTCCGGGAACATTCCTAGAGAGAGCATCCTTGCCGTGATCCCGCGCATGAATTCCGGGTCAGCCTTCCGGAGTGCGGTCGTTGCTACTGTCGCGCGCGATACACCAGAGACTGTTCTCATTCTCTCGATGCAGCCGGATTCCGTGGAAGAACAACGGATCTGCGATGAACTGTGCAGAATGATCGGTCCTTCCGCGTCCCTCCATCACGTGCGGACTCTCTCAAGACTCACCGAACTGCTCGGGGGATGCGGGAACATCATCACCGAGCGCTACCACGGGGCGCTCGCGGCGATCGCACTGGGGCTCTCCGTCGAGATCATTCCGCAGGCCGAGGGAGACAAGCTTGCGGGGCTGCGCGTCCTGCAGGGGAATCCTGCCATGCTCGCAGCGATGCGCGAGCGTGTACGGACGGGGGAGGAGGAATTGCGAAAATTCCTCGGTGTGTTACAATAGAGTGAATACCCATTCCATGCGCAGATGCACGCACCACGTCCGGGCATTCGCGATTGCCCACGATGGCATCCCCGCCTTCCACGCGGCGGCGATCCTCCTGACGGTGATCGCTGCCGCCCTGCTGAACACCGGCGCATTCGCACTGCTCATCGCCGCCCACGCCTCGCTCGATATCGTGAAGTACCGCGAAGTGCATGGGATGCGCTGGGGCACGACGATCGTCGCGACCATACGAGAGAGTCTCCTGGATCTCCTCTTCCTCTCCCTGGCACTCTGCTTCGCGCTCTACCTCCACCATGGGCAGAGCATATTCGTCCTGAGCGGCATGGTGCGGCTGGAGAGAATCCTCATCCGGATCCTCGGCATCGGATTGGCGCGGCTCGAAGTACTCTTGCACGGACTCTGGGTGTTCTCGAATATCCGCCAGCACCTCACGGACGTCCGCGACGCGACGGGGCCATGGAGGTCGTCGGAATTGCTGTGGCTCTGTGGCTTCATAAGCACGCTGCTCTTCATCGTCGCGTCGCCGCTCGTGCTGGAATCAGGCGCCCTCTCCACAGTGTTGTATGAGCAGTTGGTGCCGTGGAGAATCTAGGTTGCGGGTTTCGGGCACTCGCAATGCAAAACCCGTAACTCGTAACCGATGATCAACGTCACACTGGAGGTCCCCCGGGAAAAAGTTCTTCTTCTACCCGCTTGGTCATCTCGTACCACCGCTTCGCTTCGTCGCTGACGGACCCCTTCCCATACCTCTTGGCAAAATCTGCGAAGCGTTCATCCAGCGTCACGACGCGGTCGAGCAGCACGCGCTTGTCCGCGTAGAAGAGCAGTTTCTGCTCCACTGCCGCATCTGCCGCTGGAGGATGGGCGAGACCGTGGACGGCGACGATATCGGCGAGCACCGTGAAGCCGCGTTCGCGCAGGTACTCTGCACATGCCACCTCGTGGTGCAGGCCGGGGTACCGAGAACGGATGGATGTCCAGTGCGCAATTGTTCCGGGGGAATGCGTGGTGTCCGGATGCCCGCCCGGTCGGAAGTCGAGGAACCGGAAGAGATCGTGGACCTGCGCGGCACGGTGGAGCGCTCCCGTTCGGACGATCTGTCCGCGTTCGAGGAGTGCGTGAGCGAACCCGTCACAGACATGCGCAACGACGTCGCAGTGGGCGCAGATGTGCGCAGGGAGCTGTACGTCCCGCCGCCACTGCGCGATCTCTCGATCGGAGGGGAGCACCGCATCATGGAAGCGGCACTGGAGAGAACGCTCTGACGCGGATGTCTCGTGCATCGCGATGTGAATCAGCGGAACGTGTTTGCGTTCGGACCAGTCTCTGAGCTTGTCGAACCATTCGATGCAGCGGATGCCGGAATAGTCTGCCGTATGCAGGAGCAGACCGTTGGCCTGCGGCTGCGTCAGCCGATAGAGATCGAGGTGCACCAGGGGACCCCGTGGGGTCTCGTACCGCTGCTCCAGTGCGTACGTCGGACTGGTCAGCGGTTCACGGATCCCGAGGGCTCGAGCGAACCCCTGGAGGAACGTGGTTTTCCCGCTTCCCAGTTCTCCCGTGAGTGCAATCGTCAGCGGACTCCTGTAGAGCGACGCCGCCAGAGACGCTCCTGTTTTTTGCGTCTCCAGAGCGCTTTTTGTCACAACGAAGCATGTGTCAGCCGGTGGTGAGCTTGTTGAACCACTCATTGATAAAAATGTCAAAACATAGTATAATAACTATACGAGAACTCATACCACCATGACGAGTGTATCGAAGCGGACCGTCGGCTTCACCTTGAGTGCCGTCTACCGTCACCGGGAACCCCATGCCTTCACGTACCTGTCGGAGCGAGCGACCTTTTGGATCGCGGTGCTCTCGGTCTTCGCCTTCGTCACGGGCAACATGATCGGCCAGCACGGCTGGGCGGTGTTCTGGAAGTCGGTGATGGGTGAGGGGAGCGAGTCGATGATCGTCTTCACGGGGATGGTGCCGCCGGTGGAGAACGTCCCGGACGTTGAACGCTGGGCAACGCTGGGGGGTTCTGTCTCAACGCACACGTTCCGCCAGGTGCCCAACGACCTGCTCGTGCCTCTTCCCCGCTACGTACGCCACGGAGACGATACGACCGCCGATCCGCGACACCGCACGGTGTACTTCACCGAGCACCTCGGGACATACACGACGGGCCGCGGGAGAGGGAGCCATCCCGGCCTCGATATTGCCGTGCCCGAGGGGACGCCGGTGGTCTCGGTCGGGAATGGCATCGTCTACCGGGTCGGCAATGACTCGGGCGGCTTTGGGAAGTACATCGTCGTGAAGCACCCGAACATTCCCGATGCGGAGAAGAGGGGCGAGATGACTGCCGTCTTCTCCGTGTACGCGCACCTCAGCGACGTGCACGTGCAGGAGGGGATCACCGTGCTCAAGGGCGAGCAGATTGGGCTGAGTGGAAGAACGGGGAACGCCTCCGCGCCGCACCTGCACTTCCAGATGGACCGCGCAGAGGCGCCCTTCCATCCTTACTGGCCGTTCACGGGGGCCGAGCAGCGGCAGGCGAGGATGACGTTTGCGCAGGCGGTCGATGCAGGACTGGGCCGCGCCAACGTGGAGCAGTACACGTTCGATCCCATGCTCATCGTGCAATCGTACGCAGGGTACGTCCCGCCTGTGTTGGTGCGTCGCTCCTCATCCTCCTCTTCACTGCGACGGCTGACGGTTGCCGATCGCCGGACCGCACGTCTGGCGAAGATCGGTACATCTGGTTCGACAGGGCTCATCACCAGCAGCAGTGTCATGACAACCTTGGTGGCCTTCACGGATACCACTCCGCCGATCCCCATTCCGGTTCCCTCATCTCCCGTCTCATCGTCACCAGCTGCCCCGGCGGGGGGGGTTGGTACGGTCAAGAGCGTCCGCATCAGTCACGACGGCACCTACGGCAAAGCGCGTGGGTGGGAGAGACTCACGTTGATGCTCCTCGACGGGGGCGGGCGTCTCGTGGTGAAACCGTCATCGAAGCACACACTGCATCTGCAGACCGCCTACGGACGCGCGGAATTCAAACCGTCCGACGTTTCGCTCTCCGACTTCCGCAATGGAGTCTTCTCCGTCGAGATGCTGCCGCTCGGCGAGCAGACCGTCGTGGTGCAAGTGCAGCCGACGAAAGATATCAGTGAGCCGATGAAATACGTGCGATGAGCCGCCATGTTCTTTGTTCGCGCCCCTCTGTTTTGTTTGATGTTTTGTGTTCAGGAGAATTGATGCTCGTCGGCCATGGGCAGGATATGAATGGCAGGTTCTTCGTACGGGTGAGCCTTCCTGATTTCCTGCAGGAGCTCCTTCATATCCGTATCATCTGAAACAACGACTTCAATTCTTTCCTCCTCGACCTCTTCGACTGATCCCACATTCCCGATATGCGGATCGGCTCCCTTCAACGGTCGGAACCGTCCGGTGCCGCGGGCGGAGAACGAACACGCATCGTAGTTGCCGATGCGCCCGGCGCCGCAAGCCGCGAGGACGGCGCGGATAGCGTCGGCATTCTGGACGGGGACGTAGACGATCAGGTGGTACTTCACAAGACTGGGGCTAGAGCTATGGTTAGAGTTGGGGCTTGGAATAGAGAGAAAGTGCTGTCATCACGATGAGGAGCACAATACCGGCAGCAACCTTTTCCCATGTATCGAGGAAGAGCGCGGTGATTCCAAACAGCGCCCCTATCGACGCCGTCAGGAGAATGATCTTTCGCGGGGACCACCCCTTCTTCAGCAGCCGATGATGAAGGTGCTGGTCCGATGCGTCGCCCTTCCAGGGAGCCTGGCCTCGACGCAGCCTTCTGATCACGACGAACAGCAGATCGATCAGCGGCACTCCCAGGACGAGGAATGCCGTCGCGACTTTGCCGCCGGAATACATCGTCAGCACACCGATCATCAGCCCGAAGAACATCGCGCCCGTATCGCCCATCAACACCTTCGGTGGCGGAACGTCGAAGAGGAACGCTGCCAGGCTGATGCCCGCGAGGATGAAGGCGAGCAGCGCGAGCGACGGCTGGTTCACCCGCTCACTCAGCGAGAGGAAGCCGATCGTCAAGAAGGCGATCGTCGAGAGTGTGCTCACTTGACCCGGGATGCCGTCGAACCAGTTGAGCGCGTTGATCGTGAAGAGGAGCCACAGGATTGTGAAGGCGATGCTGAAACCGAACGCCCAGCCTGCATCGAGCGTCAGGCTGCCGGCATCGCTCCAGAGGCCGGGGAGGGGATTGGTGACCGCATCGATGCGGATCCCTCCCAGAACGAGTACGAGCGCGGTGAGTGCTTGCACGGAGATGCGGAGCGCGGGCGAGAGAGGAGTGCGATCGTCCACAAAGCAAACGGCGGCCAAGAGGATGATTCCCAAGAGCAGCGCAGTATGTTCCGTCGTGAGCGGTTCCAGAACGGCGAAGAAGATCGTGAAGATGATCACCGCAAGTATTCCCGTGGGATAGGGGATTGGGTGGCGGGAGAGTCCGTACCGCTTGGGGAAATCCAGGAGGCCGAGTCGGGGGAACATGACCAGCGACGCTGCGTGGAGAACGAGCGTTACTGCAAAGACCGACAGGGGAATGACCAGGAGGAGAATCACGTGCCCATGATACGTCGATCGTCTGCGCGGTGCATTGAAACTTCCCGAACGACCATTACACTAGCGTCATGCCGAAAACCGCCATCCGCCGCCTCACGGGCGCGAAGGTCGAGGGCAAACGCGTCCTCGTCCGCGTCGACCACAATGTGACCACCAAGGAGGATGGCTCATTGAAGAATGACGAGAAGATTCGGGCAACGCTTCCCACGATTGAGCATCTTCTGAAGCAAGGAGCTCGGCTGATCCTCATGACGCACGTCGGTCGACCCAAAGGGAAGGTCGATCCCCAGCTCTCGACCATCACCGTCGCGGAGCACTTGGGAACTCTCCTCACGGGCGTTTCGGTCATGCACACGCCGAAGACCGTCGGGCCAGAGGTGGAGAATGCGGCTCGGGGACTCAAGAACGGAGAAATTCTGTACCTGGAGAACGTCCGATTCCTTTCGGGGGAAGAAGGGACTCCCGAGCAGCAGAAGAAGATGGGCAAGCAACTCGCCGCGCTCGCCGATCTCTACGTCAACGAGGCGTTCGCCTCCTGCCACGAGTACGAAGAAGCGAGCACCTGCGCCGTTGCACAACTCCTGCCAGCGTACGCGGGGATACACTTGGAAAAGGAAGTGACCATGCTCGGGAACGTCCTCCAACATCCCGCGCGCCCACTCGTGCTGATCATCAGCGGCGCCAAGATGGAGACGAAAATTCCGGTCATCGAACGTTTCCTCACGAAAGGGGATGACATTCTCCTCGGTGGCTGCATCGCCAACACGTTCATCGCCGCGCGCGGTTTCGACGTCGGTGCGTCGAAGTACGAAGAGGACGCCATCGAGAAAGCACAGGAGATTATGCTGGAATCGGAGAAGAAGGGCCGCGCGGCGATCCACGTGCCGCGGGACGCGATTGTCGCAAGCGATGCCGTGGACGGCGCAGAAAAGATTTGCCTCCCTGTTGAAGATATCGAAGGCGACATGAGCATCTTCGACGTCGGCAAAGTGACTGTGGAGCGCTACAAGCAAGTCATCGCGAAAGCGAAGACGATCATCTGGAACGGTCCGCTGGGCCTCTACGAGATCAATCGCTTCTCGCACGCCAGCAAGCGCATCGCCGAGGCCGTGGCGAGCGCCACTGCCACAGGAGCATGTTCGGTGATCGGCGGCGGAGACACGATCGATTTTCACGTCCGGTACAAGTACCCACTCGACGCGTACTCGTTCGTGAGTACGGGAGGAGGAGCGATGCTCGAGTTCATCGGCGGGAGGCCGTTCCCCGCAATCGAGGCTCTGCGGAAGGAACAGTAGTGCTATTCTTTTTGCTACATGCCGGATTCGAAAATCACCGTGCTTTGGCGTGCTGAGGAGGAATCCTGGAACGCCTTCGCGCGCCGCATTCGCGAGGCTGGGGGCGATCTGGTCGTCGTGCTCTCGAGCGCGGACAACACGTTCCTGCTCCAGCAGGAGGATCGGGCGCATTTTTTAGAAGAACTGGCGAAGTTGCGCTACCGAACGACGCTCGCAACCAAGGAGCCGGCGGTGATACGCGACGCGCGGGGGCGGGGGATCCGGGTGCTCGGCAAGACTCGGAAGCTCCGTGCCCTCCTCTCGGACAATCCCCGGAGCGCTGAAGCACTCCGTTACTTTTCTCCCAGTCTCTGGCGGCAGCAGTGGCGGTCGAAACTCCAGACCGTCGGTCTCCTCTCGGTGCCGAAGGCCCGCATCCTCACACTCGTGTTCCTCAGTCTCGGACTGTTCCTGTTCGTCTTCTTCCGGCTGCTCCCTTCAGCTGACGTGCGGGTGTGGCCCCGGTCGGACATTGTCACGCTCACGATGAACGTCACGCTGGTTGCGTCGGGCTCCCGCATTCCCGTCTCTGGCCGCGTCCGCGTCCAGCCGCTCCAGACGATCGCGGTACGCGTGGAAAAGTCCCTTACGTTCGACGACATCAGTCCGGAGTTCACAGGCACCGATGCGCGCACGGACATGACGATCATCAATGAGTCGAAGGAAGCGTACTCATTCCGCGCGGGAACGCGGCTCCTGAATCAGGCGGGGATGATCTTCCGGATCCAGGCGCCGGTGACGGTGCCGGCGCGCGAGCAGCGGACGATTCCCGCGAAAGCCGATCACCTGGACCTCTACAACAAGATCATCGGTGCCCGGGGCAACGTTCCGGCCGGCCTCCAGTGGGAGTTCATCGGACTTCCCGTCGCAGACCGCAAAATCGTGTACGCGAAGAATCCGGATGCAGCCAAGGGTGGCACGACGGCCGAGCGCACCGTCCTGCAGCAGAAAGACCTCGAAGCGGGTCGTACACGTCTAGAGCAGGAGCTCCTGCTGGCCGCCAAGCAGCTGGTCGAGGAGGAGCGTCAGCTGCAGAGCGCCCGTGACCCCTCTGCCCGCATCGAACTCCTCGCCAAAGACGACCTCATTCTTGCGACCACCAGCGGCTTCGTTCTCCCGACCGCGTTCCTCGGCCAGCCGGTGAAGTCGGTGCCGATTGCAGGCGAACTACTCTACAGCGTTCCCGCCTACGATCTGCAGCTGCTCATAGCGTCGTACAGCAAGGAGCTCCAGGCGCACGCGGGGGAGGGCAAGCGCCTCCTGCCCGGTTCCGTCCACATCGATCCCGAGAAGGTCATCGTCATCGAGTACGCAGACGACGGTTCACCGCGCAACCGCTATACAGGTGCGTGGATCAAGGTCACTGCTGATATCACCGGGACGGAGCAATTCGTTCTGGACCCCCTCTCCCCGCTCGGCGCCACATTCGGCAAGAAGGTGCGCGGTGCGATCGCTGGTCTCTCCGTCCACGATGCCCAGCGGATCCTCCGCAACTTCCCCGAGGTCGATCGCGTCGAGATCCGTCTGTGGCCACCGTGGGGAAGAGTGCTGCCCTCGATTCCGTCCAATATCCTGATACTGCCGCAGTGAAACATTCACACTACTCATGCTTGGTATTTTTTTCTCACCTATACTGGAACAGTGACTCACACGATCCTCCATACTCTCCGGCGCCTTCTGATTTTTTTTGCTCTTCCCCTCGCCATGTTCTACTTCACCACGGTCCTCTACGTCGTGCAGCGAATGGGCGGGACCGGCGTAGAAACTGCGGACTGCGCCATCGTCTTCGGCGCCGCGGTCCGGCCGATCTGGAACAGTGCGGGAGACGTCATCGACCTCACTGCGGGGCCGGGGATCGCGCGAAGAGTCTCGACTGCTGCAGAGCTGTTGAACGCGGGGAGACTCCACCGACTCTTCTTCTCCGGGGGGAGGGGAGTCGGCAATACGAAGAGCGAAGCACAGGCAATGAGGGAGTACGCGGTGTCGATTGGCATTCCACCGCAGCGCATCACGCTCGAAGAGCGTTCGAACAGCACCTGGGAGAACCTCCTGTACACCCGAGCCTTGACAGAAGACTGCCGCAGCGTGCTCGCCATCAGTGACGGCTATCACCTCGCTCGCATTCGGATGATAGCGCACATCCAGAGATGGGATCTCCCGACGTACCCGGTAGATCATCCGCCGACACTCCTGTTTACTGCGAGAAATCTGCTACGGGAAGCCATTGGTGTGGACTTGCTTGTGTTGATGCAATTATTAACATAAAATGCATTATGATAAGTAGTAAGTCCTGTGGATAACTCCTCCCCTCGCCCGCTGGCTCGTACACCCAATGCTTTGTCGAAGGCCATCGACCGGTACCTAACCTTCCTGAAAGCGGAAGAAAATAAATCTCCACTGACGATCAGTGCCTATCGCGAGTCGCTTCATCTTCTCCTTCGGCTGAGTGACGTCATCGATCCCCGACTCTTCAATAAAAGTTCCATTCGAATCTACAAGTCGGCGTTGCATTCATATCGAGCTAGGAGCGGTAAAGAGCTCACGATACGGACCAAAAACCACCATCTGACCATTCTCCGCGCATTTCTGCGCTATTTGACCCGCGAAGAAGAAATAGATGTCTATTCATCGGATAGAGTGACGCGCTTCAAAGAGGAGCAGCGGAAAATCAAAGTGCTCTTCCATGAGGAGCTCGAGCGCCTCCTGACGGCTCCGAATACGTCCACAAAGGAGGGGAAGCGCGACGCGGCGATGCTGCATCTGTTCTTCTCGACCGGGCTGCGCCTTGCCGAACTGCGGGGGCTCAACCGCAAGGATGTGAATTTCACGACGCGTGAGATCTCCGTCCGCGGCAAGCGTGGCAAGATCCGGGTGGTCTTCATCAGTGATCGGGCCGTCGATGCCCTCAAAGAGTATCTCGACTGCCGTTTGGATCACCTCAATCCCCTGTTCATCCGCAATCACGGCAAAGCGTCAAACGCGATGCCGCCGGGCGAGGAATTCCGTCTCTCGCGGATCTCGATCTACGGCACCGTTAAAAAGTACGCGCGCCAAGCAGGCATTGTCAGCGATCCGTCACCGCACACTCTTCGACACTCCTTCGCGACCGACCTTCTCAGGAATGGCGCCGACCTGAGGTCAGTCCAGGAAATGCTAGGACATAAGGATCTCTCGACGACTCAGATCTATACGCACGTCACGAATCCCCGCTTAAAAGAAGTGCATAAGAAGTTTCATGGGAAGGCGGGGTAAATGGCCGTTTTTCAGCGGAGATTTCGAAATCTCCGCTGACAACCAGCGATTCAGTTCGCGGCACTCACAAAAAATTATCCGGCGAAATTTACACCTTCGATCTCGTCTTCGTCTTGCCCTTCCCAAACGCCTTCTCCACGTGCTTCTGCAAATTCTTCGCCTTCACCATCGCTTCCAGGAGCATGATCTCCTCCTGGTCGCCGATCCCCTCCTCCTTTCCCGCGCTGTAGGCCTTCTCCAAATTCACCATCATCCGTTCCATCGACCGCATCATGCCGGCCTCGATCGCCTGCGGCGTGATCGGCTCGCGTTTGATCTCCTGCAGCTTATCGTTCTTCTCGCAGATGGTACACGTGGGCTTGTCGAGTTCCGTCCGCGAGAAGTCCCAGGTGCAGCGGGTGCAGAGGTAGGTGACGAGGGTGGTGGGCGGCGATTTTTTGGCGCGAGTCATACACACGAGGCTTCGGGAGAGTACAAGATGTATTGAAAAATACAAGTTCTGTTGGCACCGCAGCGGAAACCGCGTGGTTCAGGCGTGATGTACTCGCGTTTTGCCGGTTCTAGGATAGACTTCACTTTGGCTACGCAATGCGCACTGTTCCCCCACTCCTCTGCGACGGGATGACGACGGAGCGGTTCCGGGGACGCTTCGCGTCCGTCATGAGCGAGCTGCTGTTGAAGTACCAGTGTAGCATCTACACGCTGGAAAAGGTCTATGGCATTGTGGTTAGGGATTCGATCAAGGCGAAGCAAGATTTCACCCGAGATTCTGTGCGTCGCATCATCGCTGCATTGAGGATTCCCACTGAAGAGGGGGAGGAGGTGTGGCGCGCGTACATTGGGAAAGATCCCGAGGGCATGCGCGAATTGCTCCAGGCACACCTCCGGCGCTACGGGTACGACGATGTCGCCGCCTGCAGCGGATCTAGCACCGGGGCATTGCAGCAAATCCTCCGCGGGAAGCGGCGTCCCAGAGGAATCAAGCATACGCCACCACAGATGCCGTCCTGGACGGTCTGGAGGAAGATCGCCCAGGCCCTTGGTCTGGAAGAGAATGCGGCCCGCGATCTGTGGCGGACCGGCATGCACCGATTTTGGATCGAGCAGCACAAGGAAAATCCCCTGTCAGCGGAGGTGCGCACGCTCTGTGCGGAATACGCGATCTCCAGCAATGACTGGATCAAGTGGAACTACCAGCAGCGTCCTGCGGCGTTCGCGAAGATGAACCGCCGGCAACTCGCGGCACTGATGTCGGCGTTACGTCAGGGCACCGTCGTGCCGTGGGTGGTACTGCAGATGTTCTGTGATGCGTTGACATTGCCCGATGATCGCCGTCGCGCACTCCTCGATGCTGTGGGGAGAACGGTCCTCCAGGGGGAAGGGAGACTGGCACCCTACCGTACCTTCCACTACTGGCCGCAGTGGGAACGACAGCTCCTGACTGTCGTGATCGAAGCGTACACTGCGGGCGAGGATCCCCGTGCAGCGCTCGATCCGGCGATCGCACGACTATCGGCGATCGCCGCTCCACTGCGTAGCGGCGCCGCGCACACGGTGTTGGATTTGTGATCTCGCACGGGACGCAGTGTTTTTGGGTGAACGTATTCATACGACAATCTTGACGAACTTCCTCTTCCCTACTTTCAGAATTCCCTGGTGCACCTTCGCGTCCATCGATGTGACTGTCTTGTCATTCAGATGCACTCCGCCTTGCTCGATGAGCCTCCGCGCTTCGGATTTGGAGGGCGCGAGTTTTTCTTTCACGATGAGGTCAATCACCAGAGTTCCCTTCCCCGCTCTCACTTCCCTGATATCTTCGGGAATCTTGTGCTCGGTGAACACGTGCGTGAACTCCGCCTCCGCGTGCTTCGCGGCGTCGACGCCGTGATACAGTGCGACGACCTCCCGTGCGAGGCGCATTTTGGCGTCCTTGGGATTCATTGTTCCCTTGAGTCTCTTCTCGATCTCTTTGATTTCGGCCATCGGCATCTCGGTGACGCATTCCAGGTACGGGACGATGAGCTCGTCCTTCACGCTCATGAGCTTGCCGAACATCTCCTTGGCCGAATCTTCGAGCCAGATGCAGTTATCGTACGTCTTGCTCATCAGACGCCCGTCGGTTCCCTCGATGAGCCGTGTGGTGAGGACGAACTTGTCGCGCTTGCCGAAGGCCTTCTGCATCGTCCTGCCGGCGAGCATGTTGAATTCCTGGTCCGTCCCACCGATTTCACAATCCACATCCAGGACGACCGAATCGTACCCGACCATCAGCGGATACAGGAATTCATGCACGCCGAGCGGACTCTCGGCTTTCATCCGGCGCTCGAAAACCTCGCGTTGTTCCATCTGCTGCACAGTGAAGAGGCTCGCATGCTTCATGATCTCGTCGTACGTGAGCTTGCCCAGCCATTCGTGATTATAGCGGACTTCGATCTTGGAAAAGTCGAGGATGTTCGCCGCCTGCTCCTTGTACGACTCGAAATTCTTCTGCACCTGTTCGCGCGTGAGAGGCTTACGCATTGCATTTTTATCGGACGGATCGCCAAGCATCGCGGTGAAGCTACCGATCACGAGAATCGTGTGATGGCCCGCATCCGCAAATTGCATCAGCTTGCGCATCGGGATCGTGTGCCCGAGGTGCATTCTGGTGCCTGTTGGATCAATGCCCCAGTAGACGCGAAGTTTTTTTCCGGACGCAATTTTCTCTTCCGCCAATTTCTGAGGAATCAATTTCGCGACGCTGCGGGTGAGGAGGTCGGGGGAATGCATCGTGCCTGAGTGTACAACAACTTCCGAATACAACCCCAGAGCCTTGCGACCCTGGGGTGCCCGACAGGGACAATAGAAAAAATGAATCCCTGGCGGATGAGGAGTCTAGGAACGTGTGGGATCAGAGACAAGAGTCGTGTACATCAGCCCCTTCCCGTGTATGTATGCGGGGGTGGGGGGCGCTTTTCGATGTGTAGCGTAGAATGCCTCAGTGAACACCTGGCTCGTTTCCCTCCCCGACCGTCTCGATTCCTTCCTCGCCGCCGACGGGCGGATGCTCAGCCGCGCCAAAGCGCAGAAGGCGATTGAGGACGGGAAGGTCAGCGTGAATGATGATGTCGTAAAGAAGCCGTCTCATCGCCTTCAGGAGGGCGACAAAGTGTCACTCCTCACGCAACCCGAAACCCGCAACTCTGAGAGCGTAGAGCCCGTTGATCTGCAGCTTCCCATTCTCTATGAAGACGATACTTGCTTGGTGATCGATAAGCCCGCCGGCATCGCCGTCCATTCGGGAGCCGGAATGGCGCCCGGTGAAGTCACGCTGCTCCACGGGATCGCGTTCCTCTTCAAAAAAAAGAAAATTCCCTTCACGCCCGATTCCGTTCTCGTCCACCGGCTGGATAAAGACACGACGGGATGCGTCCTCATCGCGAAGACCGCAGCCGCGCATCTCTTTCTTCAAAAACAATTTGACCCTTCGGCGCGGCTCGGGGCGACGGTGAAGAAGACGTATCTTGCCCTCGTCGCGGGGATTCCCAAAGTTTCCGAGGCGACGATCGACTCCCCCATTGGACGCAGCGTCTCGGACCGGACGCAGATGACGGTGTTCCACACCGCGAAGACGCGCGAGGCGCAGACCACGTACCGGATGCTTGCCGAGGGAAAGCAGTGCGCGCTGCTCGAGTGCGATCTGCATACGGGGCGCACCCACCAAGTCCGTGTCCATCTGAGCAGCATCGGCCACCCGGTCCTCGGCGACGGGACGTACACGAATCTGCTCAGCGAGCGGCTGACGCAGGAATATGATATTCGGAGTATCTGCTTGCATGCCTGGAAGTTAAGCTTCACGTCACCTGCCGATCAAAAAGCGCATGACGTCGGAGCGGTAGTGCCGACTGCTTTTCAGAGAGCGATAGAGGGGGCGAGGATTGCGTTCTCGCTCTGTCATCCCGAGTAGCTCAACGCGGCCTGCCCTGAGCGGAGTCGAAGGGAGCGTTGAGCGTACCGAGGGATGGCTGGTACTCCACCGCGTACGTCATCGTGTCCAAAATCTCGCCCTTATCATTCCTCGCCACGATCACGTACTCGTTCTTCCCCTTCTTCAGATTATTCAGCCCGACGTCCGCGATGTAGTTCCACGTCGTTTTTCCCGCTCTGTAGAGTTGCAGCTTGTAGTCGTTCACCCAGATCGATGCGGTCTTCGCCGACGTTGTTCCTTCGACGAGGAATCCCGTCCCGGTTTCGCTGTGGCTCGTTCCCGGTGTCGGCAGCGTCACCGTCAGCGATCCAGGGAGCAGCGGCGCGTTGCTGAGGAGCGGACCGGCCGTAAGGGCAGGAGCGGCGGAACTCGGTTGCACCACGCCCTCCGGACCTTCGCCTTGGATGATCGTGATGCGCGCGGCGGGACTCTTCCTGCCGGCGGCATCGAGCGCGAAGACGTCGTAAACGTTGGCGCCCGGGAGCATGTTGCGGAGTCTCAGACTCGCCACGTAGCTCCACTCCTCCTTCGCGGGATCGAAGAGCTGGAGCGTGTAGTCGTTCACCATAATGCCGCGTGCGCCCGAAGGCGCTCCTCCGCGGAGGATCAGCTCTTCCGCGGACGTGCGGTACGTCTGGCCCGTCTTGGCGGGGACGGTGACGGTCGGGGCGGCGAGTGGAGCAGGAGGCGCACGCTTCACCATGCGGCGCACGTCGGCGAGCACGGTGCGCGATGCATCCAGCGCCTGGACGCGGACCTCGAATTCGCCCTGCCCTGAGCCTGCCGAAGGGTCGGGAGGTGAGAGTTGCTGGGTGAAGGTGCCCTTCGCGGTATCGAGGAGGGCCGGGTACCCATTGACGAGCACGGACAAAACGCCCGCGCCGACCGTGCCTTTGACATGCACGGTCGATTCCGTCAGGACAGCACCGTTCACGGGAAGCGCGAGCGTCAGCACTTCCGCATCGGCGGACCGCCCAGGCGACGCCGTTCCCGCGGCGCGCGGCAGGAGCTTCTGTCTGCTTTCGAGGACGAACGGTGAGCGCGCCGAGACCGCATCGAGCGGCGCGCGGTAGGCGTAGAGGTCAGAGCTGACGGCGGTCCCTCCAGTGGGAAGCGCCCACTGCTGGCCCTCGCTGATCATGATCGAGTCCTGCCCTGCCAGCGATACCTCAATCCCCTCCCCTTCGTCCGAGAAGACGGCCAGCGACGTTGGCGAGAGCATCGCTTCTGCACCAGGGGAGAGTGTGAAGGAGAGCGTCGGCGACGTGACGGCCCAGACGATGCTACCGGTGAAGCTCCTGCGGCCAGCAGTCATGAGCCAGAGCGTTCCCTGCCGCAGGTCCACGCTCACGCGTGAATCGCTCTCGCCGCGCGCACTCTCTGATACAGAAATTTCCGTACTCTCATTCAGTCGCACGCGTGACCCGTCGAAGAACTGGAGCGACGCGTGGGCGCCGGGGCCGGTCGTCAGATGTTCACCGGGGAAGAGCATCATGCCGTTCTCCGCCCGCTGCTGCGTGCCGTCGATCGTCACCGAGACCGTGCCGCGATCTTCCACCGCGAGCATGGCGCCCGCGCGCTCCGCTCCGCCCGCGATCCCGAAGAGCCGCAGGAGTAGTGTCCAGAGCAAGTACGCGGCGAACAGAGCCGCGCCGGCGGTGAGCAACATCCGCACGCCTCGTGGGAGCGTGTGTTCCTGCGCGAGCGGATACACTCCGCGTCGGTGGCGGGGGCGGAAGTACATGGGAGTACAGCATACTATGGCGCGGCTGGGAGCAAAGGCAAGATCATGAAACGGGCTCGGGGACGGGCTCGGGCTCGGACAAAAAAATGACCGCTTCTTTATCAGTCCCGTCCACGATCCCGATCCCGATCCCGAGATCATCCCGTCACTCGCGCCACTTCCTCTTTCGTCGTGCGTTTTTCGGAAACGACAACCTCTCCCCACTGCTTCATCGTCCTGAACCCTTCTTTCTTCGCCTGCGTTTCGATCGCGGAGGCATCGCTCAAGTTCAGGATCAGCTGCTGGATCGCCGGGGAGATCACGAGCAATTCAGGCAGCACCATCTGGCCGCCGTACGTCGCGTGCGCACCGGGATCGCAGGTGCCGGAGGTTTTGCACTCGTCGGTTACGGTTCGCACCAGCCGCTGCGCAAGTACTGCGCGGAAAGCCGGAGCGAGAGTGTAGGGGCTCACGCCCATCGAGAGGAAGCGCGGAATCGCCTCTACGGCGGAATTCGTGTGGAGTGTCGAGAGCACCAGGTGTCCGGTCAGTGCCGCATTCACGGCCGTCTGCGCAGTCTCCAGATCGCGGATCTCGCCGACGAGGATCACGTCCGGGTCGTGACGCAGGATGCTCCTCAGACCCGTCGCGAACGAGAAGTCGTGGTCGGGGTCGATTTCGCTCTGGATGATGCCAGGCAGCTCGTACTCGACCGGATCCTCCAGAGTGATGATATTGCGCTCCTTGCCGATGATGGTCGAGAGTAGTGCGTAGAGGGTGGTCGTCTTCCCCGATCCCGTCGGGCCTGTGACGAGGATCAAGCCGTTCGGGATCTCCACGAGTTCTTTGAGTGATTTCTCCATCTCTGCAGGGAATCCCAGCTTGACGAGTGGGAGGATTCCTCGGTCGGGATCCAGGAGCCGGAGCGTGAGAGCCTCTCCAAAACGAGACGGCAATGTCGCCACGCGGACGTTCACTGTACGATTTGTTGCGGGTTGCGAGTTTCGAGTTTCGTCGCCTGCAACCCGCCCTTCGACGTTGCTCAGGGCAGGTAACCCGGAACTCGAAACTGCAAAAACATATTGCCCGTCCTGCGGAATGTTCGTGATGTTCAGCTTCAATTTCGCGAGGAACTTCACACGGCGGAGCAAATCCACGTAGGCCGGGTGCGAGATACTCGCGAGTGTGAGGAGAATACCGTGCAGGCGCCACTCGAGGCGAACATCGCTCTTCTGCGGAGACAAATGGAGATCGGATACGCCATGCGCGGCCGCTTCCTGCTGCATGGTCGTCAGGAGATGCTCGCCATCCAGTGTGGAAAAATCGATGTGTGCCATCTGTGTATTCTACCACAACTTGTGTCCTCGTTCCAATCTTCCTTGATGATTGGTCATTGGTCATTGATCATTCTCGCTGCATGGCCTTCAACCCCCACCGCACTCAGTCTGAAACGCACAAGCGCCGCTCGCTGAGACGTCGGATGGCGATTGTCGCCGGAGTGTTTCTGGTCGCCGGGTTGCTCATCATCGCGCGGCTCATCGAACTGCAGATCGTCCGCGGGAGCGCGTTCCATTCCGAAGCGCAGCGCCAGCACTTCGGCGGCGTCAAGCTCCCCGCCAAGCGTGGCGAAATTCTCGCGCGCGACAGCCGCACGGGCGAGACCACCATCCTCGCGACCAACATCACGCTCGACCTCGTGTACGTCGACCCGCTGATCACCGACGATCCGACCATCGTCGCGCGCACCCTCTCGACGCTCCTCCTCACCGAGCAGCTGCACGACCAATGCTCCCATGGTCGCGACACCTGTCCGCGGGAGTTCATCCCATTCTATGCTGCGGCATTCGACCCCCTTGTTCGACAGAAGATTCTCCTGTCAGGCGCGCTGCCGGAGCCGCTCGCCCCCGGCGCCCCACTCCCGCCGGCACTCCTCACACTCCCGACTTTCACCCAGGCACGCGATGCGCTCTCCGCCGACATCGAGAGGCGGATCTCTGAGAAGAACGTCACGTTCGTGCCGCTCAAGTACGGCCTGACGAAATCCGAGATGTCCGCTGTGCGCGCGCTCGATATCCCGGGGGTGCGCGTCGTCGAAGAACAGAATCTCGCGTACGCCAATCCAGAGGAGATCAATCAAGCGATCGTCGATTCCCTCGCGCGGTCACTCGCGCAGGCGCTCGGGACCGATGCCGACGCGCTCCAGGCCTCGCTGCGCTCCCGGCACTTGCGGTACGTGTCGATCCTCCGCCGCGTCCCGCGATCCGTCAGCCTCCAGATCCTCCAGGCCAAGGCTGCCTCGGCGCGCGAAACGCTCGAGCGGGTGAAGGCGCAGAAGGGCAAGCGCGACACGGGAGCCGAGTTCAAGTACCCCCTCCGCAGCATCGCCATGCTCGCAGAGCACTGGCGGTTCTACCCCGATACGACAATCGCGTCGCACGTTGTCGGTTTCCTGAACACTCGGCAGGAGCCGCAGTACGGCGTCGAACGCACCTATGATCCACAGCTGCGAGGTCGAGAAGGCACTATCAAGACGATCAGCGATCCCCAGGGGGGCCAAATCCTCCGTCCCGAGCAGGCCATCGAAGACCCCTTGGACGGCGATACCGTCGTCCTGACGATCGACCGGACGATCCAGAAGCACCTCGAGATCACCCTGCAGGCCGCGATCGAGAAGTACCAGGCCGACAGCGGCCAAGCGATCGTCATGGACCCCTTCACCGGACGGATCCTCGCCATGGTCAACGCTCCCCTCTTCGACGGCAACAACTACGCTGATGTCTCGGCGAAGGAGCCAGTGACGCTCTCTCCCCAGGAACGCAAGAGCATCGTTGTCGAGGTTTTCCATCCCGAAGCAAATTTGCGAGTGGTGAAGGCGTACATCGACGACGTGTTCACGGCGTCCGGACGAACGCTCCTGACCGAGAAGACCCGCAAGGCGCTCGAGGACATGGAGAAGAATTACGATCTCCGCGACTTCACACGCTTCTTCCTCTACATCGGTGAGAACGTGAAGCGCGAAGTGTTCCCGACGTCTGATCCGAGCGTGTGGATGAAGTTCCGCAACAATATCGGTCTTGGGGCATACCTCAACCGCACGGTACAGGAGATCTACGAGCCGGGCTCGGTCCTCAAGCCCGTGACCATGGCGATCGCTCTCGATCAGGGCGAAGTGACGCCGTCCGATACCTACGACGACACGGGGCCGGTCGAAGTCGATGAGTACAAGATCAACAACAACAACTTCCATCACTACGGGAAGGTGACGATGACCAATTGCCTCGAGTTCTCCATCAACACCTGCATGACGAGTGTCTCGTTCAAGCTCGGAGCCAAGCTCTTCCACGGCGCGCTCGACCGCTTCGGCTTCGGCAAGATTACGAGCATTGAACTGGAAGACGAACTCCCCGGCGAAATCCGCCCGTGGAGGGAATGGTCCCGGACCCTCCTGGCAACGACCGCATTCGGGCAGGGGCTCTCGGCGACGCCCCTGCAAGTCGTCACCGCGTGGTCCGCACTCGCGAATGGCGGCAAACTCCTGCGACCAATCATCATCGATTCGATCGTCCATCCCGACCGGACGGCCGAGAGCTTCCAGCCACGTGTGCAGGATCAGGTCATCACGCGGCAGACGTCAGAGACGATTACCGCGATGCTGACAAGTGCGGCCGCGCGCGGCTTCGCTCGGGCGGGAAAAGTCCCCGGGCATCGCATCGCCGCCAAGACCGGAACCAGCCAGATCGCCGGCCCAGGCGGCAAGTACGAGAGCGGGACCGGCAGCACCATCGCGACCTTCGCCGGCTACGCGCCCATTGATCATCCGAAATTCGTCGTCCTCGTCAAAATCGACCGTCCGAAGAGCGTCATCCACGGCGCGACAGCCGCGGCGCCGGTCTTCAAAGACATTGCGGCGTTCTTGTTCAAGTACTACGGGATTCCCCCCGATGAACAATAACGGGTTCGTCTGCTTTAAGAGATTCATCGTTCCGCTCTGGAGGATTCACCTTATCCAAAATCATCCACTGTATGTCACGCATGTCGTGCTGAATGAGTTGTTGTAGGTCGACATTGTCTGCGATGATCGATCGTTTCCGAAAGGGATCGGGTTCCCACCGACTCAATAACTCATTGCTCATAGTCTTCATCCTGGAATGACGAGAGGATTGTACTCTCCTGTCGTCGCAAGTAAAGCAATCTGCATAATCCAAATCTATTTCACGGTGACAGATTTCGCAAGATTCCTCAGCATCCCTCGATACGCTCGCCCTTCGACAGGCTCAGGACGAGCTACTCGGGATGCCCCGGATCGCAGATTGCACAAATTGCACAAATTCAAGATCACTTCACTGTTACACTTTTCGCCAAGTTCCGGGGCATATCAGGGTTCTTCCCTCTCTTCACCGCCAAAAAGTACGCCAGCACCTGAATCGGGATGATGTTGAGGAGAGCCTGCGCAGTCCCCGCCTCCGGCACTTTGATCCACTCGTCGAAGACCTCAAACTTCTTCGGACCGACGCCGACGATCATCGCGCCACGGGCTCTCAGTTCCTGGGCGTTACTGAGGATATCCTGCAACGCTTCATCGTTGCCGGTGAGGACGATGCAGGGACTCCCCTCCTCTATTAACGCGATGGGCCCATGTTTCAGCTCGCCTCCGGCGAAGCCCTCCGCGTGGACGTAGCTCACTTCCTGGATCTTGATTGCGCTCTCGAGGGCCATCGGGTAGTTCCAGCTCTTGCCGATGATGTAGAGATCGTCGTTGCCGTGGATCTTCTCCGCGAGCGTCTCGAGGCGTTCCACGAACCGCGGGTTGAGCATGTCGTTGATGGCGGAGGCGCTCTCGAGGAGCAGCGTCTTGCCTTCCTTCAACCGCTCCGTGAGCGCGTAGGCGATCAGCAGGAGCACGGCGAGCTGTCCGGTGAGCGCTTTGGTGGAGGCGACTGCCCGTTCAGGTCCTGCGTTGATGAGGAGCGTGTAATCCGCCTCGCGATCAATGGTGGAACCCTCCACATTCACGATCGCGAGCACCTTCGCGCCCTTGTCGCGCGCGACGCGCATCGCCTCGAGCACGTCGGCCGTCTCACCGCTCTGGCTTACGACGATCAGGAGGCTTTCGGGCTTCAGGAAGTGATGGAACAGTTTGAACTCGCTCGCCGGCGCGAAGTTCACGTGGTGCTCCGCGATGACAGAGAAGAAGTACTCCGCCGCCATGCAGGCCTTCGCCGCGGTGCCGCAGCCGACGAGGAAGGTGCCCTTCGCGCGGCGGATCGCTTCGGCGATCGTCCGGATTTCGCCCTCGTCCTGATTGACTGCCCGCGCCACGCTCTCCTTCTGGTCCATGATCTCCTTCAGCATGAAGTGCTCGTAATCCCCTTTCTGCGCCTGCTCGATGTGATAGGTGATCGCGATCTCGCGCTTGGGTCGCCTCTCCCCCGTCTTGATGTCGCTGAAGACGATCGTCTTCCCGTCCGTCGCAACCATTTCGCCGTCATCGAGGTACTGGACGATGCGCGTGTGCTTCATGAAGGCGGGGATGTCGGATGCAATGAAATATCCGTCGACCGGCGTAGGGGTGGTTCGCGAACCACCCCTACGGTCGACGCCAATAATCAGCGGTGATCCCGTTCTTGCCGCAACCAACATATTCGAACACGTGTGCAGCGCCAGGATCGCGTACCGCCCGTCGAAGTGCAGGCACGCCGAACGAACAGCTTCGGTGAAGTCTCCCGTCTTCGTCAGTTCCTCTTCGATCAGGTGGGGAATCACTTCGGTGTCGGTCTCGGACTGGAAGGTATGCCCCTTCGCTTTGAGGTCCTTCCGCAACTCAAGATAGTTCTCGACGATACCGTTATGGACGACGGCAATCGTGCCGTCCTCGCTCAGGTGCGGATGGGCGTTACGTTGAGTGACTCCTCCATGCGTCGCCCAGCGCGTGTGAGCGATCGAGAGTGAGCAGGTGCCAGAAAAATCCTCGCTCTTGATGTCCCCGATCGGGCCGATGTCCTTTTTGACCAGGAGCTTGCCGTTGCATTGGGATGCGATGCCCCAGGAGTCGTAACCGCGGTACTCGAGATTCTTGAGGCCCTCGATAGCAATCACTCCCGCGTCGGTTCTTCCACCGACGTAGCCGAATATTCCGCACATGGGGGAAGTGTATCGTCTTCACGAGTCTGGTGCCAGTTCTACGAAAACGCAGCAGTTGCGAGTTTCGAGTTGTGGGTACTCGAAACCCGTAACCGCGTAAAGTGGCACGTGCCGCCACGGAACGTACAGCGTTTGCGCTTCTACGTTCCACACGGCTTTACGTGCCCGAAACCCGCAACTGGGTCTTTACAGCGTCCACTGTCCCCCTTAGTCTTCCCCGGCCCTATGCCAATCACTTCATCAGCGATAAAGGCCGCCCGCCAGAATCTCAAGCGACGATCGCGCCGCCAGCCGTTCAACACACGGATGAAGACGGCGATGCGGTCGTTCGGCGATCTCGTGAAGGAGAAGAAGATCGACGAAGCGCGGAAGATGCTCCCGACTGCCTACAAGGCGATCGATACTGCGGCGAAGAAGAACATTATTCATCGGAATAATGCCGACCGGAAGAAGTCCCTCCTGGCGAAGATGGTGGCATCGAAGTGATAGTTCCCAATGCGCACCCTCGCCCTCGACATCGGCACTCGCCGCACTGGCATAGCCTTCCTCGATACCACGATCGGCATTCCTCTTCCTTTGGATACCGTGCACCACATGTCGGAGGAGGAACTCGTCAGTGCGGTCATGGAGATCATCCGTCACCGCAAGGTCGAGACGGTGATCGTCGGACTCCCCCGCCTCCCATCGGGAGAGGAAGGAGAACAGGCGCGGGAGAGCAGGAAGGTGGGAACGCTCCTCGCCTCAGCGGGTGCTGCTGTGGAGTACAGAGACGAGCGTCACACCTCCCCGCGCTCATCTCAACACAAACATGCCATTCCGACGCGGAAAATCGATGGCGACGCCACTGCAGCCTGCGCTTTATTAAGCCTAAAACTCGACCATTGACATACTTGATTAAAAGATCTAATTTAACTTATCAGGTTCCTTGAAATCTCCTTCGTTATTCGCTCCGAGACACAGCTTCCGTCACAGGGATGTGTCTCACACCCGTCGGAGGACTGTCCTCACGGGCAAGGGATCGGTGAAACGTGTCAGTGTTCCTTCACATTCCTGCCCCAGAATATCTGTTGTGAATTGTCCACCGAAACCGCTCGCGGAACTTTTGCTTCTGTCAATGTTCTGGTACAACGAAGGTTGATTTCCCCCGATTGCCCATGCCGACCGCCACGCTTCCCTCTTCCTCCTCCATGCAGCTCTCCGGACCGGCACTCAGCCTGAACCTTCAGGACGTGCTGGGGAACCTCTTCATGGTCCTCACAGATAAAGAGGTGACGGTCGTCAAGAAGCGCTTCGCACTCTTCGGGCAGGGCAAGCAGACGCTGGAGAAGATCGGTAAACAGTTCAAGGTGACGCGCGAACGCATTCGCCAGATCGAGAGCATCGCGCTGAGCAAGCTCAAGCGTACAGTCCGCACGACGCGCCTCGACGAAGTCAACGAGATGTCAAAAGGCATCCTCCGCCTCCACGGCGGTCTGATGCGCGAGGATGAACTCGTGTCGCAGGTGCTGAAGCGCATCCAGGGAGCGACGGCCGTCGACGGTTCGGTGCTCCGTCTCTCCTTCTCTATCGATGCCGACATGAGCAACGAGTCCCGCACACCGACGTTCGTGCCGCTCTGGCGCCTGAGCTCCCTTTCCGGCGACGATGTGTCGCTGCTCGTCGAGAGCATGGCCAAGATCCTCAAGAAGCGGAAGACGTGCATGAAGCAGGAGGAGATCGTGTCGGCGATCCAGGCGCTGAACCTCTTCAAGGACCGCGTTCCCTCGGCAGAGCTCATCGGCAGCTGCTTGCGCATCGACGAACGGCTCAAGGAGATCGACGAGGGCTGGGGTCTTGCCGAGTGGCGCTTCGTCCGCCCCCGTTCCATCCGCGACAAAGTCGAGATCGTCCTCAAGAAATCGGGCGAGCCGCTGCACTTCATGGAGATCGCCAACCGCATCCGTGAGGCGCGCTTCGATCACAAGAACGTCACTGTCCAGGCCGTCCACAACGAGCTCATCCGCTACCCGCAGTTCGTCCTCGTCGGCCGCGGCCTGTACGCCCTCAGGGAGTGGGGCTACGAGCCGGGCACTGTCGCCGACGTCATCGAGAGGATCCTCATGGACAAGGGTCCCCTCAGTAAAAAGGAGATCATCGCCGAGGTCGCCAAGCAGCGCACCGTCAAAGTCGGCACCATCAGCCTGAACCTCCAGAAAATGCCCTACTTCGTCCGCGTGGGGCGCGCGGTCTATGCGTTCGATGGGGCGAAGAAGGCATGAGGGAATTGACATTATTTAATGGAAACTTCGCGATCCTATCCATTGGTTGATGTCAAAAAAATTCACGACTTCAGGAACTTCTACGACAGAATGGCGTAACGATTCAAAAGAAAGCAATGACACTTGCCCGAAAGCCTCGTGCAGATGAAATTGGCAATCAGGTAGTAACGTACGTTCGCAAATCCCCAGAAGACTTTGCCAGGGGGGTTACAGTGCAGATGTGCTTTTGAAGGAAGAGCTGGCTGAACTTTCTGAGGAAGATAGAAATCGAGTTCTCGATGCATTTGATAAGATGTATACGTACAAGGCTCCAGCTCATTCGCTCGACTACAATTCCACGACAGAGTGCAAGAAAGTTTTGCTTCTGAAAATGCGAGAAATATTGGGCAAGTGAATGTCCACTATATTCGTTGGTGCACAGGTTCAGTGTACATTGCCTGAACTCCAAGACGTGTGAGTAGTGGTTCATGTCGCATTAGCTTCTGCTGTAATGCCTCTGCTTCCGTCTTGATTACTTTCTGGCGCCTCGGCGAAGAGCGGCGATATTTCAAGAATGTAAATAAGTGTCTTCTCAGAAATATTCTTGAAAGCATCTCGCGTCATAGATGTGTTTCCAGAACACTGATTCTCCGTTCGTGATCTTGCTGATCTGTGATGAACGACGTGTGATTCTGGTGCAATTGTAGACGGAGTCCTGAAACGTCTGATTGTAGAATGTGCAATTCTCCCCTGATCTGCTTCAGCTGCCTATCCGTTTCATCCGCTCTATCGGAAAGATTCGTGAACGTGCTTTTGAAGTCCACTCGGAGGAGGGCCATTTCACTCCGCAGAATCTTCACGAGCTGCTTCTTCGTGAGGTCCGGTGCACTTTTTCGGCGGTCTTCGCGAGTCATACTGAAGTTGGAGAAGATGATCGTACTCTGCCCGTCCGGTTTTTCCTGAAAATCCCTCGCCAAGAAGATTCTTTTCATACCTTGTCTTTTTTGGCTTCAGGATGAGATGAAATCAGTTCCACGACCCCGTGAAACATCACGGTGAAATCCGCAAAAGGCTCTGGAACTCTGCTACCCTTGGCCTATGAAACGCCTCACGATCTGTCTGTTCTTGGTCATGCTCGTCGTGGGGTGTACGGAGAAGGAAATCCCCCTCCCCGAGGGCATACAGACCGTCAGTGGGTACCTCACCTCCGTTCCCTTCTCCCTGCAACGCCGCGGCACGCACGCGCTTTTGACGGCCTCCGGCAGCACGCTGATCGCGTACGCGGAGAGTTCGGCGGTGAACTTACGCTTACTGGAGGGGCAAGACGTACAGCTCGAAGGCGTGCTCGAAAAGAACCTCAGCCCCAAAGATTCCCCGGTCTTCGTCGTGCAGAAAGTGCTCCAAGGCAGCGACGAGCAGATGCGTCCGTGGGCGATTCCCGCGCTCGGTCTTTCGGTCAATCTCCCGAAAAGCTGGAAAGGCACGATCAAGGGCGGGTCTGCGACGTTCACCGCGGCGAAGCCTTCCATCCCCAGCCTGACCATCACGACGCGCAACGTCGCGGCTTCATCGCCCGGATCTGATCAACCGCTCTATGGACCGCTTCCGGTGAGTTCCGACGCAGCGGACGGAGAACTCCTGGTCGTCGGGCTTCGGAAGGCTCAAGCGCACATCAATGCGGAGGGATTCTGGATCGTGCGGATCGCCCCTTCCGCATCGGGGGGATCGGAGACGGTGTTCACGTTTCCGCCGTTGCCGGTGGAATTGCACCTGATGCCGTACCGCACCATTCTGAAGACGGTGCAGTTCAGCGTGGGTACGACCGCGTCTTCTGTCCGAACGGAGGCTTCATTCTCCGCTCTGCCACCTGCTTCCGCCGGATCAACCTCGCGCGCAAGCGGCGAAGGCGCAGCCTGTGGGGGGGTGGCAGGAATTCTCTGCCCAAAAGGCCTTCTCTGTACAATAACTGATCCGGTGAGCGAGTCGGGGGTGTGCGCACGCAGAGGACAGT
Organism: uncultured Candidatus Peribacteria bacterium; assembly: GCA_964563915.1. GTDB lineage: Bacteria > Patescibacteriota > Gracilibacteria > Peribacterales > Peribacteraceae > JABFSS01. Next base: position 20,519 of record CAZLYW010000001.1, on the reverse strand, counting down.
GACGGTGTTCCACGGGGTCGTGGAACGTCCAATGGTGTATGAATGTACACCATACCAAATTTTTATCATGGGCAAGATCAAAGTTTTGACCGTGTTTATCGTGTGAGTATGATTTCTGTGTCCCTTTGTACACCTCATCAGATTCCACAATCTCTTCGAGGCTTCCTTTCCCATCCCATTTCCCCCTCCTAGTATGCCGAAGTCTCCTTCCTCCTCCATTATGCTTCGCGACAGCTCAGCACAAGCTCCCACTGCCAAGACGATCGCCGCGAAAGCACTTCCGTCAAAATCTTCCGCCCACGCTGTGAAGGCGCCGGCACCCAAGCACGATCCTATCAAAGACGCGCTTGCCGAGATCAAAAAGAAGTACGGTGACGGTGCCATTCTCCAAATGGGCGACACCTCCAGCATGAATATCGAGCGTTTCTCGTGCGGATCGATCGGGCTCGATATCGCACTCGGCGGCGGTATGCCCAAGAGTCGTATAGTTGAGATCTACGGTCCAGAATCATCGGGCAAGACCACGCTCGCGCTCCACAGTGTCGCGCAGGTGCAGAAGAACGGCGGACGCGCTGCGTTCATCGATGCCGAGCACGCGCTCGATCCCCACTACGCGAAGAAAATCGGCGTGGATATCGACGCCCTCCTCGTGTCGCAGCCCGATAGCGGCGAGCAGGCACTGGAGATCGTCGAAACGCTCGTCCGATCGGGCGCAGTAGACATCATCGTCATCGATTCCGTGGCAGCTCTCACCCCCCAAGCGGAAATCGACGGCGCGATGGGCGACGCACACATGGGTCTGCAGGCTCGCCTGATGAGCCAGGCGCTGCGGAAACTCACCTCCATCGTCGGGAAGTCCAATTGCACTGTCATCTTCATCAACCAGCTTCGGATGAAGATCGGTGTGATGTTCGGCAATCCCGAAACGACCGCGGGCGGCAATGCCCTCAAGTTCTACTGTTCCCTCCGTCTTGACGTCCGACGGATTGACAAGATCGTGCAGAAGACTGGTTCGACTACTCTCACCACAGGCGGTAAAGATGACGGAAGTGTCGCAGCCGCAACGGATGAAGTCATCGGCAGCCGGACGCGTGTGAAAGTGGTGAAGAATAAGGTTGCTCCTCCCTTCCGGCAGGCCGAATTCGACGTCATCTACGCTACCGGCATCAGCAAGGAAGGCGAGATGATCGATCTGGGCGTGAAGTACTCCGTTCTCGAAAAATCCGGCAACTTCTTCCGCTTCGGCGACGAAACCATCGGCCAGGGCCGCGAACAGGCACGGATCTTCCTCCTCCAGAATCCGAAGATCGCCGAGAAGATCGAGAAGGCGATCCGGACGGCGGCGGGGGTATGAGTCACTCCTCGATACATTCGCGGCTTCGCCGCGAACACTCGGGATGACAGGGATTGTCAGCCATTCACACATCCACATCATTTCCACAGATTCCACTCACATGAGGGCATGGTCGTGCTCTTTTCCCAGGCGTTTTCTTGGTGCGAGGTGCATGATGGATCTAGAATGATTTCCTTCCCCCTCTTTTGTGGCGACAGTGCGCGTGGCACCATCGGTTCTTTCTTCGGCTCGCTTGCTCGAAGGCCAGCCCCATTCGGTCGAGGCCGAGCGCACCGTACTCGGTGCATTGCTCCTCGATCCCGAAGCGATCATTACCGTCAGCGATCTCCTCAAGCCCGAGGATTTCTACGATCCCACGCACCGTCTGGTGTACCAGGCCGTCTACGAACTCTACCAGCAGCACGAGCCGATCGACTTCGTCACCGTGAGTGCGAAGCTCAGCGACAGCAAGAACGTGCAGAACATTGGCGGCAGTGCGTTCTTGGCGCAGCTCGCGTCCTCTGTTCCCACCTCATCGCACGTCTACCAGTACGGGCAAATCGTCAAAACCAAGGCCGTCCACCGGCGCGTGATCGAGGCTGGCCAGCGCATTACCGGACTCGGGTATGAGGAGGGCAAGCCGATCGCCGAGCTTCTCGACGAGGTCGAGAAGACGATCTTCTCCATTACGAACACGTTCCTCAGGGATAAGTTCATTCACATCCGCGACGTGCTCGACGAGCGGTACGAGAAGTTCTCCGAGATGCACGAATCTAAAGATGACAGCATCGTCAAAGGCGTTCCGACCGGTTTCCACGCCCTCGATTTCAAGCTCTCGGGCCTGCAGCCGAGCGACCTGATCGTCATCGCCGGACGCCCCAGCATGGGCAAGACCGCACTCGCCCTCAATATCGCGCAGAATGCGGCTATCCGCGCGAATAAGACCGTCGGCATCTTCTCCCTCGAAATGAGCAAGGAGCAGCTGGTCGACCGCCTGTTCGCCTCCATGCTCGGTGTCGATTCCTGGAAGCTCCAGCGTGGCAAGCTCGACGATAGCGACTTCCAGAACATGGGGCCGATCATGGATGAGCTCAACAAGGCCAACATCTTCATCGACGATTCCGTCGCGTCTTCCATGCCAGAACTTCGTGCCAAAGCGCGCCGCCTCCAGATGGAGCACGGCCTTGATCTCCTCATCATCGACTACCTGCAGCTCATGAGCACGGGCAACGCGCACTACGCGGGTAATCGCGTCCAGGAAATATCCGAAATTTCCCGTTTACTCAAGCACATCGGACGCGAACTCCACATTCCGATTCTCGCTCTCTCTCAACTCTCCCGTGCGGTCGAAAGCCGTCCGGGCAACATCCCACAGCTTTCCGACCTCCGCGATTCCGGTTCCATCGAACAAGACGCCGACGTCGTCCTCATGATGTACCGGGAGGACTACTACGAGGAGGACAGCGACCGCCCCGGCATGACGGACCTCTACATCCGCAAGCACCGCAATGGGCCGACCGGCAGGGTCGAACTCCTCTTCAAGAAGGAGCAGATGCGGTTCTACGATGTGGATAAGGTACACTCGAAACCAGGGGCGGGAGAATAGGAAACCGAAGGAACTGAAGTAACCAAGGAAACCAAGGATCCCTGGTTTCATCGGATTCGTTGTCTTCCTTGGTTTCACGTAAGATTTTCGAGCAACGGACGGATACGCTAGGCTGTTCGCATGCCTCCACTTCCTCCCCGTCCCGACCTCTCGCTCCTCCTGATCCTCGGCTACGCGTTTTTTGCGTTCATCCTTGGCCTCCTCCTCACGCCCGGCTTCGTGTCGTTCCTGCGGAAGAATAAGCTCGGCAAGCAACTGCGGGTCGAGACACTCGATGGACGGGAAGCCTCCGTGTTTCGCAAGTACCACGAGAAGAAGTTCGGAACCCCCACCATGGGCGGCGTGCTCATCTGGGGAGCCATCGTCCTCACGATCGCGTTCTCCCGGTTCCTCTCCTACGTCGGTGTCCTAGAGAACTCGCTGCTGCAGCGTGGCCAGGTCTACATCCCTCTCTTCATGCTGGTCTCGCTCGGCATCCTCGGCGCGATCGACGATTACCTGAACATCGTCGGCGCGAACGAAGAGCAATGGAACAGGCTGCTGCCCAAAATCCGCCTCTGGTTCATCGGCGCGATTTGCCTGATCGCGGTCGGACTCGCTGCGGCGTTCTGGTTCGGATCGCTGGAATCTCTGCTCGTCATTCCGTTCGCCGGCAGGCCGGATGTGGGAGTCATCGGATTGGCGGTGCTACTGCTGTTCCTGTTCGTGATGTTGTTATTCCTCGGTTTCAGTGGAGCTGTCGTGGATGACGTTCTGCGGCGGTTCGTCATGCGCGAAGGCAGGAAGCGCGGCCTGGGGGTTCTGCCGAAAATCACCACACTGTTGCTTCTGAGTTTCACCGCAGCCGGGTGGTTCTACTTTAAGAACGGATATGACGGTATCGTCATTCCCTTCTGGGGCGAGATCACACTCGGATGGTGGTACATCCCCTTCGCGATGTTCGTCATCATCGGGACCGCGAATGCGGTGAACGTGACGGACGGCTTAGACGGCCTCGCAGGCGGACTACTGGTGATCGCCTTTGGCGCCTTCGGCGCGCTCGCGTTCCTGCAGGGACTCACCGTCCTCGCGGCGTTCTGCGCCATCACCGTCGCTGCTGTAGCGGCCTTCCTGTGGCACAACGTGCCTCCCGCGCTCTTCTTCATGGGGGATACCGGATCCCTCTCGCTCGGCGGCGTGCTCGCCGTCATCGCGCTGATGACCGACCAGGTGCTGCTCCTGCCACTCATCGGCGTCGTTTTCGTCATCGAGATGCTCTCGGTGATTCTCCAGCTCACGAGCAAGAAGCTCCGCGGCGGCAAGAAAATCTTCCGCGCCGCGCCCATCCATCATCACTTCGAGGCGCTAGAGTGGGGGGAGAGCAAGGTGACGATGAGACTCTGGATTATCGGGGCGTTCTGCGCCGTTCTGGGAGTCATCATCGGAATCTATGCGGGATAGTGAAATTCTGCAATGATACAGTCATGTTCAGGGTCGCACTAAACGGCTACGGCCGCATCGGCCGCATTGTTCACCGGCAGCTCGCCGAGCGCTTCGGCAAGGAGGCCTCGGTAGTCGCGATCAACGCTTCCAGTGACGCCGTCATGCGGCAGTATCTGCTGAAGTACGATACGCTGCATGGGCGATTTGGAGGAACCGTCGACGTGGATGGAGAGCATTTGCGGGTGAACGGCTCCCCAGTTCGGGTCGTCCGGGAACGGGATCCCGCCAAGTGCCCGTGGAAGGACCTGAAGGTCGATATCGTCGTCGAAGCGACGGGAAAATTCCGCAGCAAGGATCAGTGCAAGGCGCATCTCGCCGCGGGGGCGAAAGCCGTGATCATTACCGCGCCGCCCAAAGATGACACGATGATGATCGTGTGCGGCGTGAACGATGATGCGCTCGCCGGGGCCATGCCCATCGTCAGCGCCGCCTCCTGCACCACCAACTGCATCGCTCCGATCCTGAAGGTCCTGGATGACGCCATCGGCATCGATCGGGGACTCGTGTGTACCACCCACGCCTACACCACGTCGCAGAATCTCCTCGATAACTCCACTGACAGTTCCAAGCTGCGTATCGCGCGCGCGGCTGCGCTTTCCATCATCCCGTCGACGACCGGCGCAGTGAAGGCCTGCGCCAAGATTTTTCCGCATCTGAAGGGCAAGATTGATGGGATGGCGTTGCGCGTGCCGGTTCCCGATGTGTCCGCCGCGTACCTGGCCCTGCAGGTCAAGAAGAAGACAACAGTCGAGCAGGTGCATGCGGCGCTGGCCAAGGCTGCACAAGGATCGCTCAAAGGAATTCTCGCCGTCGAAAAAAACCTGCTGGTTTCTGCTGACTATCTCACCGACGCCCATTCGAGCACGATCGATATGGATTCCACGGCGGTCATTGACGACACGCTGGTACAGCTCCTCAGTTGGTACGACAACGAGTGGGGCTACGCGATGCGGGTAACGGAGTTGACGCTCAGGCTCGGTCAGCTGATCTAATGTTTGTTCATGTAAATGCGTTAACGAGCGTTTTCGTTCATGCTACTGTTGCATCATGAACACCGCCCCCAGCTGCCACATTCCCAGCCGCCCTTCACTGAACGAGCATCTCTTCAGCAAAGGGAGGATCAATGACGATCTGCGGCATCTGATCCTCCATATCGCTCAAGCGGCCAAATACATCCACTCCGCGATCCGGACGACCGAGATGGGGCTCACGGGAACGAAAAATCAATTCGGTGAAAGCCAGTTGAAGCTCGACGTCGTCAGTGATGACATCATCCAGCAGCATCTCTGTGAGAGCCGGCTTGTGCATTCCTTCATTTCGGAAGAGCAGAAAGAAGTTGTCGAACTGTCTTCCGATGGGCCGTACAGCGTTGTCTTCGATCCCCTCGACGGTTCATCCCTCGTAGACGTCAACTTCTCCATTGGTTCCATCTTTGGCATCTATAATGGGAAAGACGTGATCGGGAAAATGCCGAAGGAGCAGGTCGCAGCTCTCTACACGATTTACGGTCCTCGGACGCTCCTCGTCTACTCCACCGGCAACGGCGTCCACGAATTCATCTTGAACGAAGTCGGCGAGTTCATCGTCCTGCGGGAATTCCTCGGCGTCGGCGATACCGCGAAGAACTTCGCCCCCGGCAATCTCGGTTCCATTCTCGACGACAAGCCGTATCACGAAGTCCTGCATGCGTGGGTGAAGAACAACGTGACGCTTCGCTACTCCGGTTGCATGGTCGCCGATGTGCATCACATCTTGAGTAAGGGCCAGGGCGTCTTCACGTATCCCGCAGGGTCTACATACCCGAACGGGAAGCTCCGTCTCGTCTTCGAGTGCGGCCCGTTCGCGTACCTGATGGCGCAGGCGGGAGGGGCTGCGTCGGATGGAAGGAGCGATATTCTGAAGAAGAAGATCACCGACATCGATCAACGGACACCGATCATCATCGGGTCGAAGAAGGAGGTGGAGAGGGTGTGTTCACTGCTTGCTCGTTAATCCCAGTACGGTTCCTTCAGCGCAACCTCAATCACCTCCCCGAGCGTCTTCGTCGGCTCCTTCTTCCGCGGCTTCCCGTCGACCTTGAATGCGTTCTTCATCGACCGGTACGTTCCCCATGGGTAGAACTTCCGCCACGAGCGACGTCGCTCGGCCTTCGGGTCCGTCGGTTCTTTCGAGACGTACGGAAACGGCTTGGGGTTCCCATTCTTGTTCCACTCGACCTTCCCGACGACGGCATTCGCATCGGGATCGACGTAGACGAGGTCGTCGGGGAGCCATTGGGTTGTCGTTTGAGGATCAGACATCAAAGGAATCATACCATAGAACTACTCTTCGGGATTGGAAAATCCAAGTCGCACACGACAAATTCATAACCAAATCTGACATTTTGTTTGTCATTTGCGGCTTGAAACTTTACGGATAAAGAGGATGGTCTTCAGGAGCCGGTGCAGGCGGTGGCGGTGGTGGCGGAGGGGGCGGCGCCAGCGTTTCCTTTCGATCCACGGGAGCACCATCCTCGGGATGGTGGAACAATTCCTGGGCCGAAGAACGCCGCTGCCCCAGGAAGCGCAGGACGGTCTCGAAGAGCGCTACCAGGTTGCCGATGAGGCAGAAGTAGACGCCGAAGCGGACTTCCATGCGCGGGAAATCGAACGTCGCCTTCATGAGGACCGAGAGGGCCGAAAGGATCAGGAGCGATGCCGCGGTCGAGAGGAGCAGCCGGAGCAGCTCTCGGTATCGCTTCCGCACGAGCATCGGCCCGCCGACGAGCGGCACCAGCGTCATGGCGGTGAGCAGTGCATTGAGCAGGAAGACCGCGAGCCCGAGGAACGACGTGTAGAAGCCGAATCCCGTATGCAACCGGTACTCCCCTCCCAGCCACTCTCCACTGAACCATGGGAGGAAGACGCTGCCCGCGGCGACCACCGCCCCAGCGTTCAGGATGCGTTCCTCAAGCTCAAGGCTGAGGAGACTGCGGAGAATGCGCGATTGCATGGAGGCTGCATAGTAGCACAAGAGTGTTGGTTCGACTCTGATAATCTGTCCGTATGCATCACGGAGTTCTCGTCATCGACGTGCGTGAAGCATGCCGCCCGAACCGAACGGGGAAAGCGCAGTGGACACACGGCTTCGTCAGCGAACTCCTCCGACGCAAGATCCCCGTGACGCTCTTCACCGATGCCGACATCCCCTCGGAGTGGCTGAAGACAGCGTGCGGCGTCATCCGTATTCCGGGGAAGGGTCTGCGATGGCACTGGAACGTTCTGCAGTGGCTACGGAATCACTCGGGCGTCACATACGTCAGTCCGGTCAGTACCATCGTCCCGGCATTCGTTCCGCGATCGGTTCGCTGCATCCCCGTGATTCATGATCTCATCGCCTTCATGGACGAACCGCACGATCGCAAAGCAAAATTGATTGAGCGGCTGACGCTGCCCCGGGCAGTCAGGAGGGCACATCACCTGTGCACCATCAGCGAGTCGACGAAGCGCGATCTCCTTCGCCGCTACCCGCGTGTGCCCCGTGAGCGCGTCACGCCGGTCTTCGCCGGACCGATGCACATGCATCCTGAAAAACCTCATCCGGATGCCAAAACCATCCTTTGCGTCGCGACACTCTGCCCCCGGAAAAACCAGCTGCGATTGATCAAGGCGTTCACGTCTCTCCCAGAAGATCTTCGCAATTCCCATCAATTGATTTTGGCGGGAGGACGCGGGTGGGACGATGACGAGATCGTGTGCAAGGCGAAGAACACGGCTGGAGTACAGTGGCGCGGGTACATCGATGCCGCGGCGTATGAGTCGTTGCTGAACTCCTGTCACATCTTCGCGCTGCCGTCGCTCTACGAAGGATTCGGGATGCAGATTCTGGATGCGCTCCAGCGCGGGATACCGGTTCTCACAAGCAATCGCGGAAGTCTCAAGGAACTCGCTGAGGGCGCGGCATTGATCGTTGACCCCGAGGATGTTGCGTCCATCGTGCAGGGACTCGAGACGCTCCTGACGGATGACGGACTGCGCAAACATCTCTCTCAGAAGGCCATCCAACGGTCAGCGGTCTATTCCTGGAGGAGGACGGTTGATCTGTTTCTTGGTACACTGGCGAGCCCATGCTGAAATACCACCGCATCGGCATCACCGTGAAGTCCGATCTCAGTGAGAAAGATGAAATTCTCAAGAGCGTACTGGCTATTGTGAAGGCTTGCGGAGCGCAAGCGAGTATCGATGACGAGAGGACAAAAGGACTGCCCTGCGCGAAGGGTGTTCCGGCTTTTTCCTCCACAAAGGATATCGATCTTCTCCTTGTGCTTGGAGGCGATGGAACGATCTTTCGTGCCGTACGAGAGTTGCAGAACTTCACCGTGCCGATCCTTTCCATTAATCGTGGAAACATCGGCTTCCTTGCAGAAATGAACATTGATGAAGTTCCAAGACTCTTGCCCACATTTCTTGAAGGAAGAGGGGTCATCGAAGAGCGCAGAGTTCTGCACATTGTCGCACATCGGGGCAAGAAGGTACTGAACGACGGATATGTGTTGAATGAAGCAGTCATTTCCCAAGGCTCCATTGCGCGTTTGTTCGATCTGAAAACCACCGTGAATGGAGAACCACTGACAACTTTTCGCAGTGATGGTCTTATTCTTTCGACGCCGACGGGGTCAACAGCGTATTCGCTCGCGGCCGGAGGGCCGATTGTAGAACCCCACCTTTCAGCGATCATTCTCACGCCCATCAATCCACACAGCTTCACCCAGAAGCCGATTGTGCTCCCAGACGACCACGCGGTGGAAGTCGAAGTCCTGACGAAAGAGAATAAGTTTGGAGGGATGGACGTGAGCCTGACGCTCGACGGTCAAACATATGTTTCCCTCCAGCGCCACGACCGGATCCGCGCGACGATGAACAAGCACACGGTCAAATTCCTGCGACGGAAGAAGGAGACGTACTATGCGACGTTGCGATCGAAATTGAAGTGGGGGGAGAGGCCGGAGGAGTGATCAATCCGGGTCGTCGTCGTACGCCTTTTTCAGCATGAGCTTCTGAGCGAGGTCATCAGCCATTCTTTCCGTGTCTTCCTCTGAAAAAAATAGCTCCGTACTGGCGAGCTGAATGGCGTCTAGATCCTGCTGGGTGAGAAGAATTGAATGGGGTTTGATAATCGCGGAATGCAGCCAATGTGCATCAAGGCGCTCCGCTACGAACATTTGCAGAAGATGAAAACGTTTTGAACTTAGCAAGTAGATAAGAGTATCCTTCAGTCGCTGGTCGGGCCTGACGGAAAATAGGAGAATGGCATCGGTCGGAAGGTCTTTGCGCGGTTGAAACTTGGGAACCAAGACATCTCTTTGTCGCAATTCTATATCTCGCTCATAGAGAGCATTCTTCAGCAATATTCCGAATCCGTCGGATACCAGTTGCAGTGCCTGAGTATTTTCGGGATCAGGATCCGGAGCAATGATCGAAATTGCGTCAACGGCCTCGACTCCAAGATGATTTTTGCTCATGGGAAAAACAGTATCATCACCTGTCAATCGGATGCTACCGAATGATCATCTCCCCCATCCCTTGTCCCGTCCCAGTCAGCCGAACAGGGATACGCGTTTTCCTTTCGATGAACTGAATGTACTCTTTCGCGAGCACCGGGAGCCTTTCCCAGGACGTGACGCCTTTCGTCGACGTTTTCCATCCGGGAAGCTTCACGAAGACGGCTTCTTTCCTGGTAGCATCCCAGGTTCGTACCGGAATTTCCTGTTCTTCATCCAGAACGTCCAGTTTCGTGATGTTCCAGCACGTGAAGCCGTTGATGAGTGCCGCGCGGTTCAGATCAATCGTATCCAGCCAGCCGCAGCGCCGCGGACGCCCGGTCGTCGCTCCGTACTCCCCTCCCCTTTCGCGAAGCCTTTCGGCGACGGCACCTGTTGCCTCGGTTTTGAACTCCCCTTCTCCGACCCTCGTGCAGTACGCCTTCGCGACGCCGATGCAGGAGGTCAAACACTTCGGTGGCAACCCAAGGCCTTGCAAGGCTCCGGCCGCGGTCGTCGCGCTGCTGGTGACGTACGGGTATGTTCCGTGATCGACGTCGAGTAGCGTCGCTTGCGCGCCTTCGATGAGCACGGTCTGCCTTTTCACGTACATCAACTCGAGGAGAGCATCCATCGACGTCAGCGTGCTCTTCAGTTGCTTCGCGGCCGCCTGCAGTTGATCGAACTCCTTCTCGATATCCATCGCAACCCCGAAATGCGACTGCACCAGGTCGGCGATCGCCTCAATGTTCTTCCGAAGATCGGCAGAGGGATCCAACAGTGATTCCATGCGCAGCCCGGATCGCATCGTCTTGAACATGTACGCAGGTCCGATTCCCCGCTTCGTCGTGCCGATTTTGCCTCCCTGCGCCGCACGGCGGTCTTCGAGAGCCGCGTCGATGTCTCTGTAGCAATCGAGGACGATGTGCGCTGCAAGGGAAATTCCCAGTCGCGGCAGGATGTCGACTCCCGCGGCTTGGATGTCCGTGATTTCCTGCAGGAGCGTGGGGAGGTGAATGACCATTCCCGATCCGAGGATTACTTTTTTGCCGGCGTGAAAGCTCCCCGAAGGCAACAGATGGAAAACGTGTTTCTTGCCCTGGTAGATGATCGTGTGTCCGGCATTTGCTCCGCCGGAAGCTCTCGCAATCACATCGAAATGCTCGGCGAGCATGTCGATCGCCTTGCCTTTCCCCTCATCCCCCCACTGCGCGCCGATGACGGCGGAGACGGAGCCAAGAGACGTGAGGAATTCCTGCACGCGGAAACGGTAACATGAGATCTGGGGCTGGGGCTAGGGCTGGGGTTAGGCTCTTCCTTCCATGACCCAGCCGATGCAGGAGGGGTGAGCATCCGCTTCTTTTTTGAGCTGATGCCGTACTTCATCGCCGCACACTCCACCGAAGAGCGCCACGTGCGGTTCAAAATCGCGCACGTCTTTCATCATGTCATTGCCGGACGGGATATACGGCGGATTACTGACGAGCAGGAACGGTTCCTCCAGATCCATGACAGGCTCGAGTCCCCTTCCCTCTTTGAAGGTGATCCTCTTCTCGACGCCGTGACGTTCCGCATTCATCCGCGCAACGTCGAGCGCATCGGCAGAAATATCCGTCGCGATGATTTTCAAATCCGGCCGCTCCAACGCAAGTGTGATTGCAATGCATCCGCTCCCAGTTCCAACATCAACAATTGTTCTTAATTCATAATTCCTCATTCCTAATTCCTTCGCAACTACGACAATTCCAGAATCAACCTGATCTATTGCGTCCTTCCCATCTTCCAGAAACTGCAATGCCCTCCGTACGACTCCCTCCGTCGCCGGTCTCGGGATCAAGACGCGGCGGTCCACGGTGAACAGCCGGCCGTAGAATTCCTGCTCCCCAATGATGTACGCGACGGGCTCGTGCTTCCGTCTGCGCTCGATCCACTGCATGAATTGGGACCAGTGTTTCGGCTTCAGCGCATCATGGTCGTGCGTGAGCAGCCACGCTCGGTCTCTCCCGAGAATCCGGCTCAAGAGGACCTCTGCATCCGCAGATGCAAGACCGGAACCCCGCAAGGCGTCTTTCACATTCATAACGCTATCATGCCCCCTATGGTCATCGGGATCGACTGCAGATTTGCATCGACGCATACGGGCCTCGGCCGCTACACGCGCGAGCTGGTGACGCATCTTCTGTTGAGGAAAGATGATGTGCAGTATGTTCTTTTTGTTCACCCAGGTGATCATCAATGGCTTCCTCAAAGTGCAACGAATCACTACACACTAATAACTCATAACGCCGGTCACTATTCCTTTTCGGAGCAATGGAAATTTCCCTGGATCATCAAGCGTTCCGGAATACACCTCTTCTTCTGTCCGCATTTCAACATTCCCCTCATCTGCCCCGTTCCTTTCGTCGCGACAATCCACGACCTGATTCTCCACCGGTACCCGAACCAGGTGTCCCTTCTCAGGCGCGCGGCTTACCGATTGCTGATGAGGCACACCGTGAAGAGAGCCAAGGCGCTCATTGCCGTCAGCAAGTTCACCGCCGATGAGCTCGTGAAGACGTACGGGAAGGACCTCCAAAAGAAGACGACCGTGATCCACCAAGCCGCCTCGAGCGAATTCGCACGCAAGTCCGCTGCGGCCTGCGGTCCCGTCTTGAAGAACTACGATCTGCGAAAACCGTTCTTCCTCTACGTCGGCAATGCGAAGGAACACAAGAACGTGCAGATGCTCATCGATGCGTACCGCTCTCTCGAAAGTACGGAGACGGAATTGGTTCTGGTGACTGGAGGGAAAGAATCTGAAGCGCTGAGATTATATGAAGGGATCCGGATGCTTCGAGATATTCCGGCATCCGATCTTTCCTGCTTGTATTACTTCGCCGCAGCGTTCGTCACCGCGTCGCTCTACGAGGGTTTCGGGCTGCCGGTTCTGGAAGCGGCGGCCTCCGGCTGTCCGGTGATCGTCACGGATCGCGGTTCCCTACCCGAGATCGCTCCACCGGGGTCCCGTATCATCACACCGACGGTGGAAGATGTGGCAGAGGCGTTGCGAGAACCCCCGTCACCTTCCGATCCTGGGAAGATGAGGACGTGGGGGGAGGTTGCGGAAGAGACATTCGCTGTTTTCCATAAATGTCTAATGACTAATCATTAAGAAATTACAGAATTTGAAAATTATTGAATTCAATTCATGATTTATCATTTATCATTCGTTCCATGGATTCCCTCTCTTCAATCCTACCCTCTGTCCTTCGAAAGCGCGGCCTCCACGGCCATGCGGTCGCCGCACTCGTCACGTTGAAGACGACGGAGTGGCTTCGAGTGGCTCTTCCCTCCCTCGCGGACCAGTTCCACGTGGAACAATTCCGCGACGGTGTCCTGACAATTGCAACGGGACATTCCATTGCTGCGCAGGAGTGCCGGTCGCTCTTGCCTGCACTGATGGAATTCCTGAGGAGAGAGTGCAAGGGGTCCTCCGTCCGGGACGTGCGGCTCGTTCGGACAAAGCGTGCGCAGGATCCCTTGCAGAAGCCCTAGAGCTTCCGTAGACTTCAGTGTCAATGCTCGTCATCCGCTTGCAGAGAACCGGCCGGGAGAATCTTCCCACGTACCGTCTCGTCGTAGCCGAGAAGGCGCGCCCCGTGAAGGGTAAGTACCTCGAAATCGTCGGGCACTACCTCCCTGCCAGGGATCCCGCTGTCCTCGAGAAGAAGGACGACCGCATCAAGCACTGGGTCGCCCAGGGCGCGATTCCAAGCGACACGGTTGCTCGGATCCTCAAGCGCGCCGGTCTTGATGGCATGGAGAAATTCATCCAGCCCTATGCGAAGCGAAAATCGAAGGAAGCGGCTGCTAGGGCCACCGCTCCAGCAGCGGCGGCTAATAACGTACCCGCTTCCACGGAGACTGCGGCTGGAACGTTGAAGGCGGAAACTCAACCGCAGCCCATTGACGCTACAGCAGCTATGGAACCGGAGAAGAAAGGAGAAACGAACACCGAAGATGCTACAGCCGCTTAATCGACTGAATCGATTGAATTCGCCCTTCACAAAGCCTTTTTTGTAGGGTACGCTTCGGTGCAATGACGGTGACGACCGGCACAATACCTGGCTTGGATTTCCTCCAGTACGTCCTGGAGTCGCTCGTGGAGGACCGAGACGAATTGAACGTGGAAGGCCGAATCGATGACCTTGGCGTCCTCCTGACAGTGAGCGTGAGTGCGCGAGACATGGGCAAGCTTATCGGCAAGGGCGGTCAGACGGTCAAGGCGCTCCGTACCCTGATCCGCGTCATCGGCGGCAACTCCTCGCAGCGTATCAACATCAAGATTCTCGAACCCGAGACTTCTTCTTCCCCCCTCACCGTATGATCCGCGATCTCCTGGAAAACGGCAGCATCGTCGACATTGTCGCGACGTTCATCGCGTTGGCTCTCATCGCCGCGTCGATCCTATCTCTCATTTTTATCATCGTCGGCGGCATCACCTTCATCCTCTCCGCGGGCAACGAGGAGAAAATCAAGAAGGCCGTCCACACGATCCGCTTCTCCATCATCGGGCTCTTCATCACTTTCATCGCGTTCTTCGCTGTGTCGTGGATCAGCAAACTCCTCGATATTCCCTTTGAACTGAACTTCTCGACAGTCGTGGCGCTGATGCAGGAGATCTTCTCCGCGATCAGTAGTTGAAGACGCTCACCGTGCGGGAGACGATGGCGGGTGCTCCGATGCCACCGGCCACGGGAGCACCGAACGGCCGCTGCGCACTGCCAGCTGCAGCAGCAAGTCGTTGCGGATGAATGTGATGAGTTCCTCGTCGCCGAGTGGCGCGATCAGTTCCATCGCGTTCTTCAGGTCCTGCGCAACACACCAGTGGCGATCTCCACTCCAGGTCGAGGGTTCGACCCACGAGTAGCCCTTGTACTTACTCGTCCCAAAGCTGATCGGCTCGATCCGTCCCTGCGATTGCTCCAGAAATCTTCCGCCCCAGGCCTTGAGCGCGCGAATCCGGACGAAGCCGTAGCCGCACTGGTCGCGCGGCATGAGCGTCAGGCGCACGACGCTGCGATGCACCTTGTCGGCGTGCATTCTCCCAAAGGTCAGCGAACCGGTCCCGGTCTCCACGGACCATGTTCCCGGCAGCCACACCTGGCGATCAATGAACACACCGGTCGTCGATCTCCTGGACATCGACCGGGTCGCGCCGATCGGTCGCTTTCCGTAGGCGAAGACCGCGAACGGGAAAAGAAGAGAGACGGCGGTGAGAGCGATGAGGGATGTGCGCATACGGCGAACGTACCAAGGTTTTTGATGAATGTAAAAGATGAAGGCCCGGTGGCTTGCCATGAGCGACGCTGAGCGAAGCGAAGCGGAGTCGAATGGTGGGCGGTACAGGGGTCGAACCTGTGACCTACCGGGTGTAAACCGGCCGCTCTGACCACTGAGCTAACCGCCCATTTGAGACTACCAGAGACGTTGCCCGAGTGGGAATGTTCGCGTAACCTTCATCAGTCCTATGACCAGCATCTTCCTCTGGATCGAAGCCATCATCGCGGTCCTCCTGTGCCTCTGCATCCTCGTGCAGCACCGGGTCTCGGGGCTCACCTCCACATTCGGCGGTAGCGGAGCCGTCTACGTGCAGCGACGGGGAGCGGAGCAGGTCATCTACACAATGACGATTCTCCTCTCTGTCGCCTTCTTCGGTATCGCGGTCCTGCTGTGGTACCTGCCTTCCTAAACCACCCACGACGCTCATGCGGCGCATTCTGCAACTCCTCTCCGCAATGACGCGCTGGGAGAGGTGGATCCTCTCGCTGCTCGTTCTCCTACTGCTCGCAAGCGGCGCAGGATTGCTGAGACTCTTTTACCTCCGTCATTCCATCCTCCTTCCCGCTGAGGGCGGAACCTACATCGAAGGCACCGTCGGCGACCTCCTGCCGCTCAATCCCTGGTTCATCGTCCGCAACGACGTCAACCGTGACATCGTCTCCCTCGTCTTCGCCGGTCTGCAGCGCTACAACCCGCTCACCCGTGCGATCGAAGACGACCTCGCGACGATGGAGGTTTCGCGCGATGCGAAAGTCTACACTGTCCGCCTGAAGGACGATCTCTCCTGGCACGACTCCTCGGAGGAGCATCCACACCCCGTCACCGCCGACGATGTCCTCTTCACGTTCAAGGCGATCCAGGAGCCGCAATTCCCGAACGCATTGCTGCGCCAGAACTTCCGCGGCATCCGTGTCGACAAGGTCGATGATCGCACGGTCCGCTTCACCCTCGAGCAGCCCTACAGCTTCTTCCCGAGTAATCTGACACTCGGCCTGCTCCCGAAAGCATCATTCGAGGGGATCCCGGCCGGGGCGCTCGATCAAGCGGTCGATTTCGGGTTCTCTCCTGTCGGCGCCGGACCCTACCGTGTCAAGTCCGTCGTCCGCACCGACGTGAGCACCGAAGTGACGCTCGAACGCTTTCCGCGGACGCTCAGTCCGGTCTACCGGCTCGACGGCATCGTCTTCCGCATCTTCTCCGACTACTCGTCGCTCCTTCTCGACGTGAGTCACCTCGACGGGGTCCGGCTGGTTCCCCGAAACGACGACGGCCAGCCGATCATCGCGAAGCGCTTTGCGACGCTCCGCTATACGCTGCCGCAGTACGTCGCCCTCTTCTTCAACCTCGATCGCCCGGCGCTCCAGGATGGCAAGCTCCGCGTCGGCCTCCAGCAGGGTACCGACAAGCAGGCGATCGCCGATGTCGTCCACGAATCCGTCATCGTCGATACCCCCCTCCTCGAGATCGATACGAGCGACTGGCACTACAAGTTCGATCCCGATGCGGCACAAGGCGCTCTCCTCGCCTCTCGTTGGAATCTCCCCGAGCGCCTGCGTCTACAGCGCGTGCTCGAGCAGGAGGACGCGAATACCGCCGGACTGATCCACCCTCCGCCGATTGTCCTCCTGCGGGAGGGTGGCGCGCTCACGCTCACCGGCGCCTACGTGCCGGCGCTGCGCCTCGCCAAGGTCAACGGCATTGCGCTCCGGCCGGGTCACTCGGGTTCGGGCTCCTGGCTCGTGGAGATCCCATTCCTCCACGGAACGGGAGCGCTCGCCCAGGGCGAGAACCTCGTGAAGGTGACCGATGGCAAGAACCGCATTCTCGATTCCTTCTACGTGTTCGCTGCGAGTGATCGCGAGGAGTTCGACCGCGCTTCCGAAGAACTCCGGCTCGCGCGCCTCTACCGCGAGACCAAAGATGGTGCACCGAACATTCCCCAGAAGATCACGATCGGCAATCTCGCCCTGGATGCGGCCATGCTTCGCTTCCGCAGAGAATCCGATCCGGTGAGCATCCGCGTGAACGAAAGAGGAGCGCCGCTGGAGTTGCGGCTCCTCACGAGCGATGCGCCTGGACCCTACCGCACCGTCGCCGACGAAGTATCGCGACAGTGGCTGCAACTCGGCGTGCGTGTGAAGGTGGAAGTCGCGGCCTCGCCGCAGGAATTCCAGGACCGACTGCTCCGCCGCGACTACGATATCCTCCTCTTCGGGCAGTCGCTCCTGGATAACCTGGACAGCTACCCGTACTGGCACAGCAGCGCTATCCAGAAGCTCACGGGACAGGACACCAATCTGCGACAAGACGCCTACAACCTCTCGCAGTACGTCTCCTTCAAGGCCGATACGGAACTCGAGACGATCCGCAGGACGACGAACGAGAAGGAACGACAGGAATCGCTCAAGGAACTCCGCGACATCCTGCGCAATGACGCGCCCGCGATTTTCCTCTACTCGCCGCAGTACGTCTTCGCCCACCATCGCGACATCTTCGGCATCGAACTCGGCGCGCTCTCACTCCACAGCGACCGCTTCCTCACACTCGACAAGTGGTACGTGAAGCAGGAACGGCAATTCAAGCCGGGAGTCCGGTGGAGCTCGTTCTTCCGGTGGTTGCCGTCATTGCTGTGATGAACCATACCAAACTATTCATTGGAGATCCGCGCAAGCCCAAACCCGTCACTCTCCTCAAGCATTGACGTCTCCATGGCAGACGCGTAGACTGCTTCGGCTCTCTTGAGCAGCCTATGCACAGCGATTCGTCACTCCCGCCAATGGAACTCCTCCTCCTGGAAGATATCAACGGCATTGGCAAGCGTAACGACATCATCGTCGTGAAGGACGGCTTTGCGCTCAATCACCTCCTCCCGGAGAGGAAGGCTCTCGTCGCAACCCCCACTGTCCGCAAGCGCTACGCCGAAGAGATCAAGCGCCGCGCCGAAGAGAAAGAACATGAGCGCAAACTCCACCTCGAGGCTGCCGGCATGCTCACGGGCAAGATCGTGCACTTCACGCGGAAGGGAACGAAGACCGACAAGCTCTACGCGGCGATCACGGCGGACCAGATCAGCACCGCACTTGCAGAAGAACATTCCGTCACGGTTCCTGCCGACAACATCCAGATCGGCGATCCCATCAAGGCGATCGGAAACTTCACAGTGCAGGTGAAGATCGGAGAGCAGACGTATCCGTTACAGGTGAGCGTCGCGAAGGAAGAGGTGCAGGCGAAGAAGGGGGCATGACACCGGCAAATGGAGTTGTGTAACCCGCTACTCCCCAATAAACCCTCCCGCCTGCAACTCGTAGAGCTGCCGGTAGATGCCGTTCTCTTTCGTGAGGAGTTCGGCGTGCGATCCCTGTTCGGCGATCTGCCCATGTTCGATGACGAGGATGCGGTCGGCTTGCTTGATCGTACTGAGGCGGTGCGCGATGACGATGCTCGTGCGGCCTTCCATGAGCGTACCGAGAGCTTCCTGAATGTACTGCTCGCTCAAAGAATCCAGGCTGCTCGTCGCTTCGTCGAGGATGAGGATCGGCTTGTCTGCGAGGATCGCTCGTGCAATGGCAACGCGCTGGCGTTCACCGCCGGAGAGCTTAATGCCCCGCTCACCGACCAGAGTCTCATACTTCTGCGGAAGAACGTTGATGAATTCGTAGGCATGCGCGAGCTTCGCCGCCCGTTCGATCTCGTCGAGGGTCGCATCGGGCTTCCCGTACGCGATGTTCTCCGCGATGGTGCGGTGGAAGAGGATCGGGTCCTGCGGCACCAGACCGATGGAGCTGCGCAGGCTCTCCTGCGTGACGTCTTGGATATCCTGGCCATCGATCGTGATGCAGCCACCGGTGACATCGTACAGGCGCACCAACAGTTTCACGAATGTGCTCTTGCCGCCGCCGGAGTGGCCGACGAGGGCAACTGTTTCGCTGGGCCGGACGGTCACGCTCAGATCATTGAAGATCGGCTGCAGAGCGCGCTCATATTGGAAACGAACACTGTGGAACCGCACCTCTCCGTTCTTCACGAGCAGCAGCTTGGCATTCGTCGCATCGTGGACGAGCTGCGGACGCTCCGCGATCTGAATCATCTCTTCGCAGTGCGCGCAGGCCTTGAGGAATTCGCGCGTGTTGCGGCCGATATCGAGCAACCGATTCCAGAGTTGCATCACGTAGAACACAACGATGATGAATCCTCCGACGGTAAAGCGACCAGTCGACCAGAGGTGCACCGCGAGGAGGATCACCACGAGCTCAAGACCCAGCAGGAAGAGGAATTGGATCAGCAGGAACCAGGTCGAGATGTTCCACGATGTCCACTGCCTCTTCTGCCACTCGGCAACGCCTCTATCGTGCCGGGCGTCTTCCTTCTCCTCGGCAGCGAAGGACTTCACGAGCGAGTTCGCCGCGATGCTGTCGACCATGTTGGCCGAGACCCGTGTATCCTGCTCGTCCGTCCAGGTGTAGTACTTCGCCAGGAAGAGGTTCAGCGAGACGGAGAGCATCGTGAAGAGAATGATCCCGATGAGCATCGCCAGTCCGATCAGCGGTGCGTAGAACCACAGCACAGCCATGAGTCCGATGATCAGGATGATCGCCGGAAGGAAGTTCATCCAGATCCGGTCGAGGATGCCTTCGATCGTGTCCACTCCCCTGCCGATCTTGCGCGAGGTGGCACCAGCGAACTCGTTCACGTGAAAGCTGGTCGAAAGCTGCTGGACCTTCGAGAAGACGTCCACCCAGACGGCGCGCATTATGCGCGATTCCACCCAGGCGAGCGCCAGGTGGCTCATCTGGTCGAGGATCAGGAACGCGACCGCGACCGCGATCCCCAGTGCCATCATCGTCATCGCATAACGCACCACTGCGGGATCCGGAGAGAAGCCGGTGCTGAGCGTAGACGAAGCACCGGCGATTGCGTCAATCGCGTTCTTGTAGAAGAACGGCTGTGCGAGCGCACCCGCGGTCGAGAGGATCTGCAGGAGGAGCATCAGCAGGAGCATGCCGAGATGCTGTTTCGTGTAGCTCCAAATAAAACGGAGCACCGATGGCGAGCGGAGTCGAACCATGGGGAGTGGTGCGCAACATTGCCCTAGTAAAACGGCTTTTTTGGGCTTTTGTTACGGAAAAACTCTATTTTTCGATTCATGAGCGGGAATTGCTCGTATGCTAAGGTGAGTCCCACGGGCCAGTAGCTCAGTTGGTTAGAGCACCGGACTTATAAACCGGGGGTCGGTGGTTCAAATCCCCCCTGGCCCACCA